>JAEXAH010000135.1 GCA_023458315.1 Pseudomonadota bacterium
CGGATGGCGCGGAATCGGGCTGACTGATGCCGAACTGGAAGCGGCCGTCCATCTCGCGCACCAGATGCAGGCGCGGCTTGAACAGCACGACCGAATTGGGGGCCAGGACGCCGTTCAGCAGGGCGCGGCCGTTCAGGGTCAGCGCCACCTCGGGCACGGTGGCGATGGGCTGATCCGACGAACCGGCATAGGCGCGCACGTTGACGGCGCGGATTTCCACCATGCGGTCGTGCTGCCCCAGCGCCAGGACGGTGGTGTCCAGGCGCACGGACAGGCCGCCATCCTTGGCGGTCAGGGCTTCCTCGATATACGGCGTCAGGAAATCAAGCGCGATCGGACCGCTGGACAGGCGCCAGACGAACAGAGGCAGCAGGATCAACAGGCCGACGACGAGGGCTCCCAGAGTCCGGAACAGACTTCTGACGGCACCGTGGACCACTAGCGTTCAGCCTCCATGTCCGACTTGACCCCTCCTCGTGATTTCACCAGTGTGAAGCAATCACAACATGTGGGATTGCACAAGGTGAACTTTCCCTTGGATGAGCGCGTTTTGCCCCTGATCTCCAACCCCGGCGCCGAGGAACGCGGTTTCGAACGCTGGACCGAAATCGCCGACGGTCTGGAGGACCAGGACCAGGCCGACAGGATGCGGGCGGTTGTTGGCGATTTGAAGGCAAGGGCGCTGCTGGCGCGCGTCTTCGGCAATTCGCCGTTCCTGACCTTGTGCGCGGTCAACGAACCGGCCTTTTTGTGCCGCCTGCTGGACGTCGGCCCCGACCGGGCCATGGCCGACCTGACCGCCGAACTGGCCGAACAGGTGGATGGCGAAACCGACATGGCGCGGCTGATGGCGGCGCTGCGGGTGGGCAAGCGCCGCACCGCGCTGCTGGTGGCGCTGGCCGACATCGCCGGGCTGTGGGCGCTGGAGCAGGTGACGGAGGCACTGGCCGATTACGCCGAGGCCGCCACCCGCCACGCCCTGCGCTTCCTGTTGCGGCGCGAGGCGCGCAAGGGCGAGTTCGCCCTGCCCCACCCCGACGACCCGGAAAAGGATACCGGAATGGTCATCCTGGGCATGGGCAAGTTCGGCGCACGCGAACTGAACTATTCCAGCGACATCGACCTGATCGTGTTCTACGACCACGAAAAGCTGGATTATACCGGCCGCCGATCGTTGCCCGAATGCATGATCGCCATGACCAAGGATCTGGTGAAGATCCTGGACGAGCGCACGGTCAACGGCTACGTCTTCCGCACCGATCTGCGGTTGCGGCCCGATCCCGGCTCGACCCCGGTGGCCATTTCGCTGCTGGCCGCCGAATCCTATTACGAAGGCTTCGGCCAGAACTGGGAACGCGCCGCCATGATCAAGGCGCGGCAGGTGGCGGGCGACCCGGTGGTGGGCGCCGCTTTCCTGAAGTTCCTGCGCCCGTTCATCTGGCGCAAATCGCTGGATTTCGCCGCCATCCAGGACATCCATTCCATCAAGCGCCAGATCAACGCCCACAAGGGCGGCCATTCCATCGCCGTGGCCGGGCACAACATCAAGCTGGGGCGCGGCGGCATCCGCGAGATCGAGTTCTTCGCCCAGACCCAGCAACTGATCTGGGGCGGCCGCCAGCCCGAGATGCGCTGCTGCCGCACCCTGGATGCCCTGCACGCCCTGGCCGAGTTGGGCCACACCGATCAGCAGGTGGTGGTCGAGCTTGAGGAAGCCTATCGCTTCCTGCGCCAGCTTGAACACCGTTTGCAGATGATCGACGACAAGCAGACCCAGACCCTTCCCGACAGCCCGGCGCGGCTGGCGGAGTTGGCGGCGTTCATGGGCTTCGCCGACATCGAGGGCTTCTCGGCGGCACTGACCAGGCGGTTGCAGATCGTCGAGGCCCATTACGCCAAGCTGTTCGACGACAGCCCCGACCTGGGCACCCACGGCAATCTGGTGTTCACCGGCGGCGAGAACGACCCCGACACCGTGCGCACCCTGATCGAGATGGGTTTCACCACCGCCGAGGCGGTGTGTTCCACCATCCGCGGCTGGCACCACGGCCGCATCCGCGCCACCCGCACCACCCGCGCCCGTGAATTGCTGACCGAACTGACCCCGGCGCTGCTGGGGGCGTTGTCCAACACGGTGTCGCCCGACGACGCCTTCATGCGCTTCGACGCCTTCCTGTCGCACCTGCCGGGCGGCGTGCCGCTGTTCTCGCTGTTCTATTCCAACCCGTCGCTGTTGGAACTGGTGGCCGAGATCATGGGCAACGCCCCCCGACTGGCCGAGCATCTGGCCCGCCACACCAACGTGCTGGATGCGGTGGTGTCGCCGGTGTTCTTCGAACCGCCGCCCGGCCGCGACGAATTGCAGGCCGACCTGAACCGCGCCCTGGCCGAAGCCGAGGATTTCCAGGAGGTTCTGGACATCAGCCGCCGCTGGGCCAACGACCACAAATTCCAGGTCGGCGTGCAGACCCTGCGCAACCTGCTGTCGCCCGACCGGGCGGCGCGGGCCTTCACCGACATCGGCGACGCCATCCTGACGGCGGTGACGCCCAGGGTCGAGGAGGAACTGGCCCGCCCGCACGGCACCATTCCCGGCGGCGGCTGGTGCATCCTGGCCATGGGCAAGATGGGCGGGCGCGAGATGACCGCCACCTCGGACATGGATCTGATCCTGATCTACGACGCCCCCGAGGATGTGGAGGAATCCGACGGCGGCCGCCCGTTGTCCACCTCGGCGTGGTATGCCCGCCTGACCCAGCGCATCGTCAACGCCCTGACCGCCAAGACCGGCGAGGGCACGTTGTACGAAGTGGACATGCGGCTGCGGCCGTCGGGCAGTTCCGGCCCCATCGCCTCCAGCTTCGCGTCGTTCGAACGCTATCAAAAAGAATCCGCCTGGACCTGGGAGCACATGGCGCTGACCCGCGCCCGAATCGTCACCGGCGACCCGCGCGTCTGCGCCAAGGTCGAGGCGGTGATCCGCGAGGTGCTGACCCGGCCGCGCGACGCCGAGCGGCTGGTCCTGGACGTGGCGGAAATGCGCGAACGCATGGCGCGCGAGCACAAGGCCGACAGCCATTGGGAGGTCAAGCACCTGCGCGGTGGTCTGGTGGACATCGAATTCACCGCCCAGTACCTGCAATTGCGCCACGGCCGCGAACATCCGGCCATGCTGTGCCACAACACCCGCGACGCGCTGGAGGCGGCCAACGCCGTCGGCATCCTGGCGGGCGGCGACCTGGACGCGCTGGTGGCGGCGTGGCGGTTGTGGTCGGCGGTGCAATTGGTGCTGCGCCAGACCATCGCCGGGGCCTTCGACGAAAAGACCGCGCCGCGCGGCCTCAAGGACGTGCTGGTGCAGGCGTCGGGCCTGACCGACTTCAAGACCCTGGTGGACCGCATGGACGATTGCGCCGCCCAGGCGCTGGAGGTGTTCGACCGCATCGTCGGCACCCCCGGCCGGGCGATGCGCGAAAAAATCGGCCCGGATGCCTGACCAAAAGGTTAGGCATCGGCCCCCGCCCGGCGCTTGAGGGACAAACATAAGAGATGCGTAAAACGGTCACTTGAATGCAGTGCACAACGTTTTACAACTCGGGAGGGGCCGCGATGCCCCCAACCAGGAGAGGGATAACGCGATGACCGTGACCGTCGGCCAGCCTGCCCCCGATTTCACCGTGGAAACCGACGAAGGCCCGCGCTCGCTGGCCGATTACCGGGGCCAGCGGCTGGTGCTGTATTTCTATCCCAAGGACGACACCTCGGGCTGCACGTCGGAAGCGCACCAATTCCGCGACGAATACCTGCGCTTCACCGTCAACAAGGCGGAAATCCTGGGCGTGTCCAAGGATTCCATCGCCAGCCACGAAAAGTTCCGCGCCAAGCACTCCCTGCCCTTCCCGCTGGCCAGCGACGCCGACGGCGCCCTGTGCGAAGCCTATGGCGTGTGGAAGGAAAAGAACAATTACGGCAAGAAGTACATGGGCATCGAGCGCTCGACCTTCCTGATCGACGAGAACGGCATCGTGGTCAAGGAATGGCGCAAGGTGAAGGTCGCGGGCCACATCCAGGCCATCCTGGACATGCTGCACGAGCTGTGATCCCGTCCATGCCCACCGGCGTGGCACGGCGGTGGGCAGTTTTCCTGGTCGCATATCGGCGCTTGCCTTCGACGGCGAAGCGACGGATGGTGCCGTTATGACCAGCCTCAGCGACCTTGCCGTTTCCATCCTGTCCACCGCCGACGCGCTGGAAAAGTGCCGCCTGACCCGCGCCATCGCCGCCGATTGGTTCGCGGGCCGTATCGCCGCGCGCGGCGACACCCGGCCGCCCGACCGCCCGGCACGCCCCGCGCGGCCGTCCTTGCTGGCGCCCAAGGAAATGCCCAAGCGCGCCTATGGCGGCGAACGCGGCCGCATCGGTCTGGTGCACGCCTTGGCCCATATCGAACTGAACGCCATCGATCTGGCCTGGGACATCGTTTGCCGCTTCCCGCACGAGGACATGCCCAAGGGCTTCGTGGACGATTGGGTGCAGGTGGCCGTGGACGAGGCCGAACATTTCGAGATGCTGCAAAAGCTGCTGGGGCAACTGGGCGCCAGTTATGGCGACCTGCCCGCCCATGACGGGCTGTGGCAGGCGGCGGAAAAGACCGCCGACGATTTGATGGCGCGGCTGGTGGTGGTGCCCATGACGCTGGAGGCGCGCGGCCTCGACACCACGCCGGGCACCATGGAAAAGCTGGCGCGGAACGGCGACGCCATGACGCCGCCGGTGCTGGACGTCATCTATCACGACGAAATCCGCCACGTGGCGGCGGGCGTGCGCTGGTTCCGCCATCTGGCCGACAAACGCGGCCTGGACGGCCGCGCCGAATATGTCCGGCTGATGGGCGAACGCTTTCCGGCGGGCCTGAAGGCGCCGTTCAACCACCCGGCCCGCGCCCAGGCGGATTTTCCCCAGGATTGGTACGAGCCGCTGGCGCGCTGATCCCCAATCCTATTTGCCGCCCAATGCCTTGGGCGCCCAGGCTTTGACCGCCACCGCCTTGCCGTTCTGCGACCGCATCAGGCGCGGCTTGACCACCTGATCGGCGGCGGGACCGGCGGCGGCGCCGCCCTTGCTGCGGGCCACTTCGGCGCCATAGAACTTGACCATGGCGGACAGGGGGATTTCCTCGCCCAGACCCTTGGCGGCGGCCTCGGCCACCGGGGCATGCCCGGCCAGCTTCTTGTTCAGGGTTTCGGCGGAATACTGGCCGAAGCGGCGCCAGATGCTGTCCAGGAAATGCGCCACGGTGTCGGCGACGGGATTGGCCTCGACCATATGCGGACGGCCATAGGCGAAGGCGTGAAACACCGTCGGCTCGACAGGCCCCAAGGAATCGACCACGAAGGTGGCGGGCATCAACTTGCGCCCGGGATAGGCCACGGAATAATACGCCTGGGCCAGAAACATCAGCCGGTGCAGTTTCTGCGGCTGGATGTATTCCCGATCATTCAGCGCCCGGTCGGTGAACCAGAACACCACGTCCAGGCAGGATTGAACCGCGAACGGCATGCACGCACTCCCTTTGCCACGGCCCGATCATAACCGCCTGTCGGGGCCGCGCAAAGTCAACTGAAGAATTGCCGGACGCGGTCGAGGAAGCTGAGCGGCGGCACCGGCGCGCCAGCCGGGGCCGGGGCCGAAGCCGGGCTTTCCAGACCGAATTCGCCGGTGGTGAAGATGGGAACATCGACCACATCCTCCACGTGCCGACCGGGCTTGGGCTCGGACGGCTTGGCGTGATGGACGGCGACAAGGCGGTGCGCCAGGTTTTCCAGGGCACTCGCCGCGTTCACTCCATCATGGTTATGGAGCGGCGATATTTCCATGGTTCGACCACTATAGCACCACTACGCACAACCGTCATCTGGACGGAAGCTGGATGCCCGCCCCTACTTCCGCCAGGATTTCAGCCGCCGGGCCGCCTCGACCATGTCGGCAGTGGCGCCCGCGAAGGAAAAGCGCAGGGTGCGCCGCCCTTCGTAGGGATCGAAATCCATGCCGGGGGTGCAGGCGATGCCGGTTTCCGCCAGCATGCGGCGGCAGAATTCGGCGCTGTCGCCGGTCAGGTCCGAGACGTCGGCATAGATGTAGAAGGCGCCGTCGGACGGCGCGAGGCGCGAGAACCCGGCGGCGGGCAATTCGTTCAGCAGCACGTCGCGGTTGGCCTTGTAAACGGCGACGCGGGCGTCCAACTCGTCGTAGCACTCGAACACCGCCTCGGCCGCCACCTGCGACAGGGTCGGCGGCGAGATGAACAAATTCTGCGCCAGACATTCCACCGGCCGCACCAGATCGGGCGGCAACACCATCCAGCCCAGACGCCAGCCGGTCATGGCGTAGTATTTGGAAAAGCTGTTGACGATGACGGTGTGCTCGCCCGCCCCCGCCGCGCTGCCCGCCGGGGCGCCATAGGTGATGCCGTGATAGATCTCGTCCGACACCAGCCGGATGCCCTTCACCTCGCACCACGCCGCCAGTTCCGCCACCTCGTGCGCCGACAGCATGGAGCCGGTGGGATTGCTGGGGCTGGCGACCACCACGCCGTCCAGACGGCCCTCGATCCGCTCCAGCACGTCCACGGTCAATTGCCAGCGCGACGCGGCGCCGACCGGCACCGCCACCACCTCGATGCCCAGGGCCTCCAGGATGTTGCGATAGGCGGGATAGCCCGGCGCCGCCACCGCCACCCGATCGCCCGCGTCGAAGGCGGCCAGGAAGGCCAGCAGGAAGGCGCCCGACGACCCCGTCGTCACCGCCACGTTTTCCGCCGCCACGGTCACGCCATAGGCATGGCGGTAATGGCGGGCGATGCGCTGGCGCAGGGATGGCAGGCCCAGGGCCTCGGTATAGCCCAGGCCGTGATGGTCCAGCGCCGCCCGGGCCGCCGCCAGCACCCGCGACGGCGCCTTGCCCGACGGCTGGCCCACTTCCAGGTGGATGACGTCGCCGCCCGCCGCCGCCCGTTCGTTGGCGGCGCGCATGACGTCCATGACGATGAACGGAGCGATGGCGCCCCGCTTGGCAACCTTGAACGCCATGGGATCAGTCCTTGCCGACGATGGCGCCCAGGCCGTGGCCGCGCGGGTCGCTGGCCACCTTGCATTTCTGGAAGCTGGGATCGCCCGAGCCGCAATACAGCGCCTGCACCCGGCTGGGGATGGGCACCGCCTTGACCTCGTGGCCGCGCTTGCTCAGCGGCGCGGCGTCGGCGGCACGCTCGCCGCTTTCCACGAAGGCGATGTCGGGGGCGCCGGAATGGTGCACGCGCGGCTGGGCCACCGCCGCGTCCACCGCCACCTTGTCCACCACGGCGGCCATCATGGTCTGCACCAGGGCGGTCGGCGCGGTGACGCCGCCGCTGGCGGCGCCGACGAACCGCACCTCGCGCGAGGGGGCGTTGTACACCACCACCGGGCCGATGGCGCCGGGGCCGCTGGACAGGCCGGGCACCGCCGCCAGCATCATGCCGGTGCCGGGGGCCATGCGGCCGTTGCCGAACAGGCCATAGGTGGTGACGTTGCAGGACACCGCGTTGCCATAGGAATCCATGGCCGCCACGCTGGCGGCGGGGATGGCGTCGGCGGCCTTGGCCGCCTCGACCGGCACGTGCTTTTCCGGATTGTAATTGGCCATCAGCCCCTCGGCCCGGGACTTGTCGGCCAGACCGGCCGCCTGTTCGTTGGGCCAGCCATGGGGCTGCATCCAGCGCGAGCGGTCGGCGAAGGCGCGGGCGGCGGCCTCGGCCAGCAAATGCGGCTTCTCGTCGGCGGCGGCGCTTTCCCAGCGCCCCGCCACCTGGGCGGTGATGGCGGCGGCCACGGCGCCCGCCACGGCGGGCGGCGGCGCGAATACGGCGGTGTCGTGGCCGATCTCGACGCTCAGCCCTTCGCGCAGGGCGGGACGCAGGTCGCGCAAATCCTCGGCGGTCAGGGTGCCGCCCGCCTGGGCGACGGCGGCCATGATCTCGCGCGACAGGGTGCCGCCATAGAAATCGCCGGGGCTGCGGCGCAGACGGGCCAGCAGGGTCGCCAGATCGCGCTGCTCGAACACCTGCCCCTCGGCCAGCGGGCGGCCGCCGGGCAGGAACACCTGACGGGCGGCGGGATCGCCCGCCAGCAGATTGGCGGCGCGGGCCACGTCGGCGGCGAAGGCGCGCGACACCGGCATGCCCATGCGGGCCAGACGCTCGGGCTCGGCCAGCAATTGTTCCCAGCGCAGCTTGCCATAACGCGCGTGCAGGGCGTAGAATCCGCGGACATTGGCCGGAACGGCGCTGGGATTGCGCGACGCGCCCGAGGCGGCCGAGGGAGGCGCCATGAATTCGACAATTTCGGCGCGCTTCTTTTCCTTGTCATAGACGACGCAGACGCCGCCACCGCCAAGACTGGCAGTTGACGGCTGGGTCACGGCCATCGTGAAATAGGCCGCGACCGCAGCATCGGCGGCGGTGCCGCCAGCCGACAGAACGTCGCGGGCGGCCAGCACGGCGCGGGGTTCGTCGGCGGCGGCCATGCCGCCGAAGCCGGTGACGTAGCCGATGGTGCCCACCGGCTTGCTTTCGCCGCATCCGGCCAACAGCGCCAACAGGGAAGCCGCGCAGGCGGCACGACGGGACAGACGACCGACCGACGGAGAGAGGCTCTTGTTCACACGCTTGTTCCTTCTGGCAACCCTGGTGCTGGCGCTGGTGGCGCCGCCGAGCACGCCCGCTTTCGCCCAGCAGACAGGTCGGCGGAGCTTCATTCGCGACGCGGAGGTGGAAAATACCATTCGCGCGTATGCGACGCCACTGTTCCAGGCGGCGGGGCTGGACCCCGACGCGGTGCGCGTGCATCTGCTGGTGGACCCCAGCCTGAACGCCTTTGTGGCGGGCGGCCAGAACATGTTCTTCCACACCGGCCTGCTGATCCGGGCCGAACATCCCGGCCAGTTGATCGGCGTCATCGCCCACGAAACCGGCCACATCTCGGGCGGGCATCTGATCCGCATCCAGGACGCGGTGGGCAACGCCTCGACCGAGGCGCTGATGGGCATGCTGCTGGGCGCCGCCCTGGGCGCCGCCTCGGGCCGGGGCGATCTGGGCGCGGCGGTGATGATGGGCAGCCAGGAAGCGGCCATGCGCAACCTGATGGCCTTTTCCCGCACCCAGGAAGGCTCGGCCGATCAGGCGGGCCTGTCGTTCCTGGACACCACCCGGCAATCGGCCAAGGGCTTCCTGGAATTCTTCGAGATCCTGGGCGACCAGGAATTGCTGGTGGCGGCCCGCCAGGACCCCTATGTGCGCACCCACCCGCTGACCCGCGACCGCGTCGCCAACGTGCGCGACCACGTCAGCCGGTCGCCCTACAGCAACAATCCCCAGCGCCCCGATTTCATCGAGATGCACAAGCGCATGCGCGCCAAGCTGTTCGCCTTCCTGGAATCGCCGGTGCGCACCTATCAGCGCTACAAGGAAACCGACACCAGCCTGGAATCCCGCTATGCCCGCGCCATCGCCGCCTATCGCAAGCCGGACCTGGATACCGCCCTGCCGCTGATCGACGGTCTGATCGCCGAACGGCCCGCCGATCCCTATTTCTGGGAACTCAAGGGCCAGATGCTGTTCGAGAACGGCCGTGGCGCCGAGGCGCTGGAACCCTATCGCAATGCCGTCAAGCACCTGCCCGACAACGCCCTGCTGCGCATCGGGCTGGCCCAGGTCGAGGTGGAACAGGAAGACCCCGCCTTGCTGGACGACGCCAAGGCCCAACTGACCAAGGCGTTGCAGAGCGAACCCCAGAACCACGGCGGCTGGCGCCTGCTGGGCATCACCTACAACCGCCTGGGCGACGAGGGCATGGCCGCCTATGCCATGGCCGAGCAGACCCTGCTGGAAGGCCGCCTGACCGACGCCGCCTTCCACGCGGGCAAGGCCGAACGCCTGTTGCCCCGTTCCGGCGCCGTGTGGCTGCGCATCCAGGACATCAAGGAACGCGCCTCGCAGGTCAAGGAGCAGCGCGACAGAAGATAAACAGGCAGCGCGACAGAAGATAAACAGGCAGCGCGACAGACGGTAAAACAGGCAGCGCGACCCGCGTTGAACCGACGGCGCGACCGCAGATGAATCGTATACACCCGCCGGGGCTTGTCGGCCGTGTCCCAATCGGCCAATATGCCCGGGCTTTCGTGACCGGAGTTCCATCACAGATGATCCGCAAGTCTTTCGGCGCCCTCGGCGCCCTCGCCCTCGGCCTGACCCTGGCTGGCACCGCCATGGCCCAGGAAACCCAGAAAAGCTTCGACAAGCAGCAGGCCGAGGACATCGGCAAGATCGTCCGCGTCTATCTGATGGAGCACCCCGAGGTCATCGCCGACGCCATCGAGGCGCTGCGCGAGAAGATGCGCGCCCAGGCCGAGGTCGACGCCAAGAAGGCCATCGAATCCCGCAAGGACGAAATCTTCAACGCCAAGGACGACCCGGTCGCCGGCAATGCCAAGGGCGACGTGGTGGTGGTCGAGTTCTTCGACTACAATTGCCCGTATTGCAAGGTGGTGCTGGACCCCATGCTGGACGCCGCCAAAGCCGACGGCAAGACCCGCGTCGTCTTCAAGGAAATGCCCATCCTGTCCGAGGATTCGGCCACCGCCGCCCGCGTCGCCCTGGCCGCCAAGAAGCAGGGCAAGTACGACGAGGTGCACCGCGCCTTCATGAAGTATCGCGGCAAGCTGGATGAAAAGACCATCTTCCGTCTGGCGGGCGAGGCCGGGGCCAATGTCGACCAGATCAAGAAGGACATGATGGCCCCCGAGATCGCCGCCCAACTCAAGAAGAACGTCGAACTGGCGCACGCCCTGGACATCACCTCGACCCCCAGCTTCATCGTTGCCGGGGCCGAAGGCCAGGCCGCCCGCACCCTGTCGGGCGCCGTCGAGGGCCAGGTGTTCCGTCAGTTGATCGAGATCACCCGCAAGGGCGGCAAGCTGGGCAACCAGTAACCCCTGTTGCGGACCAGGAAAAGGGGGACCTGCGCGGGCAGGTCCCCCTTTTTTTCATTTTCCCGGTCATGGCACCTCGGATTGGGGCATCGCGCCTTAAATCGGACACATCCTTTGTTATCCGTCATTGCCGGGCTTGACCCGGCAATCCATGGCCCCCCGGGTCAAGCCCGGGGGTGACGGGAAATGAGAACGCCTCAGATTTAAAGCTGGGCGCCCTAATTCAGCCGTTCCACCATCTGTTCCTCGATCCGCGCGATGCGCTGATACAGGCGGAACGAACGGTCGAGCAGACTGCGCAGGCTGCGCGGCAGGGTCTGGTCGGCGGCGAAGGTTTCATCCAGGCAGACATCGGCCCCCGACAGGCGGTTGGCGTCGGCCAGGGCCTCGCCCGCCTCCACCTCGCCTTCGTGCACGGCGCGCTGCATCATCAGCCACGCCATCACCTGGGTCAGACGGGACGTGACCCGCATGGCCTCGCACGACATGCGCAGCCCGGCGTGGGCACCCGCCCGTTCGCGCTCGCGCCGCTCCACATAGGCCATGTAGTTGCGGGCCTCGACCATCAGGTCGATGGTTTCGTCATAGGTCTTGCGGAAATAGGTCGGCGGCATGGCTCGGAACCTCCATGGCGTCAGCCGCCCCCAGCCGGCCTGTTGCTGTCAGACTACGCCCACCCCCAGACCAAGGCGATAGGTGCGTTGGTATGGGGCATGCCTACCAAGGAAGGAGGTCGCGGCGGCTCTTGACGGACCGCGTCCTCCCCTTATGTCAAATATGCACGGCCGCCGATTGCGGGGCCGCGCGGCGGTGCCCGCCGGGAGACCGCCCCCACCATTCTGGTTGCTTCGCTAGGAGGACTGGACCATGCGACCCTTCGATCTTTCCCCCCTGTTCCGTTCCACCGTCGGCTTCGACCACCTGTCGCGCATGCTGGACGCCGCGCAGCGCGTGGACGATTCCGCCTTCTCGTATCCGCCCTACAACATCGAGAAGCTGTCGGACGACGATTACCGCATCACCATGGCCGTCGCCGGTTTCGCCGAAAGCGACCTGGAGATCACCGTGCACGACCGCTCGCTGATCATCACCGGCAAGGCCAAGCGCGAAGAGGAAACCGCGCAGTATCTGCATCGCGGCATCGCCGGACGGTCGTTCGAACGCCGCTTCGAACTGGCCGACCACATCCGCGTCGAGGGTGCCGACCTGGCCAACGGCCTGTTGCACGTCACCCTGAAGCGCGAGGTGCCGGAACAGATGAAACCCCGCACGATCCGCATCGAGGCGGCGCCGCCCGCCGCCACCAAGGCGATCGAGGGGACGACCGCCGACAAGGCGGCCTGAACACCCCGGGGCGCCGGACCATCCGGCGCCCCTTTTCGGTGCTCAGCGATGCCGTTCGAACATCGCCCGCAAGGCGGCGGGAATGGGGGTCGGGCGCTGGTCGTCGCGGGTGACGAAGACATGCACCCAATGGCCCTCGGCCGCCGGTTCGTCGCCGCCTTCCTCGAACAGCGCGATGCCGTAGCGCACCGAACTGGTGCCCAATTGCTCGACCCGCAGGGCCGCCGTCACCGGATGGGGCCACGACAGCGGCCGCCGGAACCGGCACAGGCTTTCGGCGGCGAACGGCACCACCGGATCGTTCATCAGGTCCACTTCCCCGGCCCGCATCAGGAATTCCACCACCGCCAGTTCGAAGAAGCGGTAGTACTCCACATTGTTGACGTGGCCGAACATGTCGTTATCCGACCAGCGGGTCTGGATGTTGCAGTAAAAGCGATAATCGCCACGGCGGGTGGGTTCGGGGCGGGTCATGGAACTCCTTATGATTATTGAACGGTCCAGCCGCCATCCATGGTCAGGGCGGAACCGGTCATGTTGTCGGCGGCGGGCGAGCACAGGAACAGCGCCATCTCGCCGATCTGTTCCGGGGTGGTGAAACGGCGCGACGGCTGTTTCTCGCCCAGCATCTGCTCGCGCGCCTGATCCTGGCTGATGCCCTGAGCGGCGGCGCGGGCCTCGATCTGCGCCTGGACCAGCGGCGTCAGCACCCAGCCGGGGCAGATGGCGTTGCAGGTGACGGCGCCCTGGGCGTTTTCCAGGGCCACCACCTTGGTCAACCCGATCAGCCCATGCTTGGACGCCACATAGGCCGCCTTGTTGGCCGAGGCGACCAGACCGTGGGCCGAAGCGATGTTGACGATGCGGCCCCAGCCGCGCGCCTGCATTCCCGGCAGCGCCGTGCGGATGGTGTGGAAGGCCGAGGACAGGTTGACGGCGATGACCGCGTCCCAGCGTTCGGCGGGAAAGTCCTGGACCGCCGCCACGTGCTGGATACCGGCGTTGTTGACCAGCACGTCCACCCCGCCCAGCGCCATTTCGGCGTTGTGGATCAGCGCGGCGCAGGCGTCGGGGTCGCGCAGATCGGCATTGTCGTACAGCACGCGCACGCCGAATTCCCGTTCCAGATCCAGCCGCAGCCGTTCGATCCCGGCGGCGTCGCCCAGGCCGTTGAGGACCAGTGTCGCCCCCTGGGCGGCGAAGGCGCGGGCGATGCCCAGGCCGATGCCGCTGGTGGACCCGGTGACGATGACGTTCTTGCCCTTGACCATGGCGCGGCTCCTATTTCCTGAAGAAGCTTTCGGCGCCCGCGCGGGCCGATTGCCTGGCGGTGATGGCGGCGCGGGCGCGGGCGATCTCGGCCTCCAATTCCCCGATATAGGCATTCAGTTCGGCCACGCCCATGGTGTCCAGGTTGCGCGGGGCCACGATCCTGTTCTTCGTCTCCGCTTCGTCCCAATCCATGATTGCCTCCGCACTTGCGCTTGTTGCCCGAACGTACCAGATTGGCCGCCCAACCGACAGGTGACGAGGGGTATTAAACAATGCTGCCGGAAACCATGACCTGCGTCGAGATCAGCCAGCCCGGCGGTCCCGAGGTGCTGAAGACCACCACCCGCCCCTGCCCGCGCCCGGGCCCCGGCCAAGTGGTGATCAAGGTCGCGGCGGCGGGCATCAACCGCCCCGACGTGCTGCAACGCCAGGGCGCCTATCCGGCGCCGCCCGGCGCCAGCGACCTGCCCGGCCTGGAAGTGTCCGGCACCATTGTCGCCCTGGGCGACGGCGTCGCCGCCCCGGCGCCGGGCGAGGCGGTGTGCGCGCTGGCGGCGGGCGGCGGCTATGCCGAATACGTCGCCGTGGATGCCCGCCATTGCCTGCCGGTGCCCCAGGGCTTCGACATGGTGCAGGCCGCCAGCCTGCCCGAGACGTTCTTCACCGTGTGGCACAACGTGTTCGAGCGCGGCGCCCTGAAGGCCGGGGAAACCCTGCTGGTGCATGGCGGCGCGGGCGGCATCGGCACCACCGCCATCCAATTGGCCAAGGCGCTGGGCGCGAAAGTGTTCGCCACCGCGGGCGGCGCCGCCAAGGCCGGGGCCTGCCGCGACCTGGGCGCCGACCGCGCCATCGACTACACCACCGAGGATTTCGTCGAGGTGGTCAAGGCCGAGACGAAGAAAGGCGTGGACGTCATCCTGGACATGGTCGGCGGCGAGTACATCCCGCGCAACGTCAAGGCCCTGGCCCCGGACGGCCGTCTGGTGTCCATCGCCTTCCTGAAGGGCAGCGTCGCCGAACTGAATTTCATGCCGGTGATGCTGAAGCGCCTGACCCTGACCGGCTCGACCCTGCGGCCGCAATCCGACGACGCCAAGGCCCGCATGGCCGCCAGCCTGCGCGAGCGGGTGTGGCCGCTGATGGCGGGCGGCGCCATCCGTCCGGTGGTGCACGCCACCTTCCCGCTGGCCGACGCTGCCGAGGCCCATCGCCTGATGGAAGCCAACACCCATGTGGGCAAGATCGTCCTGGTGGTTTAAGCCGCGATGAAAATCCGACCGCCTAGCGTTTGACCGCGCGAAGGCCGTCCCATATAACTACGGCGCATTTATAAGGTTGCCGCCGACGGCACCCGGACCACCGCATCCCGGCATGGTCCGCTCTGCCCAGGAAGGAGGATTTATGGCCCTGCCGCTCATGCCCAAGGCGACCGCCGTCTGGCTGGTCGAGAACACCGCGCTCAGCTTCGAGCAGATCGCCGATTTCTGCGGGCTGCATCCGCTGGAAGTCCAGGCCATCGCCGATGGCGAGGTCGCGACCGGCATCGTGGGCCTCGACCCCATTGCCAACGGCCAGATCAGCAAGGGCGAGTTGGAACGCTGCGAGGCGGATTCCGACCTGCGCCTGAAGCTGAACATCACCGATTACCCGCAGCCGCGCCAAAAGCCCAAGGGCGCCCGGTATACCCCGGTGTCCAAGCGCCAGGACCGCCCCGACGCCATCGCCTGGCTGCTGAAGCACCACCCCGAACTGTCCGACGCCCAACTGAGCAAGCTGATCGGCACCACCAAGCCGACCATCCAGTCGGTGCGCGACAAGACCCACTGGAACGCCACCAACATCAAGCCGCGCAACCCGGTGACGCTGGGCCTGTGCAGCGAACTGGACCTGGAAAAGGCCGTCACCCTGGCCCGCCCGCGCGCCGGTACCGTGGCGCCCCAATACGTGGAAGACGACGCCGAGGGCACCGAGGAGTAATCCCCGGCCTTCCGGCAGACGACCAGACGCCCGCCCATCCCGGCGGGCGTTTTTTTGTTTTCGCCACAAGCTTGCCATGATTGCGCCCTTCCGCCGCCATGTGACGGGGGTAAGGTCCGGATCAAAGGCCCGGAAACATGGCCTTGCTTGCGGAGAACGATCATGAAGAAGGTTTTGCTGGCCTGTGCCCTGACCCTGTCCCTGGCCGCCTGTGCCCAGCCCGGCAATGGCGGCGGCGGCGGCTTCGGCATCAGCAAGCAGACCGGTGGCGCCGTGCTGGGCGGTGTCGGCGGCGCGGTCGCCGGTTCGCAATTCGGCAAGGGCAAGGGCCAATTGGCCGCCACCGCCGTCGGCACCCTGCTGGGCGCCTTCATCGGCTCGGAAGTGGGCGCCTCGCTGGACCGCGCCGACCAGGCCTATGCCAATCAGGCGGGCAACCGCGCGTTCGAACGCGCCCCCAGCGGCCAAAGCGTCGCCTGGAACAACCCCGACAGCGGCAATTCCGGCACCATCACCCCGACCCGCACCTACGAGGCGGCGCCCGGCCAGTATTGCCGCGAATACCAGCAGACCATCATGGTCGGCGGCCAGCAGCAGCAATCCTATGGCACCGCCTGCCGCCAGCCCGACGGCTCGTGGAAGGTACAGAACTGAATTCGTATCCTCCGGCCCTCCTCCCCGGACAACCTTGCCCCGGCCCCGTGCCGGGGTTTTTTTTGCCTTGCCCCCCTTGCCAAATTAATGAACGTCGTTCAATATTAATCATTGTTCATTTTTGGCAAGACCATGACCGATACCACCCCATCCGGCCGCCGCGAGCGCAAGCGGGCGCAGACCCTGAACCATCTGGCGGCCACCGCCTTCGCGCTGTTCGAGGAACACGGCTTCGACGCCGTGACCATGGAGCAGATCGCGGCGGCGGCCGATGTGGCCAAGGGGACGCTGTACAACCACTTCCCGGTCAAGGAGGCGCTGCTGGGCCACCAGTTCCACGCCGAATTCGACCAGGGCATGATGGATTTGCGCGACCGGGTGGCGGCACAGCCCGATCTGCGCGGGCGGCTGCGTGTGGTGCTGACGGCATCGGCGCAATGGTGCCGGGCGCGCCGCCCCTATCTGATGCCCTATTTCCGCTATCGCTTCACGTCCGAAGACAGCCAGCGCAGCAACAGCCAAAGCGCCTATGGCGCGTTGATCGCCGCCGCGCAACAGGCGGGCGAGGTGCGGCGCGACCTGGATTCCGATCATCTGGCCCTGCTGTTCAAGCAATTGTATTTCGGCGCGGTGTGGCGTTGGCTGACCCTGGCGGATCGTGACCTGGACGCCGAATTCGCCGCCATCCTGGACCTGTTCCTGGACGGCGCCCGCAGTGCCGGGGACCGGCCATGACGGCGCCGGTGCTGGATTGGCGGCAGGCCGCCGAACTGGGCGCCGCCGAGGCGGGCGGCAAGGGCGCCCATCTGGGCCGCATGGCCGGGTTGGGGGTTCCGGTGCCGGACGGCTTCGTCGTCGCCGCGTCCCACGCCCGCGACCGCCGCCCCGGCACACCCTTGCCCGCGCCGCTGCTGGCCGCGGTGTGGGCCGAGATCGAGCGGCGCGGCTGGGCCGGGCGGCCGCTGGCGGTGCGGTCGTCGGCGGTGGACGAGGATTCCGCCGCCGCCTCGTTCGCCGGTATCCATCTGTCGCGGTTGAACGTCATCGGCGCCGATGCCTTGGGCCGGGCCATGGCGGAAGTGTGGGATTCCGCCTGGAGCGACGTCGCCACCGCCTATCGCCGCCGTCTGGGCCTGCCCCTGGAACGACGGGACATGGCGGTGGTGGTCATGCCGCTGCTGGAGGCCCGGGCCTCGGGCGTCGCCTTTACCTGCGACCCGGCCAGCGGGCGCGAGGACCATGTGGTGATCAACGCCCATTGGGGCCTGGGCGAAGCCCTGGTCGGCGGCGCCACCGATGGCGATCTGTATCGCCTGGAATTGTCCTTCCTGGACGATTCCCTGACCGGGATCGAGCGGCGGATCGGCGCCAAGACCCGCATGACCCGCACGCGGGCGCAGGGCGGCACCGAACTGGCCGACACCCCGCCCGACCTGGCCGCCGCCGCCGTGCTGAGCCCCGATCAGGCCGTCGCCCTGGGCCATGTGGTGCTGGACGCCGCCACCGCCCTGGATTTCGCCCGGCCGCTGCACGACCTGGAATGGGTGTGGGACGGCACGCGGTTCTGGATCGTGCAGGCCCGGCCGATCACCGCGCCGGGCCGCCACACCTATGATGCCCTGCGCGGCCAGCCCGCCCTGTGGTCGCGCGGCAACACCCGCGAGGTGCTGCCCGATCCGCTGTCGCCGCTGGAATGGAACGGCAGCCGCGCCCTGGTCAACCGCATGCTGTCCCTGGGCTGGCGGCTGGCCGGGTTCCGGCCGCTGCCCGGCATTCAGCGCGCGGCCCTGTTCCATGGGCGGCTGTACCTGGAGGCGGCGGTGCTGCAATGGGAAGCCTTCGACGCCATCGGCTTTCCGCCCAAGGCGCTGAACGACCTGCTGGGCGGCCACCAGCCGGAAATCGCCGTCCCCGCCGCGACCTTGCGCCAGCGCCTGCGCCGCCTGGGCAACATGCTGCGCTATCTGCGCCGGGCGGCGCCGCTGCGCCGCCGGGCCGAGGCCGATCTGGCGGAAACCCATGCCCGCGCGGCGGCGTGGCGGGCGGCCCCCCTGCCCGCCGACCGCGCCGGAATGGCCGCCTTGCTGCGCGAACAGATCGACTACGTCAACCGCGCCGACCACCTGATGTTCCTTCAGGGCTCGGGCGGGGGCGGCCTGTCCACCCTGGTCCGCATGTTGGACAAACGCTTTCCCGGCGAAGGCCACGCCCTGGCCGCCGCGCTGATGGCCGGGGGCGAGCCCAGCGTCACCGCCCGGCAAAGCCTGGACATGATGGAACTGGCCCGCATCGCCGCCCAGGACGATCGCCCGGCGCTGGACTGGCTGCGCCGCCCCGGTCGTGGCGAGGACTGGCGGCGCGACCTGCCGCCCGACAGCCCTTTCGCCACCGCCTTCGCCCGCTTCCTGGACCGTTACGGGCACCGTGCCGTCAAGGAAACCTATATGCGCATGCCGCGCTGGCGCGAGCGGCCGGGCTATGTGCTGGACGTGATCGCCGGACTGGCGGACGGCGACGTCCAGGCCCTGCGCCACCGCCAGCAGGAAACCGCCGCCGCCGCGTGGCGCCGCCTGGACGGCGCCCTGCCCCGCTGGCTGCGCCTGTTGCTGCGCGGCATGGTCCGGACGGCGACCCGCGAATGCAATGACCGCGAGGCGGCACGCTCGGCCCTGGTGGCGCTGCTGGATGCCACCCGCCGCCCGGTGCTGGAGATCGCCCGCCGCCTGCACGCCGAGGGCGGGCTGGACCATCCCGACGACGTGTTCAACCTGACCCGTCCGGAATTGCTGGCGCTGGCCGAAGGGCGGCTGTCCCCCGGGGCGGTGCGCCAGCGCACCGGCCAACGTCGCCGCCGCATGGAGCAATGGGCCGCCGAACGCGAACCCGAGGTGATCGCCCTGCACGTCGCCACCACCCTGCCGACCGCCGGGGACGCGCCGCGCAGCGGGGATGGCGGCTGGCGCGGCACCGCCGTCGGCGCCGGACGGGCGCGCGGCCGCCCCCATGTGGCGCGCGAGCCGGGCGACGGCACCGCCATGGCCCCGGGCGACATCCTGGTGGCGCCGGGCACCGATCCGGCATGGACGCCGCTGTTCCTCAAGGCGGGCGGGCTGGTCATGGAAACCGGCGGTTTCCTGTCCCATGGCGCCATCGTGGCGCGGGAATTCGGCATCCCGGCGGTGGTCAACCTGCCCGGCATCGTCGATGCGCTGGAGGGCGCCGATCTGGTCGAGGTGGACGGCGACCGCGCGACGGTCAGACGGCTTCCCTGAGCACCGGCAGGGTGAAATAGAAGCGGCTGCCCTCGCCCTCACGGGATTCCACGCGAATGGTGCCGCCGTGCCGTTCCAGCACCTTGCGGCAGATGGACAGGCCGATGCCGGTGCCGGGATAGCGGTCCGGCCCGTGCAGACGCTGGAACACCTCGAACACCCGCTGGTGATAGGCTTCGGCGATGCCGATGCCGTTGTCGGCGATGCAGAATTCCCACATGTCGCCAGCGCGCCGCGCCGTGACCCGGATTTCCGGCCGCCGTCCCTCGGCCCGGAATTTCAGGGCGTTGCCCAGCAGGTTCAGGAACAGTTGCACGATCTGCTGGCGGTCGCCGGACACGGTGGGCAGGTCGCCGACCGTGACCTGGGCGTCGGCCTCGGCGATGGTGCGGTTCAGGTCGGCCAGCACCCCGGCGACCAGGGCGCCGCATTCCAGCGGCTCGAACGGCGCCGCCTTGTCCTTGACCCGGGAATAGGCCAGCAGGTCGGACACCAGATCGCGCATGCGGTGGGCGCCGCCGATCAGGTATTGCAGAAAGTCGCGGCCGTCGCGGTCCAGGCCGTCGCCACAGCGTTTTTCCAGCAATTGCGCATAGCTGATGATGGTGCGGCAGGGTTCCTGCAAATCATGGGCGGCCACATGGGCGAACCGTTCCAGTTCCTGGTTGGACCGGGTCAGTTCCTCGACCGCGCGGTTCAGCGCCAGTTCGCGGCGGCGGCGTTCGGTCAGGTCGCGGCCCTCGGCGACGATCCAGGCCACGCCGCCGCTGTCGTCCGGCACCGGGCGGAAGGACACGTCCACCCACATCTCGCTGCCGTCGGGATCGTGGCGCAGCACCTCCAGGCTGGTGGCGCGACCGGCGGCGGTGCTGACCAGGGCGACGCGGCAGCGTTCACGCTCGACCGCCATGTCGAACCATCCCGCCTCCCAGAACGGCTTGCCCGCGATGCGCGCCATGTCGCCGCCCACCAGCGCCAGCGCCGCCGGGTTCGAGGCCACCAGCCGCCCGTCGGCGGTCAGCAATGACTGGAACTGCACCGAATTGTCGAACACCGCGCGGAACTTGGCCTCGCTGTCGCGCAGGGCGCGGGTCATGTCGGCGGCCAGGGCCAGCGCCTGACCGCGCCCGCTGACCAGATTGCCCACCAGCAGGGCCAGCAGCACGCTGGCGGCGGCGCCCAGCCCGGCGACGATCCACGGCAGCGCCCGGTCCTGCGGCCGTTCGGCCTGGGGGGTGAAGCCGTACAGCACCGCCCAGCCGCGATTGGAAAACGCCACATCGCGCCGCCACCACCGGGTCACGGTTTCGGCGCCGGGGGATTCGTACAGAATGGCGTCGCGGCGCGGATCGCCGCCGTCATGGATGCGCAGCACCGCGTCCGGTGCCACCTGTTCCGCCACCGCCGCCACCAGAGTGGACACCCGGATCGGCGCCAGGGTGAAACCGCGCAGGGCGGCGCGCCGGTCCTCGACCGTGGCCGTGGCCGCGTCCTTGGCGTAGACCGGGGCATAGGCGATGAAGGCGGGCTCGGCCGCCTGACCGTCGTCGATCTTCAGGATCACCTTGGCGGTGATGGCGCTGCGGCCGCTGTCGCGGGCGGCGTCCATGGCGGCGCGGCGCACCCCGTCCTGGTACATGTCGTAACCCAGCGCCCGCATGTTGGCCCGGTCCAGCGGCGCCACGAAACGGTTGGCGACCATCAGCTCGCGGTCGGCGGCGGGCCACAGGCGGAACCAGCCCAGCCCGTCGCGCTGGGCGTCGGCGACGAAGGCCGCCGCCTGTTCCCGCCGCACCAGCGGCGCATAGGCCAGGGCGGGAATGCCGGGATAATTCTCGGCGACCACCAGCCGTTCGACAAAGGCCGCCCAGTCGGAAACGCTGGTCGGCGCGGCGATGCGGATGAAGGCGGCCGAGGCATGCAGGGCCTGATCGTACAAGGACAGGCGCCGCGTCATGGCACCGTGCAGGCTTTCCACCCGGTGCTCCTGGGCG
>JAEXAH010000136.1 GCA_023458315.1 Pseudomonadota bacterium
ACTTGCCGAGCAGAATTCATAGCGCTTCTCAAGCGCCTTGAACGGGACGTCGTGATGATGGCCGACCACGCGGTCCTTTCCGATCCAGTTCAAACTCGGCATCGCAAATTGCTCGGCGGATGTGAAAAACTTGCGGACATCACTATCGAAAGGGGTGGGGTGCGTCAATCTCCGCGTGTCCTGGGGGCGGTGTAAACGCCGTCTTTATGGCTTCCCGCATGGAACGCTGATGCGCTTGGGGGGTAACGATTTCCGTGCTGGAATCTCAACCGGAGTCCCTGATGCCCGACATCGTTTTCATCACCGTTCTGGTGGCCTTCTTCGCGGCGGGCGGCCTGTTCGTCCGCGCCTGCGACCGCCTCTGACGAAAGGCGCCTGTCATGTCGCTCGATCTCATCCTTGGCGCGTTCACTGCGCTTGGTCTTCTGGGCTATCTCGGCTTCGTGCTGATCCGCCCAGAGCGTTTCTAGGGAGGGTGCCATGGACGCCTCCGGCATCCTGCAAATCCTGATCTACATCGCCATCATCGTCGCCCTGACGCCGCTGCTGGGCGGCTTCATGGCCCGGCTGTTCGGCGGCCAACGTGTGTTGCTGTCGCCGCTGCTCGGCCCGGTCGAGCGCGGCATCTATAAGGTTTGCGGCATCGACGCCAGCCGCGAACAGCACTGGACCGGCTATGCCCTGTCCCTGCTGGTGTTCAACCTGGGCGGCGCGTTGCTGCTGTACGGCCTGCTGCGTCTGCAATCCTGGTTGCCGTTCAATCCGGCGGGCATGGCCGACGTGGCGCCCGATCTGGCGTTCAACACCGCCGTCAGCTTCGTCACCAACACCAACTGGCAGTCCTATGGCGGTGAAACCACCCTGGGCTATCTGGTGCAGATGGCTGGGCTGACCGTGCAGAATTTCGTCTCGGCGGCCACCGGCATCGCCGTCGCCGTGGCGCTGATCCGGGGCTTTTCCCGCGCCAACGCCCGCGCCGTCGGCAATTTCCATGTGGATCTGGTGCGCGCCACCCTGTACCTGCTGCTGCCGCTGTGCCTGATCGGCGCCCTGGTGCTGGTGTGGCAGGGCGTGCCGCAGAATCTGGACGCCTATGTCCGGGCCACCACGTTGGAGGGCGCCCAGCAGGTGATCGCCCAGGGGCCGGTGGCCAGTCAGATGATGATCAAGCATCTGGGCACCAATGGCGGCGGCTTCTTCAACACCAACGCGTCGCATCCCTACGAGAACCCCACCGCCCTGGTCAACCTGATCCACATGGTGGCGATCTTCGCCATCGGTGCCGGTCTGACCAACACCTTCGGCCGCATGGTCGGCGACCAGCGCCAGGGCTGGGCCATCCTGGGGGCCATGGGGGTGCTGTTCGTGGTGGGTGTCGGCATCACCTATTGGGCCGAGTCCCAGGGCAATCCGGCGTTGTCCATGGTGCAGGCGGGCGGCGGCATGGAAGGCAAGGAGGTGCGCTTCGGCATCGCCCTGTCCACGCTGTTCGCCGTCGTCACCACGGCGGCCAGTTGCGGCGCGGTCAACGCCATGCATGACAGCCTGATGCCGCTGGCGGGCATGGTGCCGCTGGTCAACATGATGCTGGGCGAGATCGTCGTCGGCGGCGTCGGCGCCGGGCTGTACGGCATGATGCTGTTCGTCATCCTGGCGGTGTTCATCGCCGGGCTGATGGTCGGCCGCACCCCGGAATACCTGGGCAAGAAGATCGAGGCCAAAGAGGTCAAGCTGGCGGTTCTGGCCGTGCTGGTCTTTCCCCTGGGCGTCCTGGGGCTGGGCGGCGTCGGCCTGCTGGCCGGGGCCTCGGCCATTCCGGCGGGCGGGCCGCACGGCCTGTCGGAACTGCTGTACGCCTATACCTCGGCCACCGCCAACAACGGCTCGGCCTTCGGCGGCTTCGGTGCCAACACGGTGCTGCACAACACCCTGCTGGGGCTGGCCATGCTGCTGGGGCGTTTCGCGGTGATCATTCCGGTCCTGGCCATCGCCGGGTCGGTGGCGGCCAAGCGCAAGGTGCCTGCCTCGGCCGGAACCTTTCCCACCCATGGCGGGCTGTTCGTCGCCCTGCTGGTGGGGGTGATCCTGGTGGTCGGCGGCCTGACCTTCTTTCCCGTTCTCGCCCTGGGGCCGATCGCCGAGCACCTGATGCTCGGCACCGGCACCCTGTTCTGAGAGGTTTCCCGATGAGCATTCATCGTCCGCATGCGTTGTCGCTGTTCGACGCCCCCATCCTGGCCCGCGCCGTCAGGGATGCCGTGGTCAAGCTCGATCCGCGTCAATTGATCCAAAATCCGGTGATGTTCGCCACCGCCCTGGTGGCGGTGCTGTCCACCATTCTCTCGCTGTCCGATCCCCAGGCCGCCCATTTCGGCGTCATGGTGCAGATCAGCCTGTGGCTGTGGTTCACCGTGCTGTTCGCCAATTTCGCCGAGGCCATCGCCGAAGGGCGCGGCAAGGCCCAGGCCGCCGCCCTGCGCGGCACCAGGACCGGCACCCTGGCGAAGAAAGTCGCCGCCGCCGATGCCGACCGCCACCACGAGGTGGCGGCCGATACCCTGCGCGCCGGGGATCTGGTGGTGTGCGAGGCCGGGGACACCATTCCCGGCGATGGCGACGTGGTGGCGGGCATCGCCACCGTGGACGAAAGCGCCATCACCGGCGAATCGGCGCCGGTGATCCGCGAATCGGGCGGCGACCGCTCGGCGGTGACGGGCGGCACGCGCGTGGTGTCGGACCGCGTGGTGGTGCGGATCACCACCAATCCCGGCGAATCCTTTCTGGACCGCATGATCGCCCTGGTCGAAGGCGCCAAGCGGCAGAAGACCCCCAACGAGGTGGCGCTGACCATCCTGCTGGTGGGCATGAGCCTGATCTTCCTGGTCGTGGTCGCCACCCTGCCGGCCTTTGCCTGGTGGTCGGGGGCGGCGGTGCCCATGGTGTTCCTGATCGCGCTGTTCGTGACGCTGATCCCCACCACCATCGGCGGCCTGCTGTCGGCCATCGGCATCGCGGGCATGGATCGGCTGGTGAAGTTCAACGTCATCGCCAAGTCGGGCCGTTCGGTCGAGGCGGCGGGCGACATCGACGTGCTGTTGCTGGACAAGACCGGCACCATCACCCTGGGCGCCCGGCAGGCGGCGGAATTCATCCCGCTGTCCACCGTCAACGAACGCGATCTGGCCGAGGCCGCCTTCCTGTCGTCGCTGGCCGACGACACCCCCGAGGGCAAGTCCATCGTGGCGCTGGCCAAGGCCCGCTTCGGGCTGGTGGAACCGGTCGGGGTGGACATGGCCTTCATCGCGTTCTCGGCCCATACCCGCATGAGCGGCGTCGACATGGGCGGTGCGGAAATCCGCAAGGGCGCGTCCGATGCCATCGCCGCCCACGTGGCGGAGAAGAGCGGCCGCGCCGCCCCCAAGGAACTGGTGCAGGCGGTCGAACGTGTCGGCAAGGCGGGCGGCACGCCGCTGGTGGTGGCGCGCGACGGCCGTCCGTTGGGGGTGATCCATCTCAAGGACGTCATCAAGCCCGGCATCCGCGACCGTTTCGCCACCCTGCGCGCCATGGGCATCAGGACGGTGATGATCACCGGCGACAACCCGCTGACCGCCGCCGCCATCGCCGCCGAGGCGGGGGTGGACGATTTCCTGGCCGAGGCGACGCCGGAACGGAAGCTGGACCTGATCCGCGAGTACCAGAAGGGCGGGCGGCTGGTCGCCATGTGCGGCGACGGTTCCAACGATGCCCCGGCCTTGGCCCAGGCCGACGTGGGCGTCGCCATGAACACCGGCACCCAGGCGGCGCGCGAGGCGGGCAACATGGTGGATCTGGAAAGCGACCCGACCAAGCTGATCGAGATCGTGATGATCGGCAAGCAATTGCTGATGAGCCGGGGCTCGCTGACCACCTTCTCCATCGCCAACGACGTCGCCAAGTATTTCGCCATCATCCCGGCGCTGTTCATCGCCGCCTATCCGCAATTGCAGGCGCTGAACGTCATGAATCTGGCCAGCCCGCAATCGGCCATCCTGTCGGCCATCATCTTCAACGCCCTGATCATCATCGCGTTGATCCCGCTGGCGCTGAAGGGCGTGGCCTATCGTCCCGCCAGCGCCGAGACGCTGTTGAAGCGCAACCTGCTGGTCTATGGGCTGGGCGGATTGGCGGTGCCGTTCGTCGGCATCAAGCTGATCGACCTTGCGGTCGCCGCCCTTGGCCTCGCCTGATCGGAGCATGACCATGTTGAAGGAACTTCGTCCCGCCCTGGTGCTGCTGGCGGTCATGACAATCGTCACCGGCATCGCCTATCCCCTGGCCGTCACCGGTCTGTCCCAGGCGCTTTTCCCCTGGCAGGCCCGGGGCAGTCTGATCGAACGGGACGGCCGGGTGATCGGCTCGGCCGTGATCGGCCAGTCCTTCGCCGGTCCGGCCTATTTCTGGGGCCGCCCGTCGGCCACCACCGGGGCCGATCCCGCCGACCCGGCCAAAAGCGTGGCCGCCCCCTACAACGCCGCCAATTCCATGGCCAGCAATCTGGCCCCCACCAGCCGGGCGCTGGCCGAGGGCGTGGCGGTGACGGCCCAGGCGCTGCGGGCCGCCCATCCCGACCAGAAAGGGGCGGTGCCGATGGATCTGGCGACGGCGTCGGCCAGTGGACTGGACCCGCACATCACCCCGGCGGCGGCGGCCTATCAGGTCAAGCGGGTGGCGCTGGCCCGCCGGGTCGCGGTCGAGGACGTGCAGGCGGTGCTGGCCGCCCATGTGGAAGGCCGCGACCTGGGCATGCTGGGCGAGCCCCGGGTCAACGTGCTGAAGCTCAACCTGGCGCTGGACGAACGCTGGCCAATGCAATGAACTGGTGATTATGACTGACGATCGTGACGAGCGCCCCTCTCCCGACGCCCTTCTCGCCGAGGCCCGGCGCGAGGGGCGCGGGCATTTGAAGATCTTCCTGGGCGCCGCCCCCGGCGTGGGGAAGACCTATGCCATGCTGGAAACCGCCCACGAACGGCGCCGCGAAGGCGTCGATATCGTCGCCGGAGTGGTCGAGCATCACGGCCGCCGCGAAACCCAGGCGTTGCTGGACGGGATCGAGCTGCTGCCGCCGCGCCTGACCGAATACCGGGGCAGGACCTTCCACGAGATGGACCTGGACGGGCTGCTCAAGCGTTGTCCGCGCATCGCCCTGGTGGACGAACTGGCCCATACCAACATCCCCGGTTCGCGCCACGTCAAACGCTGGCAGGACGTCGAGGAATTGCTGGCGGCCGGGATCGACGTCTATTCCACCCTCAACATCCAGCATCTGGAATCCATCAACGACATCGTCGAACAGATTTCCGGCGTCAAGGTCCGGGAAACCCTGCCCGACGACGTGCTGGCCACCGCCGACGAGATCGAACTGATCGACCTGCCGCCCCAGGACCTGATCAAGCGGCTGGAAGAAGGCAAGGTCTATGTGCCCGAACAGGCCCGGCGGGCGGTGCACAGCTTCTTTTCGCCCGGCAACCTGACGGCGCTGCGCGAACTGGCGCTGCGCCACGCCGCCGAGCGGGTCGACCGCCAGATGGTGGATTACATGCGCGCCCACGCCATTCCCGGTCCGTGGCCCGCGCGGGAACGGGTGCTGGTGTGCATCGACGAAAAGGTCGATGCCGACCGGCTGGTCCGCGTCGCCAAGCGCGCGGCGGAACGGCGCGGTGCCGCCTGGGGGGCGGTGACGGTGGAAACCGCCCGCGCCCACGCCTTGTCCGAGGCCGAGATGGACCGCGTCGACGCCGCCCTGCGGCTGGCCGCCCAATTGGGGGGCGAGACGACGACCCTGCAAGGCGACGACGTCGCCGATTGCGTCCTGACCTATGCGCGTGAACGCAACTGCACCCAGATCGTGGTCGGACGCGGCCGCAAGGCCGGGTGGTTCGGCCGCCTGGGCAAGTCGGTGACGGAACGGCTGATCGACCGTTCGGGCGATTTCAACGTGCTGGTGGTCGGCGGCGAGGACGAGCCAAAACCCCGGACGGTGCTGCCCCGGGCGGTGCCGGTCAGCGGCTGGCGGCTGTGGCTGGGCTATCTGTTCGCCCTGGCCGCCACCGGCGCCGCCACCGGCCTGGGCTTCCTGATCGATCTGTGGCTGCCCATCGCCAACATTTCGGTGGCCTATCTGCTGGCGGTGATGGTGGTTGCCATGAAGTCGGGGCTGCGGGCCGGCATCCTGGCTTCGCTGCTCAGCTTCGCCGCCTTCAACTTCTTCTTCACCGAGCCGCGCTGGACCCTGGCCATCACCGATACCCAGAACATCCTGACCGTGGTGTTCTTCCTGATCGCGGCGGTGGTGATCAGCAACATGGCGGCCCGGTTGCGCGCCCAGGTCCGCGCCACCCGCGAAAGCGTGCGGCGTACCACCAACCTGTACGATTTCGGCCGCAAGATCACCGCCGCCGCCACCCTGGACGACGTGTTGTGGGCGGTGGTCCATCATGTGGCCGCCACCCTGCACGGCAAGTCGCTGGTGCTGATGCCGGGCGGGCAGGGGTTGGCCATCGCCGCCGGTTATCCGCCCGAGGACCAGATCGACGACAAATCGGCCGCCGCCGCCGATTGGGCCTGGACCCACGGCAAGCTGGCCGGGCGCGGCTCGACCACGCTGCCTGCCGCCGCCTGGCTGTTCCTGCCGTTGCGCACCGGGCGCGGGGCGGTGGGGGTGCTGGGGGTGCAGATGACCGAGGATGCCGACATGCCGTCGCCCGCGCAATTGCGGCTGCTGGAAACCCTGGCCGACCAGGCCGCCGTGGCCATCGAGCGCACCACCCTGGCGGCCGACATCGAAACGGCGCGGGTCGCCACCGAACGGGAACGGCTGCGCGCCGCGCTGCTGTCGTCGTTGTCCCACGATCTGCGCACGCCGCTGGTGTCCATCATGGGGGCGGCGGGCACCATGCTGGCCTATGACAGATCGCTGGACGACGACAATCGCCGCGATCTCGCCCAGACCATCCAGGACGAGGCCGAGCGGTTGAACCGTTTCGTGCAGAACCTGCTGGACATGACCCGGCTGGGGTCGGGGGCGCTGAAGCCCCGCGTCGATTGGGTCGATTTGCGCGACGTGGTGGCGGCGGCGGTCAGGCGCACCGAGCGTCTGGCCCGCAACCACGCCATCAGGATCGACATCGACGCCCGCATGCCGCTGCTGTGCCTGGACGCGGTGCTGATGGAGCAGGTGATCTTCAACCTGCTGGACAATGCCTGTAAATACGCGCCGCCGGGCACGCCGGTGAAGGTGTGGGCCATGCGCACCGACCGGCACATCGCCATCGAGGTGGCCGACCAGGGGCCGGGCATCCCGCCCGAGGACCGCGAAAAGGTGTTCGACATGTTCTATCGGGTCCAGGCCGCCGATTCCCAGGTGGCGGGGACCGGGCTGGGGCTTGCCATCTGCCGCGGCATCGTCGAGGCTCATGGCGGCACCATCAAGGCCGAGCCCGGCCTGCATGGCGGCGGCACCTGCATCATCGTCCACCTGCCGCTGCCGCCCGACCTGGACCTGCCCGCGAAGGAAAACGCCTGATGCCGCGCATCCTGGTGATCGATGACGAGCCGCAGATCCGCAAGTTCATGCGCATCTCGCTGGCCGCCAACGGCTATGACGTGGCCGAGGCGGAAACCGCCGCCGACGGCATCGCCCAGGCCGGGGCGCAGGCCCCCGATCTGGTGGTCCTGGATCTCGGCCTGCCCGATCAGGACGGGCAAGAGGTGATCAGCGCCATCCGCGACTTTTCCACGGTGCCGATCATCGTGCTGTCGGTGCGCGCCACCGAGCTGGACAAGGTCGAGGCACTGGACCGGGGCGCCAACGACTATGTCACCAAGCCGTTCGGCGTGGCCGAACTGATGGCCCGCGTCCGCGCCGTGCTGCGCCAGCGCGGCCCGAAAGAGGACGCGGACGTGGTCGATCTTGGTCCGGTCCGCATCAATCCGACGCGGCGCACCGTCACCCGCGACGGCGAGGAGATTCACCTGTCGCGCAAGGAATGGGAGTTGCTGGAATTCCTGGCCCGCGCCCCCGACCACGTGCTGACCCACAAGGAAATCCTGAGGGCGGTGTGGGGACCGGCGCATGTGGACGACACCGCCTATTTGCGGGTCTACGTCAACCAGTTGCGCCAAAAGCTGGAGGCCGACCCGTCGCAGCCGACCCTGCTGATCACCGAGCCGGGGGTCGGCTATCGCCTGAAGGAGCGGGAATAGGCACCGGACCGCGCCGACTTACCAATAGCGGACGCGGCCGGTGTCGATGTGCACGAAGTTGGACGACGGATAGACGCCGACACCCCCGGCGCGCAACGACTTGGCGGCGCGGCCGACCAGCTTGGTGCTTTGGCCGGGAATGCGGATGTCCACCGCCTTGCCGCGCATGTGCAGGCTGTTGTGGGCGACGCCGTCGGTGGCCGACACCAGCATGGCGTTGCTGGCGGGCGACCGATAGCCGGAAATGATGTGGATGGCGCCCCTGCCGTTGAACTTCTTGTGCATGGCCAGCATCAGGTCCAGCAGGCGCGGGTCGATCTGCGTCACTTCGCCCGACCGGTGATCGCGCATGAAGCGGTTGATCTGCACCAGCGACTTGGGCAGATAGCGCCCCTGCGACCAATACACGGTCTTCAGCGTCTCGCCGGTATGGATGTTGTAGAGGTTCAGGCCACGTTCCGGCAGGGCGCGCACGGCGGCCTCGACCGGACAGGTGACAAGCGCGGTGGCAGAGGCGGCGGCCGCCCCCAGGCCAAGGGTCAGGAAAGACCGGCGCGAAACGGTTTCGCGCGGGTTGGCGTCATCACTGCGATGCATACGCTCCCCCTTTTGGAGAAGAGAGTCATACCACCGGGCGTGGGGCCGGAGTCAACCTCTGGAATCCGGAATGTGTCGAATCATGTCATCGGCGGCCGCGATCACGGCGTGCCCTGGGCCACCTTCTGCGGGGTGGCGGCGGGCTTTTCGCCCGCCTTCTCGGTCACGGGGGCGGCGGGCTTCTCGGCCGGGCGCGACCGCTTCAGCGCCGATTTCAGGCGGCCGTCATGGCCGTACAAATCGTCGCGGAAATGCACGGTGCCGTCGTCGTCGGCCCAGGCGGTCATGTACATCAGATAGACGGTCAGCGGCTTGTCCAGCTTCAGCGTCTTGGTGGCATCGGCGGCGATCAGGTCGTCCACCTTGTCCACGTAATCGGCCGGAACCAGCGCCTGGGCCAGCGCCACCGGCCGTTCCAGCCGCACGCAGCCATGGGACAGGGCGCGGAAGATGCGGCCGAAATACTGGCGCTTGGGCGTGTCGTGCAGATAGATGTCGTCCTGGTTGGACAGGTTGAACTTGACCTGTCCCAGGGCGTTGTCGGCGCCCGGCGCCTGACGGATGCGCCAGGGGAACTTGCTGTATTTGTGCCAGTCGATGTTCAGGCCCTGGCTTTGCGGGCTGCCTTCGGGAAAGGCGTCCAGGATCTGCATGTTGTTGGCCGCCAGATAGCGCGGGTCCTTGCGCAGCTTGGGCAGCATTTCCTTGGTGGCGATGGACGGCGGCACCGTCCAGGTCGGGTTCAGCACCACCGAGGTCATGGTGGTCTGCATGGTCGGGGTCTGGTGCTGGACGTCGCCGACCACCACGCGCATGGCCATGCTGATCTCGCCGTTGCGCACCAGTTCCAGGTGGGCGGCGGGCAGATTGACGGCGATGTGGGTGGGGTCCAGGGCGCGCGGCATCCAGCGCCAGCGTTCCATGTTGGCCTGAATCTGGCGCAGCCGGTCCTCGGCGCTGACGTTCAGTGCCGCCAGGGTGGCCTTGCCCACCGCGCCGTCGGCCTCGATACCGTGGCGGGTCTGGAATTTCTTGATGGCGGCGGTCAGGGCCGGGTCAAGCTGCTTGCCCTTGTCGTGGCCGGGGTCCAGTTCGCCGGTGACGATCAGCCGCTTGCGGATGGCGGGAACGCGCTCGTCCTCGGCCCCCGGCTTGATGGACGGGCCATCGGGAATGGTGGTCCAGCCGCCCGCCCGGGCCAGCCGGGTATACGCCTCCAGCGCCCGTTTCAGCCGGTGATAACCGGCATAGGCGGGGGGCTGTCCGGCCAGGGCGGCGTTGAAATCCTTGCCCGCCGCCAGATCGCGCAACACGCGGGTGCCGTTGAAGGCGGGGCGGGTTTCCGGCCCCATGCCGCCGACCAGGCGGGTGGGGTTGACGCGGCCGACGCTGACGTCGCGGGCAAAGCGCAGCAGGGCGTCCGACACCGCCAGATCGCGTTCCAGATCGGACGCGGCGGCGGGCAGGGCGTAGACCTCGGCGCTCAGCCCCTCGGCCGGGGCGATGGCCTGAACGTCGCTCAGCAGGCGGTCGGCCACCGCCTGGGCGGTGCCGGTCCACGCCAGCCGGAAGCCGCGGTCACGGTAGAAATCCAGCAGGGCGGCGGGGTCGATGGTGCGGTCGCCGACCTTGATGGCGCCGCCGCCGTCTTCCAGGCGGCGCTGCACCTCGGCCGGGCTTTCGGCCAGGGCGATGGCGGGCGTGCCGACGCTGGCGAAAGCCAGGGCCAGGGAAACCAGGAATGGCCGCGCGAACGACAATTGCAAACCCCAAAACCGTCGGCCGGGCGCCGATATCCCGAAAGCATGTGGCGCCGATGCCCAGGTCGGCGCGCCGCCCGCGATTCCTTCTGAACCGGGGCGGGCACCTATGCATATCTGGCCCCGGCACGGGGAAGTCAACGCCAAACCATGACCCCAAAGTCTTTGGGGCAACAGTGCGGCGGGAATGCAACACTTTTGGCTAGGGTATGGACCCGAGCAGGGGTCAGCCTTGCACCCAGGGCAGGCCCTGGGCCTTCCAGCCCGCCGCGCCGCCGCGATGGCGGGTGGCGTCCAGCGGACCTTCGAACCCGTCCGAGATGTTGTAGGCGGCGCCATAGCCCAGGCCGGTCAGCAGTTCCGCCGCCGCCTTCGACCGCACGCCCGACCGGCACAGCAACAGCACGGTGTCGTCCGGCCCCACGCCCTGGCCTTTCAGTTGCTCGGCGAAGGCGTCGTTGCGGGTGTTGCCGGGAAAGGTCTGCCACTGCACCAGCACCACCTGCTTGTCCAGGGGGGACAGGTCGGGCACGCCCACATAGACCCATTCCGCCTGGGTGCGCACGTCCACCAGCTTGGCGGCGGGGTCGGATTTCAGCTTTTCCCAGGCTTCGCTGGGGGTGATGTCGCCGGCGTAGCTGCTCATGTCGTCTCCGATTTAACGTAAAAGCTAGTGTTTAATGGGTGTATTCTACACAAAAATACGTTGACTTACCAGTCATTCCAGTGCGAATTTGTGCTTCAGGAACAACATACACCTTGTGCGGTGTGTTTTATCGAAAGGGTGCCCCCGATGCTCGACGCCAGCCCGGCCCAACTGAACCAGTCCGAACCGCTGGTGCGGCTCAGCGACCTGGGGGAATACCGCCAGGGCCTGGAAAAGCATCTGGCCGGGGATTGGGATGACGAACGCTGGACCGCCTATCGCGTCCGCTTCGGCGTCTACGGCCAAAAGCAGCCGGGCGTGCAGATGGTCCGTATCAAGATCCCCGGCGGCATCCTGCCGGTGGCGTGGGCGCGCACCATCGCCCAGGCCAACCGCCGCTTCGCCGTGGGCGACGCCCATTTCACCACCCGCCAGGACGTGCAGATCTATCACGTGCCGCTGGCCCGTTCCGCCGACCTGCTGGAATTCCTGTATTCCAACGGCGTCACCACCCGTGAAGCCTGCGGCAACACGCTGCGCAACATGAACGCCTGTTCGCTGGCCGGGGCCTGCCCGCGCGAATTGGTGGATGCGGGCCGCGTCGCCGAGCAACTGACCCGCGCCTGGATCCGCAACCCGCTGGTTCAGCACATGCCGCGCAAGGCCAAGTTCACCGTGTCGGGCTGCGCCACCGATTGCGGCGCCAGCACCATCCACGATTTGGGCTTCATCGCGGTCGAGCAGGACGGCCGCCAGGGCTTCCGCGTGTTGGCCGGTGGCGGCCTGGGCGGCCAGCCGCGCGCCGCCGTCGAGGTGCTGCCCTTCGTCACCGAGGACGAACTGGCCCAGGTGGTCGAGGCGTTCGCCCGCCTGCATCAGAAATACTCCAACCGCCGCGACCGTTCCCTGGCCCGCATCAAGTTCGTGGTCAAGCGCTTCGGCGAGGAAAAGTTCGTGGAACTGTTCCGCGAGGAATTCGACCGCGTCAAGGGCCTGCCGCAACGCCCGTGGGACAAGCTGGCGTGGCGGGTTCCCACCCAGGCCGCCGTGGCCCGCACCCCGGTCGGGGTGATCGACGCCAATGACGGCAGCAAGGCGGTGGTGGTGTCGGTGCCGCTGGGCATCGTGTCGTCCGACCAGTTGGAACGGCTGGCCGACATCGCCGAACAGGCCGGGGCCCGCGAATGGCGCATCACCCGCGACCAGAACGTCGCCCTGCTGGGCGTCGCCGCCGACAAGGTCGGGCTGGTGGCCGCCGGGGTGCGGGCCATCGGCTTCGACGTGCCCGAATCGGCCGACGACGTGCCCGACGTGGTGTCGTGCCCCGGCACCACCACCTGCCGCATCGGCATCACCAATTCGCAAAGCTTCGCCCGCGAGGTCTTGACCCAGGCCAATGCCGATCCGCTTGCAAAAGGCTTGTCTGTGCATGTCTCGGGCTGTCAAAACTCCTGCGGTCTGCACCACGTCGCGGATTTTGGATTGCATGGCATGGCGAAGAAAATCGACGGCCGCTCGGCGCCCCATTACCAACTGCATTTCGGCGGCGACGCGCGGACCGGGGAAATCGGCCTGTCCGGTCCGATGATCCCGGCCAAGTTGGCCGACCGCGCCCTGGCGCTGCTGCGCGCCGCCCATGCCCCGGCCCGTGCCGGGGGCGAAAGCGTGCGGGCCTGGGCCGAGCGTCTGGGCAAGGCGGGCATCAACGCGGTGCTGGCGCCGCTGGACCCCAGCCAGGCCCCGGCGGTGTTCGTCGATTGGGGTGACGCCGACGAATTCGCCGGTGCCCCGACCACCCGTGGCGAATGCGCCGCGCCCTTCGCCATGGACGATCTGTACGCCGACATGGTGGACGACGCCCTGATCAGCCTGGACCGCCGTCAGGCGGTGGGCCAGGAAGACGCGGCCCGCGCCGCCGGTCAGGTGGGCGTGCTGTTCGCCGCCCGCCGTGCCCTGCACACCCAGGCGGTGCCCACCGACGACGAAACCACGCTGGAGGCCGCTTTGGCCGCGGTGCGCGGCACCTTCGGCGGCAATGCCGATCTGCTGGCGGTGTTCGCCGCCGCCGATGCCGCCAGGGATGGTGACTTGGCGGTGTTCCGCGAGGCGCTGGCCGTGCTGATCGACACCGTCGCCCAATTGGTCGAGGTTCCGGCCGCCGCCGCCCCGGCCGCCGTGGGCGACCTGTCCGCCATCCTGGGGTCGGGCGAATGAGCCTGGACGCGCTTTCCCGTCTGGATGGCAAGGCGCTGATCGCCGCCGCCATCGCCGCCTTTCCCGGCCGTGTCGCCGTGACCTCGTCGTTTGGCGCGGAATCGGCGGTGCTGCTGGATCTGGTGGCCCAGGTCGATCCCGGCCTGCCGGTGATCTTCCTGGATACCGGCGAATTGTTCGACGAAACGGTGGAATACCGCGCCACGCTTCAGGCCCGGCTGGGCCTGACCAACGTGGTGGCGGTGCGCCCCACCGACGCCGACCGCCGACAGGCCGAGGAATTGTGGCGCACCGACGCCGACCGCTGTTGCGAATTGCGCAAGGTGCTGCCGCTGGCCCGTGCCGTCGATGGTTTCGACGCGCTGATCGACGGCCGCAAGCGGGCGCATGGCTTCGACCGCGACGCCCTGCCCACCGTCCAGCAGGCGGGGGGCAAGATCAAGATCAGTCCGCTCGCCACCTGGAGCGAAGAGCAGGTCGAGGCCGCCTTCCTGGAGCGCGACCTGCCCCGCCACCCGCTGGTGGCCCAGGGCTACCGCTCCATCGGCTGCTGGCCGTGCACCCGGCCGACCCGGCCCGGCGAACCGGCCCGCGCCGGGCGCTGGTCCGGCAGCGCCAAGACCGAATGTGGAATTCATACCGTGCCCCTGGGGGCTGCGAAGGACCAGTAAGATGAACGACCTCGATGTCCTGGAAAGCGAGTCCATCTACATCTTCCGCGAGGCGTTCAACCGCCTCGACAAGATCGCCATGCTGTGGTCGATCGGCAAGGATTCCAACGTCATGCTGTGGCTGGCGCGCAAGGCGTTCTTCGGCCATGTGCCGTTCCCGGTGCTGCATGTGGACACCAATTACAAGATCCCGGAAATGATCGAGTTCCGCGACCGCGTCGCCAAGGAATGGAACCTGCCGCTGATCGTCGGCCAGAACAAGGAAGCGCTGGCGGCGGGCATGAGCCCGGCCCAGGGCCGCGTCAATTGCTGCTCGGCGCTGAAGACCGAGGGGCTGAAGGCGCTGCTGGCCGAACACGGCTATACCGGCGTCATCGCCGGTATCCGCCGCGACGAGGAAGGCACCCGCGCCAAGGAACGCGTGTTCAGCCCGCGCAACGAAACCAACGAATGGGATTTCAAGGACCAGCCCCCCGAATTCTGGGGCCAGTTCAAGACCGATTTCGCCCCCGGCACCCATCTGCGCATCCATCCGCTGCTGGCGTGGACCGAGCTGGACGTGTGGCGCTACATCGCCCGCGAGGGCATTCCGGTGGTTGACCTGTACTTCGCCAAGAACGGCCGCCGGTACCGCTCGCTGGGCTGCGCCCCGTGCACCGGCTCCATCGCCTCGACCGCCTCAACCGTCGAGGAAATCATCGAGGAGTTGGAAACCACCAAGACGTCCGAGCGCGCCGGCCGCGCCCAGGACAAGGAATCCGAGGATGCCTTCGAGCGGCTGCGCGCCGCCGGCTACATGTAAGGAAAAGGGGTCATGAGCGTGATCCAGAAAACCGATACCGCGCCCTTGCGCATCGTCGTGGTCGGCCATGTCGATCATGGCAAATCCACCCTGGTCGGCCGCATCCTGCACGAAACCGGCGCCCTGCCCGAAGGCAAGGTCGAGTACCTCAAGGAAGTGTGCGACAAGCGCGGCATGCCGTTCGAGTGGGCCTTCGTCATGGACGCCCTTCAGGCCGAGCGCGACCAGGGCATCACCATCGACACCTCGCAATTGCGCTTCCATTCCGGCAAGCGCCCGGTGCTGATCATCGACGCCCCCGGCCACAAGGAATTCCTCAAGAACATGATCACCGGCGCCGCCTCGGCCGAGGCCGCGCTGCTGATCGTCGACGCCGCCGAGGGCGTGCAGGAACAGACCCGCCGCCATGGCTATCTGCTGCACCTGCTGGGCCTGACCCAGATCGCCGTCGCCGTCAACAAGATGGATCTGGTGGGCTGGAGCGAGGCCCGCTTCCAGGAAGTCGAGGCGGAAATCCGCGCCTATCTGGGCGAGATCGGCGTCACCCCCACCCATGTCATTCCGGTGTCGGCGCGCGGCGGCGACAACGTGCGCGGTCCTTCCGACGCGGCGGCCTGGTATCAGGGGCCGAGCATCATCGATTCCCTGGACGGCTTCCACACCGCCGCCCCGGCCACCGACCTGGATTTGCGCCTGCCGGTGCAGGACGTCTACAAGTTCGACACCCGCCGCATCATCGCCGGGCGCATCGAATCCGGCCGGGTCAAGGTCGGCGACCGTCTGGTCTTCGCCCCCAGCGGCAAGTCGGCCAAGGTCGCCAGCATCGAAGGCTGGGCGGGCGACGACGTCACCACCCTGTCGGCCGGGGCCGGTCAGGCGGTGGGCGTCACCCTGGACGAGCCCATCTTCGTGGAACGCGGCCAGATCGCCCATATCGGCGACGCCGCGCCGACCATCGCCTACGCCCTGCGCGCCCGCGTGTTCTGGCTGGGCCGCGAGGCGCTGAAGATCGGTTCGCGCCTCAAGCTCAAGCTGGCCACCGCCGAATATCCGGTGGAAGTGGCGGCCATCGAACGGGTGGTCGACGTCGAGGATCTGAAGAACCACGACGGCACCGAGGTCGGCCGCAACGCCGTGGCGGAGATCGTGCTGCGGTCCCGCGCCCCCATGGCCATCGATCCCTTCGCCGACAACGCCCGGCTGGGCCGCTTCGTGCTGGTGCAGGGCTACGACATCGTCGGCGGCGGCATCGTCGCCGGGGCGGTGGGCGAATCCTCGAATCTGACCGAAGTCGAACACAAGGTGACGGCCGACGCCCGCGCGCGGGCCAACGGCCACCAGGGCGGCGTGTTGTGGCTGACCGGCCTGTCGGGCGCGGGCAAGTCCACCATCGCCATGGAACTGGAACGCCGCCTGTTCCTGCGCGGCTGGCAGGTCACGGTGCTGGATGGCGACAATGTGCGCACCGGCCTGAACGCCGACCTGGGCTTTTCCGAGGCCGACCGCGCCGAGAACATCCGCCGCGTCGGCGAGGTCGCCCACCTGTTCGCCAAGGCGGGCATGCTGGTGATCGCCTCGTTCATCAGCCCCTATGGTGCCGACCGCGAGCGGGTGCGGGCCATCGACCCCGAGGCGTTCCACGAGATCCATATCGCCACCGATCTGGAGGAATGCGAGCGCCGCGACCCCAAGGGCCTGTACAAAAAGGCCCGCGCCGGGCAGTTGCCGGAATTCACCGGCATCTCGGCCCCCTACGAAATCCCCGAACAGCCGGAATTGCGCCTGCGCACCGCCGGACGCACGGTGGACGAGGCGGTGGCCGAACTTCAGGCGTATGTGGAGGGGACGCTGGGCCTGTCGTCGCGGGAACGCGCCGCTAAGTAAACAAGTATCCTAAAGTACCGTTTCGCGGCGGGCGCCCCCACAAAGGGCGCCCGTCCTGTTTTCATGGTCAGACCATGCGTTTTGCGAAAGTCTAGCATGCATCCCTGATTCTCGGGTCGCGGGGGACAAGCCTATTTCCCGCAAACAAAGAAAATCACAATCTTGTCGGATGCTTCCAAGAACATGTCTCTCGCCTTGGCTGTGTGTGCGTATTTTTTGCTGTGGATGGGTCTGGGCGAAAGGCATAGATAAAAGGAGAGATCAAAGGATAAATAAATCGGGTTGGGGAACCCGCAGCCAATGGGGGACATGATGCGATTCGATCCGCTTTCCTCGCTGTCCATCGGCCGCAAATTGCTGGCCTGCTTCGCCTTCCTGCTGCTGGCCGTGGCCGCCATGGGCGGTGTCGCCGTCCGCGAATTGTCGCTGGTCGGCGGTCTGTCCGACCAGTTGGCCGAACACCGCATGCCCGCCACCCGCATCGTCGGCAAGATGGACGCGCTGGTGGCGCGGCGGCTGTCGCTGGAATTCGGCCACATCCTGTCTTCCGACGACCAGGGACGCCAGACCTTCCACAAATTGATGGAAGCCGACGACCAGCGCATGGTCGAATTGCAACGCAAATTCCTGGAAACCCTGCCGTCGGACGAGGAAACCCGCCTGCTGGCCGATTTCACCGCCGCCCGCGACGCCTATCTGCGCGAGGTCGCAAAGGTGCTGGAACTGTCCGGCCAGGACCGCGACGCCGAAGCCCACGCCCTGATGATGGGCGACGTGCGCAAGCTGTACCGGGCGACCACCGCGACCCTGGAAAAGCTGCTGGAAAGCAACGCGACCCGCAGCCGCGCCATTGCCGACGCCGCCGACCAGGAATTCGCCAGCGCGCTGCGCATCATCGGCACGGTGATCGTGGTGGCGGCGGTGCTGACGGTGTGGCTGGGGCTGCTGCTGCGGGCGGGCATCGCCGTGCCGATCATCGGCATGACCGACGCCATGCGCCGTCTGGCCGCCAAGGATCTGACGGTCGCCGTTCCGGCGGTGGGGCGCCGTGACGAGGTGGGGGCCATGGCCGGTGCGGTGCAGGTGTTCAAGGAAAGTCTGGTGGAAAGCGACCGTCTGGCCGCCGCCCAGGCCGCCGAACGCCAGTCGCGGGAACGCCGCGCCGCCCGCATCGAGGAACTGACCGGTAGCTTCGAGGGGGCGGTGACGCGGGTTCTGGGCCAGATCGGTGCCGCCATCGGCCAGATGGAAAATACCGCCCAGGCCATGAACGGCAACGCCGGTGAAACCGAGGCCCAGGTGGCGGCGGTGGCCGCCGCCACCGAACAGGCGTCGTCCAGCGTGCAGACGGTGGCCGCCGCCGCCGAGGAACTGGCGGCAAGCATCGCCGAGATCGGCCGTCAGGTCGAACAATCCTCGGCCGTCACCCTGGCCGCCACCGAGGAGGCGGAGCGCACCAACGCCATCGTCGGCGGTCTGGCGCAAAGTTCGGCCCGCATCGGCGAGGTGGTGGGCCTGATCAACGATATCGCCAGCCAGACCAACCTTTTGGCGCTGAACGCCACCATCGAGGCGGCGCGGGCGGGCGAGGCCGGAAAGGGCTTTGCCGTGGTGGCGGGCGAGGTGAAGAACCTGGCCAACCAGACCGCCAAGGCCACCGAGGAGATTTCCAGCCAGATCGCCGCCGTGCAGACCCAGACCCAGGCGGCGGTGGCGGCCATTTCCTCGATCTTCGCCCGTATCCGCGAGGTGCACCAGATCGCCGCGGGCATCGCCAGCGCGGTCGAGGAACAGACCGCCGCCACCGGCGAGATCGCCCGCAACGTCCAGCATGCCGCCGCCGGAACCCAGGAGGTTTCGGTCAGCATCGGCGCCGTCACCCAGGCGGCCTCGGAAACCGGTGCCGCCGCCGGTCAGGTCTTGTCCTCGGCCCAGGCGCTGGGCCAGGAATCGGTCGGTTTGCAACAGGCGGTCGAGACGTTCCTGAGCGGTGTGCGGGCGGCATGACCTCCGCCCCCCTTTAACCGGGGCCTCCGCGTTGCTACCTTTGGGGCCAACGCGGAGGACATCATGGCTGAATACGATTTCGACCTCATCACCCTGGGTGCCGGTTCGGGCGGCGTCCGCGCCTCGCGTCTGGCGGCGCAACTGGGCCAGCGGGTGGCGGTGGTCGAGGAATCCCGCGTCGGCGGCACCTGCGTCATGCGCGGCTGCGTGCCCAAGAAATTGCTGGTCCAGGGCGCCCATTTCGCCGAGGACATCGCCGACGCCCAGGGCTTCGGCTGGGATGTGGGCGAGGTGTCCTTCGACTGGGCGCGGCTGATCGTCGCCAAGAACGCCGAACTGAACCGGCTGGAAACCGTCTATCAGCGCATCCTGCGCGACAACGGCGTCACCGTGCTGGCCGGGCGCGGCGTGCTCGCCGATCCCCACACCGTCGAGGTGGGCGGCAAGCGTTACACCGCCGAACGCATCCTGATCGCCACCGGCGGCCGCCCGTCGCTGCCCCATATTCCCGGCATCGAATACGCCATCACCTCGAACGAGGCGCTGGACCTTATGCAATTGCCCAAGCGTCTGGCCATCGTCGGCGGCGGTTATATCGCCGTGGAATTCGCCGGCATCTTCAATGCCCTGGGGGTGCGGGTGACGCAAATCCTGCGCGGCGACACCGTGCTGCGCGGCTTCGACCAGGACGTGCGCGCCGCCCTGGCGGAAGAGATGGTCAAAAAGGGCATCGAGCTGCGCTGCGAGACGATGGTGGATTCCATCGAACGCGCGCCCGGCGGCGGCTATTCCCTGCGCCTGTCGGGGGACGAAACGTTGAACGTCGATCTGGTCATGTACGCCACCGGCCGCCGTCCCAACACCGACGGATTGGGGCTGGAGGCGGCGGGGGTGAAACTGAACGGCGACGGCGCCGTGGTGGTCGATGATTATTCCGCCACCAGCGTGCCCTCTGTCTACGCCGTGGGCGACGTCACCGACCGCATGAACCTGACCCCGGTGGCGCTGGCCGAGGCCCGCGCCCTGGTCAACACCCTGTATCTGGAAAAGCCGACCAAGGCCGATTACGACAATGTGCCGACGGCGGTGTTCTCCATGCCGCCGGTGGGCACGGTCGGGCTGACCGAGGCCGAGGCGCGGGCGCGTTCCGGCTGTGGCCTGGACGTCTATCTGACCCGCTTCAAGCCCATGCGCAACACCCTGTCGGGCCGCGACGAGCGCACCTTGATGAAGGTGATCGTCGATCGCGCCAGCGACCGCGTGCTGGGCCTGCACGTGGTCGGCGCCGACGCCCCGGAAATGGTGCAGGGCTTCGCGGTCGCGCTGAAATGCGGGCTGACCAAGGCCGTGCTGGATTCCACCATCGGCATCCACCCGACGGCGGCCGAGGAATTGGTGACGCTGCGCGAAAAACGCCCCGACCCCAGCCCGGAATGCCAGGACTGACCGCCATGCTGGCCTATGATTTTCCGCTGTGGCGGCCGCCGAGCGAAGGCGACAACCTGATCATCCAGGCGACGTTGGGCTGCGGCTTCAACGGCTGCACCTTCTGTTCCATGTACAAGGTCAAGGGCTACCAGGAACGGCCGCTGGACGCGGTGTTCGCCGATATCGAACAGGCGGCGCGGGTGTGGCCGCACGCCACCCGCGTCTTCCTGGCCGACGGCGACGCCTATGGCCTGCCGACCGAGGCGTTGCTGGCCATCTGCGCCAAATTGCGGGCGTGCTTTCCCGGCCTGACCCGGGTGTCGGCCTATGCCACGCCGTTCAACCTGTTGAAGAAAAGCGTCGAGGAAATCCGCGACCTCAAGGCCGCCAAACTGTCGTTGGTTTATGTGGGCATCGAAAGCGGCTCGGACCTGATCCTGAAGAAGATCGCCAAGGGCACCAGCAAGGTGATGGCCGACGGCCTGCTGCGCGCCGCCGAGGGCGGGCTGAAGGTGTCGGCCACGGTGATCAACGGCCTGGGCGGCAAGACCTATTGGCGCGAGCACGTGGAGGGCACGGCGGCGCTGCTCAACCGGGTGCCGGTGACGTATCTCTCGACCCTGCAATTGGGGTTGGAGAACGAGGTGGCGCCGCGCTTCTTCGACCGCTTCGGCCCCGATTTCGTCTGGCAGGACGATGCCGGAGTGCTGGACGAAATGGCGCTGCTGGTGGAAAGCCTGACCCCGCCGCAGCCGGTGATCTTCCGCTCGAACCACGCCAGCAACGCCCTGCCGCTGGCCGGGACGCTGCCCAAGGACCGCGCCAAGGTGCTGGCCCAGATCGAACTGGCACGCGGCGGCGGCCGGGGCTTGCGGCCGGAATGGCTGCGCAGTTTGTGATGTTCAGGACGCCATGGGCGCAGAAGCAGCGCGCCTCAGATTAAAGGCGCGCTGCTCTAAAGGTCGGTCGGTATTACTCGGCGCGGCCGCCGTGCAGCTTGGACCACTGCACCGGGTCGTGCAGGAAGCTGCGGACCTCGTCGATGGTGCGCTTGTCGAACAGATTGTCCTGCTCGGCCACTTCCAGCACGTCCCACCAATTGCACAGATAGCCCAGGTGGACGCCGATCTCGTTCAGGTGCTTCAGCGCGCCGGGGAACACGCCGTAGAAGAACACCACGAACGAGTTGTTGCACTCGGCACCGGCTTCGCGCAGGGCGTTGATGAAGTTGACCTTGGACGCGCCGTCGGACGCCAGATCCTCGACCAGCACCACGCGCGAGCCGGGCTTGAAGTCGCCTTCGATCTGGGCGTTGCGGCCAAAGCCCTTGGGCTTCTTGCGCACATACAGCATGGGCAATTGCATGCGGTCGGAAATCCAGGCGGCATAGGGGATGCCGGCGGTTTCGCCACCGGCCACCGCGTCCACGGATTCATAGCCGACGTCGCGCAGGATGGCCTCGGTCGCCAGTTCGGAAATCTTGGCGCGGGCGCGCGGATAGCTGATCACCTTGCGGCAATCCACATAGACCGGGCTGGCCCACCCCGAGGTCAGGGTATAGGGCTCCTCGGGACGGAAATTGACGGCCTTGATTTCCAGCAGGATACGGGCGGTGGTCAGCGCCGCCTGCTTCTGCTCCGGGGTGCGGGAAGCGGTTTGCATGAGGAGTCACCTATGGCATGGGTCGTGTCGCCTTGCGGGCTGAAGGGTCTATAGGCACAATCGCCGATTCCTGCAAGCAGGCAAACAAGGGAGCTGGCATGTCCGAACTGATCCTGGTGTCGAAGGAAGGCCCGGTGGCCACCGTCACCCTCAACCGGCCCGAGCGCATGAACGCGCTGAATCTGCCCATGTGGCAAGGTCTGGCCGAGGCGTTCGAGGGGCTGTCCGCCGATTCTTCCGTGCGCGCGGTGATCCTGCGCGGCGCGGGGGAAAAGGCGTTCGCCCCCGGCGCCGACATCGACGAATTCGACACCGTGCGCGCCACCCCCGCCCAGGCCAAGGATTACGATCTGGTGCTGCGGCGGGCGTTGAAGGCGTTGACCGAATGCCCGGCGCCGGTGATCGCCATGATCCATGGCCCCTGCGTCGGCGGCGGCCTGGAACTGGCCTGTTGCTGCGATCTGCGCATTTCCGGAAAGTCGGGCAAGTTCGGCGTGCCCATCAACAGGATTTCCGTGGTCATGGCCTATCCCGAACTGGCGGCCATCGCCCGTGTCGCCGGTCCGGCGGTGGCGTCGGAAATCCTGCTGGAAGCGCGGATCATGGATGCCGACGAAGCCTATGCCAAGGGCCTGCTGACCCGCGTGGTCGAGGACGACATGCTGGACGAGGAAGTCCGCGCCACCGCCAAGCGCATCACCCAGGGCGCGCCCCTGGCCAATCGCTGGCACAAGCAATTCATCCGCCGCCTGTCCACCGATCCCGCCCCCATCACCCAGGCGGAACTGGACGAGTGCTACGACTTCCTCGACACCAGGGACTACGCCGAGGGCGTCGCCGCCTTCCGCGCCAAGCGCCGTCCCAATTTCACCGGGGAGTGACCATAGCGTGAGCGGGCAGGACGACATCTGGGTGCTGGCCGACGACCGGGCGGGCAATGTGGGCCAGTGCCTGGGCGTGGCCGAGGCGTTGGGGCGGCCGTTCACGGTCAAATCCATCCGCTATGACCGCCTGGGCCGCCTGCCCAATCTGCTGCGCGGCGCCTCGCTGCTGGGGGTGACGGTGGAAAGCCGTACCGGACTGGCGGCACCGTGGCCCAAGCTGGTGATCGCCGCCGGGCGCCGTACGGCGCCGGTGGCGCGCTGGATCAAGCGCCAATGCGGCGCCCGGCTGGTGCAGATCATGGACCCCGGTCCGGGCGGGCGCGGCGATTTCGACCTGATCGCCGTGCCCGGCCATGACGGCAAGGCGCTGGCGGGCGCCAACCTGCTGCCCATGCTGGGGGCGCCGCACCGCGTGACCGAGGCCAAGCTGGCCGAGGCGGCGGCGCTGTGGCGCGACCGTTTCGCCGCTCTGCCGCGCCCGTGGATCGGCCTGATCGTCGGCGGCAGCACCAAGAACCGCATCTTCACCCCGGACATGGCCCGCGATCTGGGCCAGCGGGCGGCGGCGCTGGCGCAATCGGCCGGGGGCTCGGTGCTTGTCACCACCAGCCGCCGCACCGGGGAAGCGGCCGAGGCGGCGCTGCTGGCGGCGCTGCCGGAACCGCGTCTGGTGCATTCCTGGCGGGTGGGGGGCGACAATCCCTATTTCGGCTTCCTGGGGCTGGCCGACGCCCTGGTGGTGACGGGCGATTCGGTGTCCATGGCCTGCGAAGCCTGCGCCAGCCCGGCCCCGGTCTATCTGTTCGCCCCGGACGGGCTGGTGGCGCCCAAGCATGCCCGCCTGCACGCCGAACTGTACCGGCGCGGCCTGGCGCGGCCGCTGGAGGCGGACACCCGACTGGAATCCTGGACCCATCCGCCGCTGAACGCCGCCCGCGACATCGCCGCCGCCATTCAGGAAAGATTGCCGTGATCCGCCCGGCGCTGGCGCTGGTCGCCCTGTTGATGGCGGTCCCGGCCTGGGCCGACCCGCCCAGCCAGCGGTTCTCGCGCGAATTGCACGGGCTGAAGGGCGGCGACGACCGCGTGGCGGTCGCGGCCGGGCAATATCCGTGGAGCGCCATGGGCCGCCTCAACAACGGTGTCGGCGGTCATTGCAGCGCCGTGCTGGTGGGGCCGCGCCTGCTGGCCACCGCCGCCCATTGCCTGTGGAACCCGCGCACCCGCGCGCCGATCCCGGTCGGCAGCCTGACCTTCGTCGCCGGATACGACCGCGGGCAATACCTGCGGGCGTCCAAGGTGGCGCGCATGCATCCGGCGCCGGGCTGGAACATGGCGACCAACAATGCCGGGACCGGCCTTGCGGGCCGCGCCGACGACTGGGCGTTGCTGGAACTGGAGGATGCGGTGGGCGAGGCGGTGGGCTGGGTCGCCATGGGCGGCGACCCGCAGACCGGGCAGCACGTCACCGCCGCCGGATACGGCAAGGACAAGGCGCATGTGCCCATGGCCCATCTGGGCTGCACGGTGCTGGAACGGCGCGGCGCCCTGGCGGTCAATGATTGCGACGCGGTGCAAGGCGATTCCGGTGGCCCCATGCTGGTGTGGCGCGACGGCCAGCCGCTGCTGGTCGGGCTGAACGTGGCGGTGCTGGTGGACCGCGCCGATCTGGGGGTGGCGGTGGCCGCCAGCACGTTCAAGGCCCAGGCCACGCGGCTGGGCGCCCCCGCCGCCGGGCGGCCGGGCGCCGTCAGTCAACCCCTCGACCCGGCGGTGAAGACGCGGGCCGAGGGGCAATAGAGCGACCAGCCTTAAATCTGAGGCGTTCTCATTTCCCGTCACCCCCGGGCTTGACCCGGGGGTCCATGGATTGCCGGGTCAAGCCCGGCAATGACGGATGACGAAGGATGTGTCGGGTTTAAGGCGCGATGCTCAAGAGCTCACGCCTCGCGCACGTTGCGCAGGAAGTTTTCCACGGTGCCGCGCAGGGTGTCGGCCTCGTGCGACAGGGTGCGGGCGCTGGACAGCACCTGACCGGCGGCGGTACCGGTTTCGGCCGCCGCCTGCGACACTTCGCCGATGGTGCCGGACACTTCCTGGGCGCCGCCCGCCGCCTGCTGGATGTTGCGGGCGATTTCGCTGGTGGCGGCCGATTGTTCCTCGACCGCCGCAGCGATGCTGGTGGAAATGTCGCGGATTTCGCCGATGCGGTTGACGATGGCTGAGATGGCCGTCACCGCCTGCTGGGTTGCGCCTTGGACGGCGCCGATCTGCTGGGCGATTTCCTCGGTGGCGCGGGCGGTCTGGTTGGCCAGCGACTTGACCTCGCCCGCCACCACGGCGAAGCCCTTGCCGGCCTCTCCGGCGCGGGCCGCCTCGATGGTGGCGTTCAGGGCCAGCAGGTTGGTCTGGCTGGCGATGTCGTTGATCAGCCCCACCACCTCGCCGATGCGGGCCGAGCTTTCGGCCAGGCCGCGCACGGTGGCCTGGGTGGAATCCGCCTCTTCCGACGCGGTGATGGAGGCGCGGGAGGAACGGTCCACCTGTTGGCCGATCTCGACGATGGAATTGGACAATTCCTCGGCGGCGCTGGCCACGGTTTGCAGGCTGGCCGAGGTCTGTTCGGTGGCGGCGGCGACGATGGTGGCGCGCTGGTTGGTGTGTTCGGCGGTGGTGGTCATGGCCTGGGCGGTGGCCTCCATCTCGGCGCTGGCGCCGGACACGATGGACAGCACGCCGGTCACTGCCTGGTCGAAATCGCGGGTCATGCTTTCGATGGCTTGGGCGCGGCGTTCGCGCTCGGCCTGGGCGGCCTGTTGTTCGGCGGCCAGTTGCTCGGCGCGGATCATGTTGTCCTTGAACACCTGCACCGCCGACGCCATGGCGCCGATCTCGTCGCCGCGTCCGCGTCCGGGGATGGCGATGCCCTTGTCGCCTTCGGCCAGCCGGGTCATGGCGGTGGTCATGGCGCTGATCGGCGTGCCGATGCCGCGCCGCGCCAGCAGCGAGAACGTCACCGACAGCGCCAGGGCGATCACCGCCGCCGCGACGATCAGGTTGCGCGACGAGAGGTACGAGGCGATCACGTCGTTGCGGCCGTCGGCGGCGCCCTTGTCGTTGAAGGCGATGGCGCGGTCCAGTGCCTCGCGCACCGCCTTGTTGCGCGGCCGACCGTCCTTGATCTGCAAATTCCGGGCTTCGTCGTCGCGGTTCTGGCGCGACAGCGCCAGCATGCGGTCCGACATCTCCACATAGGACGTCCAGGTGCGGTCGATCTCCACCGACATGGCCTCTTCCTCGGGGCCTGTCACCAGGGTCTGGTAGGTGGTGCGCAGGGTGACGATCTTGGCGCGGGTGGCGCGGATGCGGTCGTCCATCTCGGCGATGTCGGCCGGTTCGGCGGCCAGCATGTGGCCGATCTCGAACATGCGGTGTTCCATCACCGCCGCGTCCAGATTGGCCAGAACCCGCACGCTGGGCAGCCAGTTGTCGGTGATGGCCATCACTTGGACGTTGGTGGCGGACATGCGCAGCAGCGACAGCATGCCCGTGGCCAGGGTCAGGACGGCGAGGACGGCGAAAGCCGTCATCAGCTTGGTCGGAATGGTGATGTCGCTGAGTGAACGCATGTGATTTTCCCCCTGGCTCAACAATCCTGAGCATCGGATAACTAGTTTGTGTACGAGCCCGGACAGGGGGTGTCCATGTAAATGCAATCACCTTACGCGCAAGAAGGATGTGCGTTCATACCAACGAAATAGAAAAACGGCTTTGGGTGTTCATGCCTTTCGGGCATTAACCGCAATGAGTGTGCGGCGCAACATGGCACGGGCCATGGCGGTGCCGGTCACATGAAACTGGGGGTGTCGCCGTATTCCGCCAGTTCGACGATGGCGCCGTCGGGATCGCGCACATAGGCCATGCGCTTGCCCACCGGCACGATGTCGTGCGGGACGGCGATGATCAGCGGCGGTTCCGCCAGGGTGGACAGGCAGGCTTCGATATTGTCCACCCGGATGGCGAAATGGCGCAGCCCCGGCGTGGCGACGTGGGAATTGGCCGCCAGCGCCGTGCCGTCCGTCCCTTCGTAGCGCAACAATTCCACCCGGCACTGACCGCCATTGCCCCCCAGGATGACGCAGCGCGCCCGTGCCCCGGTGATGCCGGTGACGTCCTCGAACCACGGCCCCTCCAGCACGCGGTCCATCATCACCGTCAGCCCCAGCAGATGGCCGTAGAAGGCGACGGAACGGTCGATGTCCGACACCACGATGTTGACGTGATCCAGGCGGGCCATGGCGCGTTACCGGGGCAGGTCGGTGTAGAACTGGATCAGCAACGGCGCCTTGCGGTTGCGTTCCTGGTCGGTGCGGCCCAGGCTTTGGATCAGCATCTTCAGGAACATGCGGTCCACCTTGGGCAGATCGTAGAAGGCGCGGATCACCAGCAAATCGCCGCCGTGATGGTCCAGCGATCCCAGCGCCGCCAGCACGGCGTCGCGGAACGCGCCCTGGCGGGCCTGGTCGTTCTTGGACGCCGGGTTGAATTCCTGCTGATAGATCTGGGCCAGCCGCTGCCATTCGTCGGCCAGCACCTCGCCGTCATAGCGGATCAGCCGTTGCAGCATGGGGATGTCGGTGTAATAGGGCGGGATATATTCGTGCTTGGCGCCGTCTTCCTTGAACACCGCCCAGGGATTGTCCTCGGGCTTGATGGTGCCCTTGCCCTTGGCGGTGGCCCGCGCCGGGTCGAATCCCTGCCAGCGCTGGTCCCAGTAATGCAGGATGGGGTTGTTGTCCTCGCCCGCCAGGATCATGCCCAGCAGCCGGTCGGCGCTGCCCTTTTGCTGCCAGTTGCGGCTGGCGGCCAGTTCCTTGATACGGCGGGTCGAGCGGATGGTCTTGACCACGTAGTCCCGCACCACCTTTTCGAAGATGGCGGCGAATTGCGGGGCCACCATGAACGGCCGCGGGATATGTGGGCGCGAGCCGGTGCAGGCCAGGGCGTTCAGCACCCGGCGGACGTGGCGGGCGATGGTTTCGTCGAACAGGGTGGCGAAGTCGCCGCCCTCGATGGGTTCCTCGTCCGCCGCCAATTCCTCCATCACCGCCTCGGTGGTGGTTTCCTCGGACGGCTGCATCCCTGCCAGCATGTCCCGCGACAGGTCGAACAGCATCCAGCGTTCCTGGTCGCGGGTGCCGTCGTCGCCGGGCGGCAACAGGGCTTCGAAATGGTCCTGGCTGGCGGCGAACACTGCGTCGCGGCCGCTGCGTTCCAGCGCTTTTTCCAGGATGACGTTGAAGATCAGTTCCAATTGCCGGGCGCTGGCCCATTTCAGGGTTTCCGGGTCGCCCAGGGTCATGCGCCGCACCATCAGGATGCGGGTCACGTCCAGCCGCTGGGTGATCGCCACCAGTTCGGCCACCTTGGATTCAAACGCCTTGACGTCCATCCTGCCCGTTTCCCCGTCCCTCGTTCGTTGGTCGGCCCCCGCCTATACGAAGGAAATAGCCTACTGCCTGTGCGCAAGCAAGCCTTTCAACGGACTCAGCCGGTCAGGTTCTGCACGAAATGCAGCAGATAGGGGGCGTTGCGGCGCCGTTCCGCGTCGTTGCGGCCGAAATTGGTGACAAGACGACGCAGGAAGGTGGCGTCGATGCGCGGGAACATGAAATAGGCTTTCATGGCGAAGAACTCGCCCACATGGTCGGGCAGCTTGCTGGCCCATTTCATCAGCCCGTCGCGGAAGGCACCCTCGCGCGCCTGTTCCTGGCGGCCGTTGGGGGTGAATTCCTGTTCGTACAACTGGCTGATCTCGCGCCATGCCTTGGCGAAGGCTTCCATCTCGTAGCGCAGCAGGTCCTTCAGCACCTCGACGTCGTCTTCGTCCGGCGGGATGTAATTGCTTTTGGTGGCGTCCTCGCGGAACAGCGGCCAGGGATTGTCCTCGGGCTTGCCCTTCTTGCCCTTGGCGGCGCGAAAGGCATTCCAGCGGGTGTCCCAATGGTGCAGCACCGGGTTGTTGACCTCGCCCGCCTGGATGATGTCGATCAGCTTGGCGCCGCCGACCTCGGCCCAATTGTAGGTCATGCCCAATTGCTGGATATGGCGCGAGGTCCGCATGGGCGGCAGCACCATGCGGCGCAGCACGTCCTCGTAACAGGCCGAGAATTGCGGCGCCAGGATGAACGGCAGCCGGTCGTCGCGCACGCCGCCGCGCACCTGGAACAGCCCCAGCATCTTGCGCGAGAAGCTGCAAATGGTGTCGTCGAACAGGGTGGGGAAGTCGCTGAACGGCGCGTCGTCGTCGCTTTCGGCGGCGCCGCCGCCACGCAGGTTGCCGGGCAACGCCACCCGTTCCAGGTCCGGCCCCAACTGGGCGGCGAACAGCGGCGGCGGTTCCTTGATGGGCGAGCTTTGGCGGGTGGTGCGGGCCGGGGCGCGGGCCGGGCCGATGGACAGCAGCTTTTCCAGCGCCGCCTCGTGCTCGGACAGTGGCGCCTGGGGGTTGCCCAGCATCTGGGCGGCGATGGCCGTCAGCACCTGGATATCTTCGTCGCGGGCCGCCGGGTTGGCGGGGGGCAGCATGGGGGCGAAGCCCTTGTCGCGCGCTTCGCGCAGGCGGTCCAGCCCGACCCGCTCGATGGCCTTGGCGACGATCACCGAAAACACCACCTGCAACTGTCGCTCGCTGGCCCAGCGCCGGCTTTCCGGGTCGGCCATGGTCATGCGTCGCAACAGCAGAATCTGGGGGATGTCCAGGTGCCGCGTGGCGGAAATCAGATTGGCGACCTTGACCTCGAAGGTCTTGTTGTCCTGCGGAGTGCTGCTCATCCCGCCCTCATCGGCACGCATGCGCGCCGAAACGTTGCCAAACGACCCGCCGCCCCCAAAGGCGGGCATCGTCCCCTGTCCCGATTGCTAGCATGGGCCACGGCACGCACGCGGTCAATCGGGGCAATAGCCGAGAAAACGCCTCAGCGCGCGGAAACGATCTCGCCGTGGCGGGTGCAGGCGGCCTCGGCCAGATCGACGAAGGTGTCGGTGACGTCGTCGGGCTTGGCGATCTTGCTCTTGTCCTCGCCGGGAAAGGCGATTTCGCGCATGCGGGTGTCGACCACGCCGGGATCGACCAGATTGACGCGCAGCTTGCTGATGCGCTCGACCTCGGCCGCCCAGGTCTTGACGATGACCTCCAGCGCCGCCTTGCCCGCCGCATATACGCCCCAGAACGGTTGCGCGCCATGGGCCAGATTGTCGGTGACGAAGATGGCGCGGCCGGATTCCGAGGTGCGCAGCAGCGGGTCCAGCGCCCGGATCAGGCGGTACGTGGCGGTGACGTTGATGTCGAACGCCGCCTGAAAATGCTTTTGGTCCACATGGCCGATGGGGGCCAGACCGCCGCCGATGTCGCCCGCGTTGCCCACCAGGATGTCCAGCTTGCCGAAACGCTGGTACAGGGCGGCGGCCATCTGGTCGATCTCGTCGAAACGGCGCAGGTCCAGCGGCACCAGCACCGCTTTGCCACCCATGTCGGCGATTTCGTCGTCCAGTTCCTCCAGCGCGCCGATAGTGCGGGCCACGCAGATGACGGTCGCACCCTCGGCGGCGAAACGCTTGGCCACCGCGCGGCCGATGCCGCGCGACGCGCCGGTGATAAGGGCCAGACGGCCGTCCAGACGTCCCATTACGATCCGCTCTTTTCCAGATAGTCGGTGGGTTCGACCGGGTATTCGCCGGTGAAGCAGGCGTCGCAGAATTGCGGCGCCTTGGCGTCGCGACCGTTCTCGCCCACCGCCTTGTACAGACCGTCGATGGAGATGAAGGCCAGCGAGTCCACGCCGATCAGCTTGGCCATGCCCTCGACGTCGTAGCGCGCCGCCAGCAGCTTGTCGCGTTCCGGGGTGTCGATGCCGAAATAGCACGGGAAGCTGGTGGGCGGCGAGGAGATGCGCATGTGCACCTCGGTGGCGCCCGCCTGGCGGACCAGTTCGACGATCTTGCGGCTGGTGGTGCCGCGCACGATGGAATCGTCCACCAGAACCACCCGCTTGCCCGCGATGCTGGCGCGGTTGGGGTTGTGCTTCATCTTGACGCCCGCATGGCGGGTGCGGTCGGTCGGCTGGATGAAGGTGCGGCCCACGTAATGATTGCGGATGATGCCCAGCTCGAACGGAATCCCCGCCTCGGTGGCGAAGCCGATGGCGGCTGGCACGCCGGAATCCGGTACCGGCACGATCACGTCGGCGGTGACGCCGCTTTCCCGGGCCAGTTGGGCGCCGATGCGCTTGCGCGCCTCGTAGACGCTGGTGCCTTCCATGATCGAATCGGGGCGGGCGAAATAGATGTACTCGAAGATGCAGAAGCGGCTCTTGCGGTCGCCGAACGGCTTGAGCGAGCGGATGCCGTCATCGTTGATGACCACGATCTCGCCCGGTTCCACGTCGCGCACGAATTCGGCGCCGATGATGTCCAGCGCGCAGGTTTCCGACGCCAGCACCCACGACCCGTCCAGCTTGCCCAGCACCAGCGGGCGGATGCCCAGCGGGTCGCGCACGCCGACCACGCCGTCCTTGGTCAGACACACCAGGGAATAGGCGCCCTCGATCTGGCGCAGGGCGTCGATCAGTCGGTCCTCGACGGTGGAATACAGGCTGATGGCGATCAGGTGGACGATGACTTCGGTGTCGGTGGTGCTTTGGAACAGGCAGCCGCGCTTGACCAGTTGGCGGCGCACGGCGGCGGCGTTGGTCAGATTGCCGTTATGGGCCAGGGCCAGGCCGCCGAATTCCATTTCCGCGAACAGCGGCTGCACGTTGCGCAGCAGGGTCTCGCCGGTGGTGGAATAGCGCACATGGCCGATGGCGCGGTTGCCCTTGAGCTTGCGGATCACCGCCTCGTTGCCGAAGCAATCCTCGACGTGGCCCAGGTCGCGGTGGTTGTGGAAGCTTTCACCGTCGAACGAGACGATGCCCGCCGCCTCCTGGCCGCGATGCTGAAGCGCATGCAGGCCCAACGCCACCAGGGCGGCCGATTCGGGATGGCCGTGAATGCCGAAGACGCCGCATTCCTCGCGCAGATGATCGTCGTCGAAAGGATTGGTGGTGAACATGGGTGCCGCCGTTCGCATCACTGGTTGGTCTGGAACAGCCGGTCCATCTGGCTCCGGCTTTCCTTGTCATAGCCCTTGCCCGTCTTGGCCGGGGCGGGTTGCTCGCCCGGCTTGGCCGGAACGGGCTGCTTGTCCTCGACCGGCGGCGTCGCCGTCGGCTGGGGGGCAACGAACTGGCGGAATTTCTGTTCCGCCTCGATCAGGTCGCGGGCCTCGCCCTTGACCTGGTTGGTCTTGTGCTCGGCCGCGCCGAAATTGTCGGGCGCCAGGCCGCGGATCATGCCCGCGCCGCGTTCCAGCCACGGCCGGGTCTTGGCGTTGGCCAGCCAGTCGGGCAGTTCGGGGCCGGTCAGCATGGTGATCAGCAGGAACGCCAGACTGACCAGGGCGGCGCCCAGACCCAATCCGAACACGAAGCCCAACGACGAATCAACGCTGTTCAGCGCGCTGCGCCGCACGCTGTCCGACACCTTCTTGGTGACGATGGACAACACCAGCAGCGACACCAGGAACAGCACGATGCCGGTGGCCAGATCGGCGCCCAGCGCCGAATCGATATGGGAACGGAAGAACGGCTGCGCCAGGGGGAAGCCGTAGAAGGTGGCGGCCACCGCGCCGATCCAGGCGCCGATGGCCAGGACCTGATGGACGAAGCCCCGGAAAAAGGAGAACGCCGCCAGTCCCAGCATGACGACGGCGACGATGATGTCCACGGCGGTGAAGTTGCCCATGATGGCAGGCGGCTCTTTCGTCGTCTTCCGGTCGTTACTGGCCGGGGCGGAACAGCCCCAGCAAATCGTGCAGGTGTCCGATGGGACGAATCGCCAGCGGACCGCCTGCGGCTTGCGCCTTACCCTTGCGCGGGGTGGCGGGGACCATGCCCTGCGCGAACCCCAGCTTCGCCGCCTCCTTCAGTCGGGCATCGCCCTGGGCCACCGCGCGCACCTCGCCGGAAAGGCCGATTTCGCCGAACACCACCATGTCGGCGGGGACGGGAACGTCGGTGGCGGAGGAGACCAGCGCGGCGGCGACCGCGAGATCGGCGGCGGGCTCGGTAATCCGTAAGCCGCCGGCGACGTTCAGATAAACGTCATTGCCCGACAAAGCAAGCCCGCATCGCGCATCCAGCACCGCCAGCACCATGGACAGGCGGTTGGAATCCCATCCGACCACGGCGCGGCGCGGGCTGGACAGGGTGCTGGGCGCCACCAGCGCCTGGATTTCCACCAGCATGGGCCGCGTGCCCTCGACCCCGGCATAAACGCACGAGCCCGAGACGTTGCCGCGCCGCTCGGCCAGGAACAGCGCCGACGGGTTCAGCACTTCGGTCAGGCCGCCATCGGTCATCTCGAACACGCCGATCTCGTCGGTGGCGCCGAAGCGGTTCTTGACCGCGCGCAGGATACGGAACTGGTGGCCGCGGTCGCCCTCGAAATACAGGACGGTGTCCACCATGTGCTCCAGCACGCGGGGACCGGCGATGGTGCCTTCCTTGGTGACGTGGCCGACCAGGAACAGGATGAAGCCGCGCCGCTTGGCCAGCCGGATCAGTTCATGGGCGCAGATGCGCACCTGGCTGACGGTGCCGGGCGCCGATTCCACGTTGTCGGCGTACATGGTCTGGATGGAATCGATCACCACCACCTTGGGGGCGTCGGCGCTGTCCAGGGTCTGGACGATGTCGCGCAGGCTGGTGGCCGAGGCCAGTTGCACCGGGCGGTCGGCCAGTCCCAGGCGGCGGGCGCGCAGCCGCACCTGATCCACCGCCTCTTCGCCCGAGATGTAGACCACCGGCACCTGAGATGACAGCGCCGCCGTGGCCTGGGTCAACAGGGTGGATTTGCCGATGCCGGGATCGCCGCCCACCAGCAGGGCGGACCCGGCCACCAGACCGCCGCCGCACACCCGGTCCAATTCGCCGATGCCGGTCAGCAGGCGCGGGCGGTCCAGGCTGGTGGCGCCCTCCAGTCCCACGAACTCGATCTTCTTGCCGGGCTTGCCGCCCAGGCCCTTGGGGGCGCTTTCGCGGGCCTGTTCCTCGGTGATGGAGTTCCAGGCGCCGCAGGATTCGCACTTGCCCGCCCAGCGGGGCGTGATGGCGCCGCATTCCTGGCAGACGAAACGAGAGGGGGCTTTGGCCATGGCGGGATCGGAACGGGGCTGTGGACGGAACGCGATGCTATGCGCCCGCTTCCGGATTGACAAGCGCGGCGGCGGGCAGGGTGAACACCACCGCCGCGCCCTCGGTCGCCGTGGTGTCGATGGCGATGGCGCCGCCATGGCGTTCGACGATGCGGCGGCACACGGTCAGGCCGATGCCCGCCCCCGACAACTCGCCGGGGCCGTGCAGGCGGCGGAACAGTTCGAACACCGTGGCGGCATAGGCCGGTTCGATGCCGATGCCGTTGTCGCGCACCGTCACCCGCCAGAACGGGCCGTCGGGCCGCGCCGAAACCGTGATGCGCAGCGGGCGGTCGACGGCGCTGAACTTCAACGAATTGTCCAGCAGGTGGCGGAACAATTGCGTCAACTGGCCGCGGTCGCCCAGCACGCGCGGCAGGTTCTCGGCCACGATCTCGGCATGGGCGGCGGCCAGCGGCCCCTCCAGGGGCTGGCGGGCGTCGGCCAGGGCGTCGGCCAGCGCCACGGTTGCCATGGCGCCGTGCTGGCCGGCGCGGGCGTAATCCTGCAATCCGGCGACCTGGGCCTGCATGCGTTGGGCGGCGGCGATCAGGTAGTCCAGGAATTCCCCGGCCTCGGCGGGCAGGGATGGCGTGTCGCGCAGGCGGCGTTGCAGCAATTGCGAAAAGCTGATGACCGACCGCACCGGTTCCTGCAAATCGTGCGAGGCGACGAAGGTGAACCGCTCCATCTCGGCATTGGCTTCCATCAGCCGTTCCAGCGTCATCTCGGACGCCCGGCGCGCTGCCTTCAGTGCGGTGATGTCCTGGGTGGCGACGATCACCCGGCCCAGATTGTGGCGATGCTGCGCCGGGACGTGCCATTGCAGTTCGATGTCCAGGGCGTCGCCGTCCAGGGTGCGGACCTGGGCCTCGCGCGTCAGGTCCCACACCCCGGCGCGGATGCATTCCAACTGGCGGCGAAAGGCGTCATAGGACGACGGCATGAAAATGGCCGGCAGATGGCTGATCAGATCCTGACGGCAGGTGGCGCGGTGCATGGCCAGGGCGGCGTCGTTGACGTCGATCAGCCGCACCAGACTGGCGCAATGGCGGATGAATTCGGGGTTGGCGTCCAGCCACAGCGCAAAGGGCTGATCGGTGGTCACGGAATCCAGCGCCGCCTTGACCGCCGAGAAATCCTCTTCCCACAGCGGCACCGGCGACGAGGTGAACAATTCGCGGTATCGGGCCTCGCCCGCCGCCAGCGCCTCGTGCGCGGCGTTCAGGTCGCGGTGCATGTGGCACAGGGTGGCGTGCAGGTCGGTCAGTTCGTCCTCGCACGGGCCGGGCG
>JAEXAH010000137.1 GCA_023458315.1 Pseudomonadota bacterium
TGGAGGCGACCCCAGACCCGGGGGCGACACCAATCAAATGGTGCTGCAATGGGCGTGAACTTTAACCGGACAGCCGTGGGTCAAGCCCGGCCATGACGAGCACTTCCCCGCAATTCCGCGATGAACCGAAAAAAGATGCCCGCCGAAGCGGGCATCCGGGGTTATTCGTCGTCGAAGCGGCCGGGGGTGGCCAGGGGCAGGTCTTCGTCGGGTTCGGCGACCGCCTTGGCCTTCAGCGCGCGGCGCATGATCTTGCCGGTGGTGGTCTTGGGCATGGTTTCGACGAATTGCACCTCGCGCGGGGCGATGGCCGAGCCCAAATGCTGGCGGGCGTAGTACAGCAATTCTGTGCGCAGCGCCTCGCCTTCCTCGAAACCGGGGTTCAGCGAGACGAAGGCCACCGGCACCTCGCGCAGCAGCAGGTCGGGCTTGCCGACCACGCCGATCTCGGCGACCGCCGGGTGTTCCATCAGGGCGCATTCGATCTCGAACGGGCCGATGGTGTGGCCCGCCGACTTGATCATGTCGTCGGAGCGGCCGACGAACCAGAAGAAGCCGTCGGCATCGCGGCGCACCAGATCGCCGGTCAGGTACCAGCCATCGACGAAACACGCCTGATAGCGGCCGGGATCGCCCACATAGCCCGAGAACAGCGAGGGCAGGTCGGCGCGCAGCGCCAGTTCGCCGACGCTGTCGGGGTCGGTCACGATCTCGACCTTGGACAGGTTGCGGGTGACGACCGCGGCCTCGACCCCCGGCAGCGGGCGGCCCATGCTGCCCGGCTTGCCGTCGCCCGCCAGATTGGCGATGGCGATGGCGCCGGTTTCGGTCTGCCACCAGGTGTCATGGAACTGGGCGCCCAGCGCCTTGTCGCCCCACACCACCGCCTCGGGGTTCAGCGGCTCGCCCGCGCTGGCCGCCAGACGCAAGGAATTCTCGCGGTAGGTACGGGCCAGGGCGGCGCCATAGCGCATCATCATGCGGATGTTGGTGGGCGTGGTGTACCACACCGTCACCTTTTCATCCTTCAGCACGCCGTACCAGCGGCGCGGATCGAACTCGGCCTCGTCCACCATGGCGGTGCAGCCGTTGACCAGCGGCACGATCAGGCCATAGACGGTGTTGGTGATCCAGCCGGGATCGGCGGTGCACCAATAGACGTCGTCGGGCACCAGGTCGAACACCTGGCGGCCGGTGATCAGATGGGACAGCACGGCGCCGTGGGCGTGCAGCGCCCCCTTGGGGGTGCCGGTGGTGCCGCTGGTGAAATGGACGAAGGCCGGAGAGGCCGGGCTGGTCGGTTCGGTGGCGGCGGGGGCGGCCGCCAGCAGGCGGGCACGGAAATCCTGGCAGCCTTCGTGGTCGCCCAGGGTGGCATCGGGCTCGTCGGCGACCAGCAGCACATGTTCCAGGTCGGGCAGGTTGCGGCGCACGGCGGCGACCTTGCGGGCGTACAGCCCTTCGGCGGCGATCAGCACCTTGGCGCGCGACAGTTCCAGGCGCGACCGCAACGGGCCGGGGCCGAACACCCCGAACAGCGGGCAGAACACGCCGCCCGCCTTCCAGATGCCGAACGCCGCCTGATACAGCTCGACCGAGCGGCCCAGCAGCACCGCCACGGTATCGCCCGGCTTCAGCCCCAAATCGCGCAGCACGGCGGCGACGCGGGATGAATCCTCGGCCAGTTCGGCATAGGTGACGGCGCGCCGTTCATAGCGCCGCCCCAGCGAGATCAGCGCCCGGCGGCCGCCATTGCCTGCGGCGATGTGGCGGTCCAGGGCCTCGTGGGCGATGTTGAGCCCGCCGCCGGGAAGTCCCGCCAGCAGGGTGCGTGCCGTGTTCCAGTCGAAACGAGACTCGTCAGCGGTCGTGCCGTTCGTCGGCAGGGCCATCTTTCCTCCCGCATTGCTTGCGCGGAAACCGTACATCGCGGTTTCCGTCCTCCCTGAAATTGGCGGCCATTGTGCTGACGGCGGGGGCGTCACGCAACCCGCCGATTTGCAAGCCTGCGATGCGCCCGGAAAAGCCGCCTTACCCCTTGCGCCGGGTGGCCAGGAAGATACCGGCGAAGATCAGCCCGCCGCCCAATCCGTGATACCAGTGGAACGCCTCGCCCAGCAGGGGGATGGCCAGCAGCGCGGTGAACAGCGGGATCAGATAGGAATACTGGCCGGTGGTGGCGGCGCCGACCACCGCCACCCCCCGGTTCCAGAAGGTGAAGGCCACCAGCGAGGCCAAAAGGCCGGTGTACAGGATGGCCGCCAGTTCCGGCAGGCCCAGCGCCGCCAGCGGCTGCCGGGCGGGCAGCAGGGCATAGGCCGCCGCCAACGCCGCCAGCCCGACCATGACGAAGGCGGTCAGCAGGGTCAGCGCCGGAACCGCCAGGGCATAGCGGCGCAGCATCACCGAATAAATCGCCCAGGCCAGGGTCGCCAACACCATCAGCCCGTCGCCCGGCGTCAGCGCCAGATCCAGCAGGCGGCCGGGATCGCCGCGCGTCACCACCGCCAGCATGCCGCAGGCCGACACCAGGATGCCCAGCATCTGCGCCGGGCGGATGGCATCGCCCAACCACAGCCGCCCCAGCAACAGGATCAGCAGCGGCATGCACGCCCCCATCAGGGTGGCGTTGATGGCCGTGGTGGTGTGCATGGCCATGTACAGCAAGGTGTTGTAGACGGCGACGCTGCACAGCCCCATGACCAGGACGGCGGGCCATGCCGCCAGCAGCACGCGGCCATGGACCAGCAGGGAACGGCCGGTGAAGGGCAGCAGCGCCGCCAACGCCACGCACCAGCGCCAGAACGACAGTTCCACGGGGTCCAGGCGGCCGACCACGGCGCGTCCCACCAGGGCGTTGCCCGCCCACAGCAGCGGCGGCACCACCAGCAGGATCAGCCACAGCCGCCTTTCGGTCACGGCAACAGCGCGGAATCGAGCATGTGGCGGCCGATGGCCTCGGCCAAGGCGCGGTTGAAGCGCGGGCTGTAGTGGATGGTGTCCACATAGGCGTCGCCCTGGGCGGGCTCGGCCTCGGCCAGCCACAGGGTGTGATCGGCCAGCAACTGCCCGGCGGCCCGCATCTCGACCATGCGCGGATAGCCCTTGGCCGAGTTCAGGTAATTGGCCAGCAACTCGGTGTTGACCGGCACCGACCGCTTGGCATTGTCATAGGCGTAGGTGGGCACCGGCTGCTGCACGAACAGCACCTTGAAGCCCAGGCGGTCGGCCATGCCCGCGATCATGCGGCGGTTGGTGTCCAGGCGGCGGATGGCCTTGTCCACCTCGGCGTCGCTGGCGCATTGGGCGGTGCGGTGCGGCGCCTCGGCCGGTTCCTCGCCGATCAGCCAGCGGCCGAAGGCCAGCAGGTTCGAGCGTGCCGCCAGTTCGCTGGTCAGCGGCAGGCGGGCGGCGACGCGGGTGGCCTGCTCGATGCGCTCGCTCCAGGCGGTGCGGTCGGGCAGGGCGCAGGACTGGAAATCGCCCAGGCCGTCCACGAACACCGCCACGTCGGGCCTGGTCCCGGCGGTCAGCAGCCGCTCCAGCGCGATGCGTTCCTGGGTGGAATAATAGGACGGCGCGCCGAAATTGAAGACCTGGACCTCCTTGCCCGCCGCCTTCAGCACCTCGCCCAATTGCGCGGGCAGGGTCTCGGCATCGGCGACGCCGGTGCCGAAGGTGGTGGAGCCGCCGAACACGAACACCTTGGGTCCGGGATTGTCCAGGCTTTGCGGCGTGCCGTTGCCGCGCCAGCCCTCGGCGCTGACGTTCAGGGTCGGGCTGGCGAAGGCGGGCAGGCGGTATTCCACCAGCGGCGCGTACACCGCCTCGCCCAGTCGGGCGGCATCGGCCAGCACGCCGCGATAGAAGGCCGGGTCCTCGGCGCCGTAGACGCGGGAAATCTCGGCCTCGGTCAGCGAAGGCGTGGCGGCGGCGCGAGAATGGCGTATCTTGCCCATGGCCAGTCCGGCCGCCCATTCGGCGACGATCAGGACCAGCACCGCCGCCAGGGTGATCTGGCCCAGCTTGGTGAAGACGATGCCAAGGGAATTGGTTTCGTCGTGGTTGCGGTTGCGGCGTCGGCGCATGGAAGGGGGCCCGGATCGGATGGAAAAAATTGACCTTGGTCATAGCGCGAAAGCGCCGCCAGGGCAATCAAGGAGGGATCAGAACCCCATGTTCGTCTTGCATGAACGTCTTGAGGCCGACACCGTTTTCGTCACAGATTGGCCGCTGTGCCGCGTTCTGCTGCTGAACGACGCCAATTATCCCTGGGTGGTGCTGGTGCCGCGCCGCCACGGCGTGTCCGAGTTGCACGAACTGGATCATTACGACCGCCAAACCCTGGTCGAAGAGATCACCGACGCCTCGCACCGCCTGCAAAACCACGTCAAGGCGCACAAGATGAACATCGGCGCCCTGGGCAACGTGGTGCCGCAACTGCACGTTCACGTCATCGCCCGTTTCCGCGAGGACGCGGCATGGCCCAAGCCGGTGTGGGGCGCGGTGCCCGGCCAGCCCTATGCGCCCGAGGCGCTGGCCGCCCGCATCGCCGAATTGAAGACGCTGTTCGCCTGATGCCATGCTGCTGAACGGCGTACACCTGCTGCCCGATCTGTCGGGCGCGCTGATCTATCCCAAGGCGCGGTTGGTGGCGGTGTCCGATCCCGTCGGCGACAGTGCCGACCGGGGGGCGCCGCAGCGCGCGGCCACGGCGTTGAAACGGCTGGGGGCGGTGCTGCGCCAACGCCGCCCGGCCATGGTGCTGTGGCTGGGCGACAGCCTGCCGCGCCTGCTGGCCGAGGGGCGGCTGGCCGCGCGCGATGCCGACGACGTGGCGCGGCTGGCGCAAACCCATGACTGGCGCTGGGTGGCCGACGGCCTGCCCGACATGGCGGTGCCCGAACTCAAGGCGGCGGGCCTGACCTTTCGCCACCGTCCGGCCCCCGGCTCGGCGGCCTTGGGCGAGGTGGCGGCGGCGCCGTGGCCGCTGGCCGGGCTGGACGGCGGGCTGTGGCCGTGCTTCGTGTTCGACGGCCGCCGCATGGTGATTCCGCCCTTCGGCGGCGGCACCGAGGGCGTCAACGTGTTGTCGCCCGCCTTCGCCGCGCTGTTCCGTCGTCCGTTCAACGCCCTGATCCTGGCGGGCGGCCGCATCGTCACCCGCCCGCGCGCCCGGCTGGAGCCGCCCGCCCCGCCCCGCATCCCCGGAGAAGCCCCGCCATGACCACCCTGATCTGGCTGCGCCAGGATTTGCGCCTGGCCGACAATCCCGCTTTGGCCGCCGCCGCCCACGGCCCCGTTGTGTTGGCCTTCGTGCTGGACGAGGCCGGACCGTGGCAGCCGGGCGGCGCCTCGCGCTGGTGGTTGCACCACTCGCTGGCGGCGCTGACGGCCGAGGTGACGCGGCGCGGCGGCCGTCTGGTGCTGTTGCGCGGCGATGCCCTGACCGAAATTCCCCGCCTTGCCGCCGCCATCGGCGCCGGGGCGGTGCATTGGAACCGCCGCTTCGAACCGGGCGAGCGCGACCGCGAGGCCGACATGGCCCGCCGCCTTGCCGCCGCGGGCATCCACGGCCGCGATTTCGCCGCCGACCTGCTGTTCGAGCCGGGGATGGTGCGCACCAAGACCGGCGGGCCGTTCCAGGTGTTCACGCCGTTCTGGCGTGCCGCCCTGGCCCTGCCGGAACCGGCGCGGCCATTGCCCGCGCCCGCCGCCCTGACGGCACCGCAAAACGTACCGACCGGGCTGGAATTGGACGCGCTGGGGCTGATGCCGCGCCTGGAGTGGTGGCGCGGCATGGCGGAAACCTGGAACCCGGGCGAGGCGGGTGCCGCCGAGCGGCTGGGCGTTTTCCTGGATCGGGGGCTGAACGATTACGACAGCGAGCGCGACCGCCCCGACCATGACGGCACCTCGCTGCTGTCGCCCCATCTGGCGTTCGGCGAGATCAGCCCGCGCCAGATCTGGTACGCCGTGCGCACCCGGCCGCCCTCGGCCGGGGCGGAATGCTTCCTCAAGGAAGTGGGGTGGCGGGAATTCAGCCACCAGTTGATCGCCACCTTCCCCGATCTGCCGACCCGGCCGTTGCAACCGGCCTTCGCCGCCTTTCCCTGGGTCGAGGATCAGGCCGCCCTGGCGGCATGGCAGCGGGGCCTTACCGGCTATCCCATCGTCGATGCCGGCATGCGCCAGCTTTGGGCCACCGGCTGGATGCACAATCGGGTGCGCATGATCGTCGGTTCGTTTCTGGTCAAGGATCTGCTGCTGCCGTGGCAGGCGGGCGAACGCTGGTTCTGGGACACGCTGGTGGACGCCAACGCCGCCGCCAATGCCGCGTCGTGGCAATGGATCGCCGGATGCGGCGCCGACGCCGCCCCCTATTTCCGGGTGTTCAACCCCATCACCCAGGGCGAGAAATTCGACCCGGCCGGTGATTACGTGCGGCGCTGGGTGCCGGAACTGGCGCGGCTGCCCGCCCAGGCCATCCACAAGCCGTGGCTGGCGTCGCCGCTGGAACTGGCGGGGGCGCGGGTGCGGCTGGGCGTCACCTATCCCGAGCCCATGGTGGACCATGCCCGGGCGCGGCTGGCGGCGCTGGACGCCTATGCCCGGGTCAAGGGATCTACTTCTTAGGAGGTGGACTCTTCCAACCGATGCCGCATGGCCCCATCTGATCCGGCAGGATAAGCTGTCCCGGACAACCTGAAGAGGAGGGCGCCATGCATGAGAGCGACTGGAGCGGCACCGCCGCCGCATTCACCGCCCTGGCCCTGGCCGTCGGCGTGTGGCTGTGGCCGACGTCGGAACCTTCGCCGTCCCCGGCCGCCGCGCAGGCGCACGACCAGGACGACCTCTCCCGCCTGCGCGCCGAGGCCAAGCGGTGGGACGGCGTTCAGGTGTCGTCAGCCCCGGCGGTGCCCGGCCTGAACCACTAAATCCTTACCGGCCGCTCCACGGCCGCGGCAGCGCGTCCTGGCAGGTGCGGACCATGTCGGCCCATTGGGAATACATGGTGTTCATGCCCACCGTCAGTTCCTCGGACACGCTCAGCAAATCGGGCGGCGGCAGTTCCAGATAGGCTTCGGCGGTGCCGCTGTCGCGGTGCACCGTCATGCCCAGCTTGCGGGCCAGCGCCACCATGCCCCGGTTGTCCGACTGGCACAGGGTGTACAGCTTGTCGGCGCGGCGGTTGCGCGCCCATTGGATGGCGCGGCGGAACAGGTCGGCGCCGATGCCCTTGACCCGCTGGTCGGCATCCACCGACACCCCGACCTCGGCCAGTCCGTCGGCGAAGGCCACATGCACGCCGCCCACCAGACGGTCGTCCACGAAACAGCCCAGGATCAGGTCGTCCGGCCCGATGGCCGCCACGTAACGGTCGATCACCCCGTCCAGCACGTTGGCGCGGGCGAAGCGGAACTGCCTGTCGTCGGGCGGCAACCGCTTCAGGTGGTCCGCGAACAACGGCCGCTCATGCAGGTGCAGCTTGCGGATCAACATGGGAAAGCCCTCCGGTCATACCATGACCGACCATATGGGTCCGCTTTTGTGCAATGCAACATGACTTTGTGCGTTCGCGGAATTTTCACGTCTGCGTCAGGCGCATGACATGGGGAAACCGCTCAGGCCAGCGACGGTGCGGCCATCAGCGGCATCAGCGCGGCGGCGCGGTCGGGCGGGTGGCCGCGCCACGGTTCGGGACGGCCGAAATGGTAGCCCTGGGCCAGATCGACGCCGACGTCGTGCAGATGGGCGGCGATGGCGGCGTTTTCCACGAATTCGGCGATCAGGCGGCGGCCCAGGGCGCGCGACACGTCGCTCATGGCCCGGACCACCGCCAGATTCAGCGGGTCGGAATCGATGCTGCGCACCAGCGAGCCGTCCAGCTTGACGTAATCGGTGGGCAATTCGCGCAGGTAGACAAAGGATGAATAGCCCGCGCCGAAATCGTCCAGCGCCGTCTGGAAGCCCAGGCCGCGCAGCCAGGAGATGAAATCCTTGGCATGGGCCAGACTGGTGAAGGCGGCGGTTTCGGTGAATTCGAACACGATGTCGGATGGCCGCACCGCGTATTCGCGCAACGAATCGGCGATGGCTTCGGTCAGGCGGGCATCGCCGATGGACCGGCCCGACAGGTTGATGGTGAAACGGCCCGGCCCCGGCGGCACCCGGCCTTCGGCGATGGCGGCGAAGGTGTTGCGCACCACCCAGATATCGATGTCGGTGGCCAGCCCCAGGCGTTCGGCCTCGGTGACGAAGGCGCCGGCCGACAGGGTGCTGCCATCGGCGTTGCGCAGCCGCAGCAGCACCTCGTGCAACCGCACCTGACCGCCGGGCAGTTCGACGATGGGCTGGAAGTTCAGCAACAGATGGTCGTGGGCCAGGGCGTCGCGCAGCAACTTGCCATAGCCGATCTCGGCGGTCAGCCGCGCCGTGCTTTGTTCGTCCTCGGGTTCGTAGAAGTGGAAACGGTTGCGGCCTTGCTGCTTGGCGACGTGGCAGGCCAGATCGGCGCGGGCCAGAACGTCGGTTCCGGCCTCCAGATCCGGCCCCAGCAGGGCGACGCCGATGGAGCAGCCGATATCGACGCTGCGGCCCTTGGCCTGGAAGGTGTAGTCGGAAAGCTGGCGGTTGTAGCTGTCGGCGATCACCGCCGCGCCCTCTTCATCCACGTCGAAGGCCAGGATGGCGAATTCGTCGCCGCCCAACCGGGCGACGAAATCCGCCTCGCGGCTGCGCTGCTTCAGCTTGGCGGCGATCTCGATCAGCAACTGGTCGCCCGCCTGATGGCCCAGCGTGTCGTTGACGAACTTGAAATGGTCCAGGTCGATCATCAGCAGGGCGGCGCTGACCGCCTTGCCACGCCGGGCGCGCTCGGTGGCGCGGCCCAGTTCCTCCAGGAAGTGGCGGCGGTTGTAGAGCGAGGTCAGCGGGTCGTGCTGCGCCAGATAGGTCAGGCGGTCGAACATGGCCTTGCGTTCCGACACGTCGGCCACCACGGCGTTGAACAGGCGCAGATTGTCCACGGTGAAGGTGCTGACCTTGCACGACAGGTCGAAACACATGCCGTCGCGCCGCCGCGCCGCCAGATATTGTTCGCGGCCCAGGTTCTGGCCGGTCAGAATGGTGGCGGCGGCGTTTTGCGTGCGCTCGTCGTCGCGGGCCAGCAGGTCGGTGACGCGCATGCCCACCGCCTCGGTCTCGTCATAGCCGAACAGGGCGGCGGCGGCGGCGTTGAAGCCCTGGATGCGGCCATCGGCGCCAAAGGTGACGATGCCGTCGCTGGTGTTGTTCAGCACCGATTCCAGCCGCGACTGGCGCGAGCGGATCTGTTTGCGCATGCCGTCGAAGGCGGCGACCAGGGCGCGGATTTCCTGCGGCCCCCGGTCGGGCAGATCCTGGGCGGGGGTCATGCCATTGCCCTCGGAATCCATGGCGCGGGCGACGCGGGCCAGCGGGCGGCGGATCGAGATTTCAAAGGCCAGGAAGCCCGCCGCCATCATCAGGCACACCAGGACGATGGCGGTGCGCACCAGCCGCGACACCTCTTCCGAGGTGCCCAGGCTTTGGAAGGTCTGGCCCAGGACGGAATCGTAAAGCTGCCGTTCGGTCAGGTGCAGCACGCGATAGGCGCCCTTGACCGCCGGGGTGATCTCGGTCCGTGCCAGATGCAGGCGACCTTCGGTGTCGCGTCCGGATTGGGCCAGGGCGTCGGCGCGGGCCGCCAGGTGCCGCAACGCCTGATCCACCGCCGCCGCCAGTTCGCGGCGGCCATCGGCGGCCATCAGCGGGTCGCGCGCCAGATTCTCGCCGATGCGTGGCAGCGGCGCCAGCGCATGGGCCAGGGTCTGGCGGTCCTCGCCGCCGCCCGCCGCCGCCAGATAGGCCGAGGATTCGATTTGCCGCAACGTCTCCTTGGCGTCTTCCAGGTGACGGTGGATGCGGTAATATCCGCCGATCAGCGCCCGGCTGTCCTCGCGGTTGGTCTGGACCATGGCGCTGGCGTAGAAGGCGATGGCGGAAAAGCCGGTCAGCAGGGCGATGGCGGTGGCGACAAAGCGGCCTCTCATGCTGTTCCACATCGCGTCGGTCTTTCCAGGTGGGGAAGGGGGGGAATTGTTTGCAAATGATAGTCAATTGCAACAACACTGTCAAATCCGTGCCCCCGTCGTGCCCGTGTGACCGATGAAATGGCTTTGCATGGTGTCGCCGTCTGGATGCCCGGGACGGGAATGCGCTAGGCTGGTGCGGCCGGACGTCACGGGACACAGGGAAAATGAGCCGCAAGACCCCCGCCACCACCGCCCTGGACCGGGCGAGGAAGCCCTATGAATTGTTGGAATACCAATACGACCCGGATGCGCAGTCCATCGGGCTGCATGCGGCGCAAGCCATGGGCTTGCCGCCGTCGCAGGTGTTCAAGACGCTGATGACCATTGCCGGGGACGAACCGCTGATCGCCGTGGTGCCGTCGGACCGCGAGCTGAACCTGAAGGCCCTGGCCCATGCGGCGGGCAAGAAGTCGGTATCCATGATGAAGGTGCCCGACGCCGAGCGCCTGTCGGGCTACAAGGTCGGCGGCGTGTCGCCGCTGGGCCAGAAGAAGCGCCTGCGCACCTTTTTCGATTCCAGCGCCCTGACGCTGCCGTTCATCGTGGTCAATGGCGGCCAGCGGGGATTGCAGATCAAGGCGGCACCGCAGGATCTGCTGGACGCCACCGGCGGCGTGGCCGCCGAGATCGCCACGGCCGGTTAGGCCACCTCGTCCTCAAGGTCGGGATTGCCCGGCGCCGTCTCCCAACCCAAAGCGGGCAGGGCGATGATGCGGTTGCCGTAGGCGTCGGTGTCGGCGGCGATCAGGCCGGCGTTGATCATGTGTTCCAGCAGGCCCAGGGCGCGGCGCGGAGAGCGCGAGCCACGGGCGCGGGCGATCTGGGCGTTGGACGGGCACGGCGCCTTGTCGTGGGCGGCGCGGGCCAGCATCAGGAACACCGCCTGGATGTCCTCGGGCAAGGCGGTGGACAGGGCCAGGGCCTTTTCCCATTCCGGCGTGTCGGCGGTTTCGGCGTCCACGCCCGCCCGTGCCGTCGCCATCTTGCGGCGGAAAGCCGCCAGATCGATGATGCGGCCGTTGACGCCGTATTGGCGGCACCGCACCAAAAAGTCCTGATAGACCTGGGCGACGTTGCGGTACAGCGCCTCGGGGTCGCCCAGCACCTCGCGCAGCACTTCGTCCAGCGACGGCTTGGGCGCTGCCGGTTCACGGGCCGGGGCGGCGGAAATCTCGGACACCAGCGACAGGGCGGCGGGCGGCGGCGGCGGCGCGCTGGCCGCCAGTTGCGCCAGGATGTCGGCGGTGCTGGGCGCCGGGCGGGCCATCACCCGCAATTGCTCGTTCTCGCCCGGCTTCATGATCAGGTCGCGGGCATCCTCGGGCGGGGTTTCCGGCAGCGGCATCAGCCGGGCGTTGCCGGTGCGGCCGTCGGTCTGCACGCTGCCGATGCGGATGGGCAGCGGGCGGCGCGCCAAGGCCGGGCCAAGGGCGATGAAATGGCCGCGATTGAGGTCGCGGAACATCTCGGCCTGACGGCGCTCCATGCCCAGCAAATCGGCGGCGCGGCTCATGTCGATGTCCAGGAAGGTGCGGCCCATCAGGAAGTTTGACGCCTCGGCCGCCACGTTCTTGGCCAGCTTGGCCAGGCGCTGGGTGGCGATGATGCCCGCCAGACCGCGCTTGCGGCCACGGCACATCAGATTGGTCATGGCGCCCAGGCTGGATTTGCGCGCCTCGTCCGACACTTCGCCCGCCGCCGCCGGGGCGAACAATTGCGCCTCGTCCACCACCACCAGCATGGGGAACCAGTAATCGCGCTCGACGTCGAACAGCCCACCCAGGAAGGCGGCGGCGTGGCGCATCTGGCGCTCGGTTTCCAGATTCTCCAGGTTCAGCACCACCGAGACGCGGTGCTGGCGCACCCGCGCCGCCACCTGCTGCAACGCCGCCTCGGTATGGGCGGCGGCATCCACCACCACATGGCCGTATACTTCGGCCAAGGTGACGAAATCGCCTTCGGGGTCGATGATGGCCTGCTGCACCCATTGGGCGCTTTGCTCGATCAGACGGCGCAGCAGATGCGACTTGCCCGAGCCGGAATTGCCCTGAACCAACAAGCGGGTCGCCAGCAATTCCTCGAGATCAAGGGTCGCCGGCTGGCCCGCCGACGTATTCCCCATCTCGATTGCAACCGTCATGCGCCAGCTCCTTTATCCAAGGGGTGGACTCTCCCCACCGGGCGCCCGGAGTCAAGATTCTTCGACAATCACCGCCACCTGCTTGGTGAACGGCGCCAATGCCAACACCCGCCAGGCGATGCCGGTGTCGGCCACGAATTCGGCGAAAGCCTTGAATTCGTCGTCGGCCCAGGTGCGGTTGCCGATGAATTCGTCGAACACGATCACCGTGCCCGGGCCGATGCGGCTGCGCAGGCGGTCCAGCACGAAACGGGCCGAGGCATAGATGTCGCTGTCCACGTTGACCAGCCGCACCGGCCCCGGATGGGCGGCCAGGAACGGGTCCAGGGTTTCCTCGAACCACCCGGCGTGCAGGTGGACATTGCCGGGAACCTCGGGCAACGCCGCGCCACAGGTCAGCACCCCGGCCGGTTCGTTCTGCCAGCCCTGGGGCAGACCTTCGAAGGAATCGAAGCCGTGCACCTCTTGCCCCGCCATTTCGGCCAGCACGCGGATCGAGGTGCCGCGCCGCACGCCGAATTCCAGCACCAGACCGGGAGTGTGGGCGCAGGCCATGGCATGGCGCAGCAGCGAGGCCGACAGGCCGAACAGCCGGGCCTGGGCGGCGCCGTGCGGCAACAGGGCGCGCACGCCGTCCACCAAAGCGCGGCGGGCGGGGTGGGGGGCGATCTCGGCGGCGATCAGCGCCTCGGCCCCGGCATCGCCGGACAACAGGCCATAGGCGCCCAGATAGCCCCAATAGCGGCCGTTGGCGCCCCGGCATTCCACCGCCCGGCGCAGGCGGTACAGGGCTTCGTCCAGGCCGTGCAGCTCCAGCGCCGGGGCGTGGCTGGCCACCCACGACACCGCGTGTTCGGGATCGGCGGCCAGGATGGCGTCCAGTTCGGCCAGCGCCGCCGCGCCCTCGCCCAAGGCCAGCAGCGCCAAGGCCCGTTCATAGCGGCATTGCCGTCCCGAATTCCCGGCGCTGGCCGCCACCGCGTCGGCATAGCGGGCATCGCGGCGATAGGCGCTGGTCAGCGCCTCGGCCAAGGCGGGAAAGGTCGGGTCCAGCGCCCGCACCCGCTCGAACGCCGCGACGGCGGCGAAGGCATCGTTGCGCTTCAGCGCCGCCGCGCCCAAGCGGAAGGCGCCGTCGGCGCCGTCCCCCGGCAAATCGGCGGCGGCGCGCAGGGCGGCGTCGAAGCGGCCCTGGGCGGCCAGCCGGGCGATCTTGTCGTGAACCAGGAAACACCTCATCCGCGTGGGTCCGCCATGGTCGGCGCCGGTGAAAGTGGCGCAGCCGCCGCCCGGGGTCAATGTATAGGGTTGCGCTTCGTCGTCAGCCGGGGAAAACTGGCGCGTCCGTTGCAACCGAGGCCGCGATGCCGCTCCATCTGCGTAAGCTGCTGTTCCTGGCCCTGCTGCCCCTGGTGGCGGGCTGTCAGCGCCTGGAAATGGAAATGGACATCGCCAACGCCCGGATGGACGAGTTCCAGGCCAAGCGCGAGGGGCGACAATACATCCGTCCGGGACTGGAACCGCTGTACGCGCCCAAGCCGCCGAAGCCCGAGGATATGCTGTCCCCGGCGCCGGTGGCGCCGGATGGCGATTACGTGCCCTTTCCCCCCGGCCGCCTGACGCCCGAACAGGCCGAGATCCTGTTGGCGGGCGACCCCATGGCGCTGCGCTTCCTGGCGGTCAAGGCGCTGGCCCAGCACGGCCTGCTGCCGGTCGAGGACGCGGGCCAGCGCAAGGATACCAATCTTGGCGCCCTGCTGCCGCTGACCGTGCCGCAACCGCCCGCCGCCGGGCTGGAGGCCCCGCTGCCGCCATTGGCCGAGGTGATCGACCGCTTCGCCGGGCTCAGCACCCCCAGGCGCGGCGACCAGACGCCGCGCGCCACCGAGCGGGATTTCCTGGCCGACACCCTGCTGCCCAAGGCGCCGGGGCGGCGCCAGCAATACGCGCCGCCCGACATCGCCTCGGCGCGCAAGCTGCAAGAGCGGCTGGGACGGCTGGAGGATGCCGGGCTGATCACCCCGGACCAGCGCGCCGGGGAAAGCAAGGCCATCGAGCAACTAGTGTCCGGCGGCACCCTGCCGGAAGTGCTGCAACCGCCGCCGGTCGCCGAACCGCCCAAGCCCGCCAGGAAACCGGCGGCCACCGGCGGACGCGGCAACCGCATGCCCGGCGGCGTGTCGGGGCGGCTGGAGATCATCCCGTCGCCGCCGGGGGTCGAACCGCCGCGCCTGACCGCCGCCGCCAAGGGTCCGGCGGGCGTGCACCTGCTGTCCATGGGCAGCGCCGGGCATGGCGACAAGGCGTGGGACGCTCTGGTCAAGGAACACGCCGAACTGGCGGCGCTGGGCCACACCGTCGCCCGCGCCGACCTGGGCGAGTTGGGCGTCACCTATCGCCTGATCGCCGGTCCCATGGAGCCCGCCCAGGCGGAAAGCCTGTGCGCCACCCTGACGCCGCGCGGCCAAAGCTGCACCCCCACCCCCTTCCCGACCGAAGCAGGGAAATGACCCCCCAGGATATCGCCGCCCGTCTGCTGTACCGCGACGGCATGATGCTGATCATCGACAAGCCCGCCGGATTGGCGGTGCATGCCGGGGCCAAGGGTGGCCTGCACCTGATGGACCTGCTGGACGGCCTGCGTTTCGGCCTGCCGCGCGCCCCGGAACTGGCCCACCGCCTGGACCGCGACACCTCGGGCTGTCTGGTGCTGGGCCGCCACCGCAAGGCGCTGGCCCGCCTGGGCGAATTGTTCGCGGGCGGCGGCGTGGACAAGGTCTATTGGGCGGTGGTGGTGGGCAATCCGCCCGCCGACAGCGGCACCATCGACAAGCCGCTGAAAAAGCTGGAACGCCGCCACGGCTGGCGCATGGTGGTCGATCCGTCGGGGCAGCCCTCGGTCACGGATTGGCGGGTGCTGGGGCGCACCGACCGGCTGGCCTGGATCGAGGCGCGGCCGCGCACCGGCCGCACCCACCAGATCCGCGTGCATCTGGCGTCCATGGGCTGGCCCATCGTCGGCGATTCGGTCTATGGCCGCGGCACCGCCGATCTGGTGTCGCCCGACCTGCACCTGCATGCCCGTCAGGTCAGCGTGCCGCTGGCCAAGGGCAAGCCGCCGATCACCGCCACCGCCCCGGTGCCGCCGCACATGCGGGCGCTGCTGACCGCCTGCGGCTGCGGCGAAGACTAGACACCCTTCATACCAACCTCAGGGGAAACAGGCCGGGCCATGCATGGCCTGCGCGGAAACGCGCGGGACGGCCGTATTGCATACAACTGGCGCCCCGGATATTGTATGCAATCATACACTCTTGAGACGCGGAAATATGGCAACCACAGGCAGCAAGTACCGGGCGCGCACGGAAAATGGCGATCCCGACCCCATCGATGTCCATGTGGGGGGGCGGCTGCGGCTGCGACGCACGCTCATGGGGCTGAGCCAGACCGATCTGGCCAAGTCGGTCGGCCTGACCTTCCAGCAGGTGCAGAAATACGAAAGCGGCGCCAACCGGGTCAGCGCCAGCCGCCTGTACCACATCGCCGAATCCCTGGACGTTCCGGTCAGCTTCTTCTTCGACGACATGCCGCGCGAAGGCGGTCTGGCCGAAACCCCCAAGGCGGCGTTCGAGCCCGACCGCGAATTGCTGGAACTGACCCGCAACTACCGCGCCATCACCGATGCCGAGGTGCGGCGCGGCATCTATGAACTGGTCAAGCGTCTGGCCACCAAGGAAGACGCGGCGGAATAATTCCGGCGGTGACGTCCCCCTTCAGAACTTCATCACCAGGGCCAGCACCGCCGTCAGCAGCGCCGCCAGCACGACCGGCGCGGCGCGGGGCGGGGGTGGTGGCGGCACGTCGCGGCGGTCGGGGCCGTCGATGCGGGCCAGGGCCGCCGGACGGTAAAGCCGGGCGGCGGCGCCGAACGGGGCATGCGGGGCGGCGGCGATCTCGGCCACCGGAATGGTGGCGCCATGACCGGCGCCCGGCCGGTCGCGCAGACGGCCGTCTTCCAGCCACAGCACGCGATCGGCCTCGGCCAGCACGTCCGGCTGGTGGCTGACCAGAACGCAGGTGGCGCCGCTGGCGCGGATCACCGCCAGGGCGCGGCGCCGTTGCTCGGGGTCCAGCGCCGCCAGGGTTTCATCCAGGAACAGCAGGCTGGGGCGGCGACACAGGGCGCGGGCCAGCAGCACCTGCGCCGCCCGTGCCCCCGACAGCATGCGGCCGTCGCTCAGGCTGGCCAGTCCCATCGGCAGGCGCTCGACCCAGTCCCAGGCCCCCAGCCGGTCCAGCCATGCCGCCACCGCGCCCAGGTCCAGCGGCGCCAGACCGCGCACATGGGCGTGCAGCGGCCGCAAATCCAGCACCTCGTCCTGGATGATGGCGGCGGTGTGGGCGCGCCACGCCAGCCGGTCGCACTGGCGCAGGTCGCGGCCGTTCATCAGCACCTGTCCGGCCTGGGGCGCCTCGGTGCCCATCATCAGCCGCAACAGGGTGGATTTGCCGCCGCCCGACGGACCGGCCAGCGCCACCACCTCGCCCGGTGCCACCGCCAGCGACACCCCGTTCAGCACCGTGCATTCATAGCCGAACGACACCGATTCCAGGCGCAGCGATACCGGCGGCCGTTCCGGCGGGGCGCCCTGGTTCTCGGCGGGGGCGGCGCGGAACGGCGCCAGGGCGGCATGGTCGCGGCGCGCCTGGAACAGCCGGTCCAGGGCGTCGCCCAGGGCGTTGCCCGGCACCAGCGCCAAGGCGGCGGCCAGCCCCCAATCCTCGGGCCACAGGCACAGCACCGCCGGGGCCAGCCAGCGGCCGCCGTCGCGCAGGGCCAGCAC
>JAEXAH010000138.1 GCA_023458315.1 Pseudomonadota bacterium
CGCATCTGGCTGACGACGGCGTCCAGCGCCGCCATGTTGATGCTGCCGTCGTCGTTCAGGCCCTGGTCCATGTCCAGTTCGGCGGCCAGGGCCAGCGGCACCTCGGCGCCGACGAACTGGTCGCCCACCAGCCGGGTGCCCAGTTCCTGGGCGATGATCAGCGCGCGGCGGCGGCCTTCGGTGTTGTCGCAGGTGCGGAAGATCAGCGCGAAGGCGTCCGAGCCCTGGCGGCAGAAGATGTTGCCCGCCCCCAGATGGGCGTTGATGACGCCCTCGGCGATCAGCAGCACCTTTTCCGACAGTTTGGGCCATTTGTCGCCCACCGCCTCGCGGAATTCCACCAGCGAGATGATGTGCAGCTTGACCTGGAACGCGCCCTGTTCCTGGCGCGCCAGTTGCTCGGTGAACAGGCGGAAGCTGTCGTCGGTCAACTGGGCCGGGGCCTTTTCGGCCTCGGCCAGCGCCGCCTCCATCAATTCCCGCGCCTCGTCGTCGCTGACGCGGCGCGTCACCCGGCGGGCCGCCTTGGCCAGCGGCGCCGTCAGTCGCGATAGCAGCCCCCCCTGCGACCGCTTCTTGGCCATGTCGCCCCCGCTATTCGCCCAGTTCTTCGGTGTATTGCGCGGCCAATTCCACGTATTTCTCGGCCGAGCGCGGGAAAGCGGCGATTTCCTCGGGCTTCAATTCGCGCATCATCCTGGCCGGATTGCCCGCCCACAATTCGCCCGCCTTGACGCGCTTGCCCGGCGTCACCACCGCGCCCGCCGCCACCATGGCCCCCGATTCCACCACCGCGCCGTCCAGAACGGTGGCGCCCATGCCGACGAAGCACCCGTCTTCCAGGGTGCAGGCGTGCAGGGTGGCGCCGTGGCCGATGGTGATGTCGTTGCCGATATAGGTGCCGAACTTGCCGGCGGTGACGTGGACGATGGTGCCGTCCTGGATGTTGGTGCGCTCGCCGATGCGGATTTCGTGCACGTCGCCGCGAATGACCACGTTGAACCACACGTTGGTGCCCTGGCCGATCACCACGTCGCCGATAACGGTGGCATTCGGCGCGATGAAGCAATCACCGGCGATGGTCGGAAGCGTGCCCTTGTAGGGCAGGATCAGGCCGTACATAGGAACTCCTTAGCATATTCCGGTGATCGTTGCCGATCACCGGCGCCCTCAAACGGCGGGCGTGTTTCGCCGAAACACTTGCCTTCCGCGGCATACGCCGCGCGGCCCCTTGGGCCTAACCCGATCCCGGAGGGATCGGGTCTTACGGGAACAGCGGCTGCTGGGCCAGATTGGTGGTTTCGGGCAGGCCGAACATCAGGTTCATGTTCTGCAACGCCTGGCCGGACGCGCCCTTGACCAGATTGTCGATCACCGAGGTGACGATGACCCGGCCGGGCCGACGGTCGTCGAACACGTTCATGAAGCAGAAATTCGAGCCGCGCACATGGCGGGTGGCGGGCACCGCGCCCTTGGGCAGCACGCCGACGAAGGCTTCGCCCTGATAGGCGCGGGTCAGTTCGGCGCGCATGTCGTCGGCGGTGGCGCCGTTGGCGGCCCGCAGATAGATGGTGGACAGCATGCCCCGGCTCATGGGCATCAGATGGGGGGTGAAGCTGACCAGCAGATCCTTGCCCGCCGCCAGCGCCAGTTCCTGCTCGATTTCCGGGGCGTGGCGGTGGCTGGCGATGCCGTAGGCATGGATGCCCTCGGTCACTTCGCAATACAGATTGGCTTCCTTGGCGGCGCGCCCGGCGCCCGAGGTGCCGGACTTGGCATCGATGACGATGTCGTCGGCCTCGACCAGCCCGGCCTTGAGCAGCGGCACCAGCGGCAATTGCACCGAGGTCGGGTAACAGCCGGGATTGGCCACCAGCCGCGCATTGCGGATGGCGTCGCGCTTGATCTCGGTCAGGCCGTACACCGCCGATTTTTGCAGCTCGGGCGCCTTGTGCTCGTGGCCGTACCACTGGGCATAGGCGTCCAGCGAGGTCAGGCGGAAATCCGCCGACAGGTCGACCACCCGCACATGCTCGGGCAGACCGGCGATCACCTCTTGCGTGGTGCCGTGCGGCAGGCAGCAGAACACCGCGTCCACCTGGGCGAAATCCACGTCGGCGATGGCCACCAGATCGGGCAGATCCAGCATGGCGAGATGGGGAAAGACCGAGGCCAGCGGCTGACCGGCCTTGCGGTCGCCGGTCAGCGCGGTGATGCGGAATCGCGGATGACCCGCCAGCATGCGCACCAGTTCGGCGCCGGTATAGCCACTGGCCCCCAGGATGGCGACACGCACTTCGGACATCACGACCCTCCGTTTCCCTGCATTCGGAACAATTCGAGCGCGGACGATAGCAGGGGCGGAGGGGGATGGAAACCCTACTCGGTGCCCGGATGGGACGGCGCGGGCGGCGAGGCCGGTTGCGGCGTCTGCAACACCTCGGTCTGGGTCTGGCCGCGCACCGCGAACGGGATGTTGCCGTTGGCATCGGCGGGCGGGCTGGCGATGGTGGTGCCGGTGTGTGGCGCGTAGCTGTCGGTGAAGGGATTGGCGATTCGGCCGGGCGGGCTGGGCTGCGGCCAGCCGGGATGTTCGCCGGGTGCCGGGGCCAGACGCTGGTCCGAGCAGGCGGCCAGGGCCAGCGGCAGCGCGGCCAGAAGAAGAAGCTTGTTCATGACGAACCTCATTTCCACTGGCGCATCAGGCCATTCATGGTGTTGTACGCCAGATTCTGGGCGATCTTCGACAGTTTCGGCGGCTTGCGCTTGCGTTCGAAGCCGGTGCCGGTGGCGCGGTACTTGTCCTCGCCCTGCGGGCCGAAGCTTTCGTCGTCATCATCGTCGTTGGGATCGACGAAGCCCCGGTCGGTGGCCTGGATCGGCTTTTCCGGGTTCCATTCCTTCAGGTTCTTGGAATTGACCATGGCGACGATGGCGCCGGTCTTGACGTCCAGGATACGGGTGCGCAGTTCGTAGCCGGTGGACGATTTCCAGTTGGGCGACACCAGCACTTCCATCAGGTAATCGGCCTTGCCTTGCAGGCCGCGCACCTCGATGGTCTTCTCGTTGGACGCGGGCTGGTCGGCGGCGGCGAAGCGCATCATGGCGCCACGATCGACGATGGTGGCGCCCGCCTCCAGGAACGGCGCCAGGAACGCCTCCTGGAATTCCCATTCAAAGCTTTCCGTCACCGCGGCGCGGCGCGAATCCTGGACCCGGCGCTGGACTTCCAGGGTGTTCTGGCTGTTGCCCGACTGGTTCAGATTGAAATCGCCGGACATGGTGGAATTGTTCTGGCTGGAATTGACCACCCGCATGTCGGAATACCAATCGGACAGCGCCTCGGACAATTGCTTGTTCCAGTACAGCGCCAGACGCGGGCGGCCGTTGCGGGCGTAGGAATCGGCGAAGCTGGCGATTGTGGCGCCCTGGGCGGCGAACGCCCCGCCGCCGCCGTCCTTTTTCGTCGGCTTGGCCATCACCTGGCCGTCGCGTTCGGGGGCGGGGGCGGGGGGCGGCGGTTAGTAGGCGGGCACGCCGCCCCCCGCCTGGGCCAAGGCGACGGCGGGATACAGCGTCCCGGCGGCCACGGCCGCAAGGGCAAGGCGGCGCAGCGACATCAGCGGGTCTCCTTCAGCTCGACCATGTAGAACTGCACGTTGCGGGTGCCGATGGAATTTTCGGAATAAGTATTCAACGTGCGTGGGGCGAGATTAAGGCGCTTCCACGCGCTGACCGGTTCGGACGGGGCCTGGGCCTGATCGTAGAACTGGGTACGGGCCTCGACGTTCAGCGGATAGTCGGTGCAGTTGACGATCTGGCTGATCACCTTGACCGTGCCGGTCGGGGTGCGCTGGGCGACCACGTTGCGCACGAACAGCTTGTTGATGACGGTGTAATCGGTGATGGACACCGAATTCAGCGGCATTTCCAGCAGCGGCGAGGGCTCGCCCGGCGCGGCGGCGGGCAGGGCGACAAGCTGGCGCTGGGCGGCGATGCCCGCCATGTTGCACATGGGCGCCGGTTCCTGCACCTGGGCGCAGCCCGCCAGGGCGGCGATGCCGGTCAGACCGGCGACGGCGGCGAACACCTTCTTCATGGTTGGTCCCCTTCAGTGATCCTCAGGATTGCGGGCTGGGTTGCTGTTCGGTGGGTTTGGGCGCGTATTCCGCCGGTTTGTCGGCGGGCAGCGGGCTGGCCGCTTCCGTGGGCGGCAGGACCACCGGGTCGTACATCTTGTCGCGCGGCACGCTGTTGGGGGCGCGCGGGTTGGCGGGCATGGCCGATTCGCCGCGCACCCAGGCCAGGCCGCAGGCCCCGGCGCGGGTGACGGCCGCCTCGCGGGTGCGCAGCAGGGTGCCGTCGGCGGCCAGGAAGTCCACCGACAAGCTGGTCACGGTTTCCGGCAGCTTGACCGTCAGGGCGTGGACGCGGTCGGGCAAATTGTCCCAATAGCGGGTGTCGGCCTCGGCCTCGGTGGCGGCGGCGATGCCCTTGGCCATCAGGCCGACCAGCAGCAGGGCACCGGCGGCGGCGGCGGTGTCGCGCTGGCGCTCGCGGTTGTTCTGGTTGGCGGCCACGGTGGCGGCGGCGGCGGCGCCCATCAGGGCGACGTCGCCGACGGTGTCGCTGGCGCTCTTGAAATCGGCCTTGCCTTGCAGGATGGAATCGAACTGGCGGCCGCCCCGGGTGGACGCCTGGAAGAACACGTCTTCCAACTGGGTCAGCGGCAGGGTGTGGGCGGTGGTGGCGGGCGGCTTGGGTTTCTCGCCCTTCTTCGCCACGGACGTCTGGGTTTCCGAGAAATTGATCCGTGCCGTCTCGCTGGCGCTGGCGCGGCGGATCTTCAGGTATTTGGGCACGCTGCCGCCGTTGTCGGCCTGACTGAACTTGATGGGGGCGCTGCCGGTTTCCGCCAGCACCAGCACGGTGTCGTCCTGGCCGGGCAGCGGAAAGGATTCGTTGATGGTCTTGAATTCCTTGAAATCGTCCTGGGCGGTGACGGCGTTGCCGCGGCAGCGCGAGGCCCAGCCCTGAAGGAATTGCAGCAGGCCGAAATCGGCGCGGTTCTGGTCTTCCTCGGCGAAGGAATCCTGGATGAAGCCGCCCTTGAAGCTGGCGCGGGCGTTGTCGTAATCCCCGGCCTTCATGTACAGCAGGCCGCGATAATAATAGGCCATGGCCCGTTCATAGGGCTCGCCCTTGAAATCCTTGACCGCTTCGCGGGCGAACAGGCCGCGCGCCTGGGCGGCCTCGGGCCGGTCGGCATAGATGGTTTCGATGTTCAGCAGGGCGTCGTCGAACAGGTGCTCGGCCAGCGCCGTCTGGCCCATTTCCATGGCGGCCAGCCCCAGGCGCATGTCGTTCAGCACCTGGTTGCGCGGCCCCTGGGTCAGCGCCGCCATGAAATGCCGCTGCAACGGCTGCGGTTTGTCGGCCAGATAGGCGCGGGCCACCTCGGGCTTGACCTGGGCTTCCTGCTCGCGGGTGGTCTGGCAGGCGGCCAGCAGCGCGGCCAGCGCCGTGGCGCCGACCAGACGCGCCGAACGGGAAAGGCGGGACATGGCGTGCGGCCTAGCGATAGATGACGTCGTCGGTGGCCGCCTTCGAGAATTCGTAGATGCCGCTCCACACGATCTCGCCGCTTTCCAAATCGGCCATCTCGAACACGATCTGGGTGTAGCGGCTGGTCATGCCGCTTTTGGCGTCGCGGGCGTCCAGCGAGGTGATGCGGCCGCCCAGCCGGTAATCGCCGCCCTTTTGGGCCTGGGCGGTGGGGTTCTTGCCCTGGTCGATCACGCCCTGGCGCTTCAGGTTGCGTTCGGCCTGCACCATGTTGGCGTAGTGACGGCCAACGAATTGCATGCGGCCCTGGGCGGCCCGTTGCAGGCCGACGCGCAGGCGGTCGGTGATGGTGTTGCGGTTGATGCGCGACGAGCTTTCGTTGACGAAAAACTCGGCGTCGATGATGACGTTGGGCGGCGTGGCGGCGTTGCCCAGGCGCGGTTCGGACAGCATGTCGCGCATCATCTGGTCGGTCATGCTGATGACGTCCTGACTTTCGATGCCGACACCCTTGACCGGCCCCAGGGTGCCGGGATCGGTATAGGTGGTCGGCGTGCCGGCGGTGTTCTGAACGGTCTGGCAGGCGCTCAGCGACAGTGCGGCGACGGCGGCGATGGTCAGGCGGCGCATGGTGCGGGTCTCTCCCGTGGTGATCCTCTGCGGCCGACGATAGAGCAAGCCGCGGCACTTTTCACCGGAGATTTTTTTCCGCGACACCCCTAACGGTAGCGACCCGACCCACAGATGTACTTGCCGTGGACCAGGACGGAATAGACGTCTTTCATCTCTATCTTCTTGGTGATGGAGTTGGGCCATTTGTATTCGACCCAGCCCTTGCCGTCCTTCAGCACCTTTTCGAAGATCAGGCGGTTGACGTAACGGCCGTCGGGGTCGCGGATGTCCAGCACCCCGGCCTTGCCGACCATGTTGGGGTTGCCGCCATGGGCGACGTTGATGCCGGCCAGATTGTGGCAAAAGGGGTACAGCTCGCCCTGGATCCACGGCCCCTTGATATCGCTGAAATCGGCGAATGCCTGTTCCTCGCCCACCGTTTCGATATGGGCCAGCATCTTGTCGACGAACGCCACCACCTGTTCCTCGGTGACGGAGGCCGCCGTCGCCGTCTGACCGAACAGGCTTGCCGCAACCACGATCGCGCTTCCCAGCCGCCGCATCTTTTCCCCTCCCCCGGTCCGTTGCCGGACCGTCAATATTTATACCTTTCATCTTGAGCGAAAAACGCGCGTATCGCCAAGGGGCTTTCTGCTGCCCGGGGCAAAGCGCACAGCCGCGCGTCCGCTGCAACACTCCCCGGCCACTGATGATGGCGATAAGTGGTTGCGCTCTGCTGCCGAAACGGGAAAAATCCCTAGCAGGGAGACGCGAAATGGTACGTGCAGGGGGTTCGATCCGCCGTTTTCTGTCTGTCGTCCTGCTGGGGATGCCGCTTGCGGCCTGCGACGACAACAAAACGGCCGATTATCAGCCGGAATACGTCATCAAGGCGGCGGTTGCGGATAAAAGCTACCGGGTCAGTTGTCCGTTCTCGACGCCCGAGATGCTGTTTTCCGTCTACCAGCCGCTGGTGGATTACATCAACAAAAGGTTGATCGGGTCGCGGCTGAAGCTCGAGGCGTCGCGCGATTACGAATCCTTCGAACAGAAGCTCTATTACCGCAATCTGGACTTCGCCCTGGCCAACCCGTACCAGACGGTGATGGCGGTTCCCAACGGCTATCGCATCTTCGCCAAAATGAGCGACGACACCCAATTCCGCGGCGTGGTGCTGGTGCGCCGCGATGGCGGCGTCGAGGAGGTCGGCGACCTGATCGGCAAGGCGGTCAGCTATCCGGCGGCCAGCGCCCTGGCCTCGACCCTGTTGCCGCAGGCGTTCTTCCACCAGCATGGAATCAACGTCAAGACCGACCTGGACAACCGCTATGTGGGGTCCGAGGAATCGGCCATCCTGAACGTCTATCTGGGCAACGCGGCGGCGGGCACCACCTGGCCGCTGGCGTGGCGGCGCTTCCAGCGCGACGAACCGGCCAAGGCGGCGCAGTTGATGGTCAAGTGGGAAACCGAAACCCTGCCCAACAACGGCTGGGTGGCGCGCGACGACGTGCCGCCGGAACTGGTGGACCGGGTGCGGACCATCCTGACCGCCATGCGCGACGACCCCGAGGGACGGCAGGTGCTGGAGCACGTCATGATCGCCGGGTTCGAAGCCGCCGACGACAAGACTTTCGAGCCGGTGCAGGCGTTCCTGCGCCACTTCAACGCAACGGTGCGCGAGGTGGCCCTGCCATGAACTGGACGACGCTGCGGGCAAAGACCCGCGATTTGCTGGCCGGGTCCATCCGCCGCCGTCTGGTGGTCAGCATCGCCGTGGTGCACGCCGTGCTGATGACGCTGTTCGTCGCCGACCTGATCCACCGCCAATTGGTGTTCCTGCAAGGCCAAAGCCATACCCGCGCCGAAGGTCTGGCCCGGGTCATCGCCGTCAATTCGGTGTCGTGGGTGCTGGCCGACGACGTGCGCGGCCTGTCGGAAGTGGTGCGGTCGCTGCGCAGCCATCCGCATCTGATGTACGCCATGGTGGTCGACGCGCGCGGTCAGGTGCTGGCCCATACCGACCGCGACCGCATCGGCTATTACGTTTCCGATCCCGTCAGCATGGACATCCTGTCCGGCCCCACCACCATGCGGACGGTGGTGGAAACCCAGCGCATGGTCGAAATCGCCATTCCGGTCATGGCGCAGAACCGGGTGATCGGCTGGGCACGCGTGGCGCTGGACCAACAACAGGAAATCGCCAACATCCATTCGACCCTGATGGAAGGCATCTTCTATATCCTGTCGGCCATCGTGGTCGGCACGGTGTGCGCGCTGTGGATTTCCCGCCGCCTGACCGCCGACTTCCTGCAATTGGGCGAGGCGGTGGACCAGTTGCGCAAGGGCAAGCGCGAGATCAAGTCGCTGGATCAACCCGCGCACGAAATCGCCCGTGTCGAAAGTGCCTTTGTCGCCATGGCCGAAACCATCTGGCGGCGCGAGGACGAATTGCGCCACACCATCAACCAGTTGGCGGCGTCCAACACCGATCTGGAACGCTTCGCCTATATCGCCTCGCACGATCTTCAGGAACCGCTGCGCACCGTGGTCGGCTTCGCCCAATTGCTGGAAAAACGCTACAAGGGCAAGCTGGATGCCGATGCCGACCAGTTCATCGACTTCATCGTCGAGGGCGGCAAGCGCATGTCGCTGCAAATCCAGGGATTGCTGGATTTCTCGCGCATCGACGCCAAGGGGCAGGCGTTCAAGAACGTGGACATGGACCCGGTGGTCCATGCCGCCCTGGACAATCTGGCCGATTCCATCCGCCAGTCCGGCGCCGAGATCGAGGTGGGCAAGCTGCCCGCCGTGCATGGCGACGACATCCAACTGATGCTGCTGTTCCAGAACATCCTGAGCAACGCCATCAAGTTCCGCCGCCCCGACGTGGTGCCCCATATCCGCATCGATTGCGCCCAGGTCGAGGGCATGGCCGAGTTCCGCATCAGCGACAACGGCATCGGCATCGACCCGGCCCGCGCCGACGAAATCTTCATGATTTTCCGGCGCCTGCACAACTCGCCGCAATATTCCGGTCGCGGCATCGGCCTTGCCATCTGTCGCCGCATCGTCGAACGCCATGGCGGCCGCATCATCGCCGAAGCCCGGCCCGAGGGCGGAACCACCTTCGTCTGCACCCTGCCGCTGGCCATGGAGGACGAGGCCGAGGACGGCAAATCCCGCAGCCAGGTGGCCTGAGGCAAACCCGGAGACGTCACCGTTCGACGTGGCTTCTGGAAAGCGGGTCGCATCAACGGCGGTTGATGGAGGGGCGACCCGGCGGCGGCTACCTTCGCCCCCGAGCATTCTTGCGGAACATCCGCAAGGATCGGCGCGGGGGAGAATATGGACATGCGGCGAATGCGGGCGTGCGGCTGGGCGGTCCTGGCGATGGTGCTGCCGACGGTGGCGGCGGCGCAATCCCTGGACGAGTCCCTGGCCCTGGCGTACTGGAACAACCCGACGCTGAAGGCCGAACGCTCGGCCCTGGCCGCCCTGGACCACGGCGTGACCGAGGCGGTGTCGGCGTGGCGCCCCACGGTGACGGGCACGCTGGGCCGCCAGCGATCCTATCTCAAGGCCCATGATTCCGAGGACACCCGCGTCACCGGCATTCTGCCGTCCAGTTCGGCCTCGGTGACGCTCAGCCAGCGTCTGCTGGATTTCGGCCGCACCTCGGGCACGGTGCGCGCCGCCGAGGCCCGCGTCCTGGCCGGGCGGGCCGGGCTGGCCAACGTGGAACAGACCGTGTTGCTGGAGGCGGCCGAAGCCTATCTGGGCGTGGTGTGGGCGGAACGGACCCGCGACCTCAACCGCGCCAACGTCCAGGTGCTCGACCGCCAGCTCGAGGCGGCCGAGGCCGGGTTCAGCCGCCAGATGGCGACCCTGACCGACGTGGCCCAGGCCCGTGCCCGCCACGCCAACGCCCTGGCCGCCCTGCGCCGGGCCGAGGAATCCCTGGACACCGCGCGCGGCCGCTATGCCGCCGTCACCGGCGAGGCGCCCGAGAACCCGGCCTTCCCCGAGACGCCGCCCGCCTTGCCCGCCGCCCGCGACGAGGTGCTGGCCCAGGCCGAGGCCGCCAATCCCCAGGTGCGCGCCGCCGCCTTCGCCATCGAGGAAGCCCGCGCCGTGGTCGACGCCGCCGAGGCCGCCATCCTGCCCAGTGTCAATTTCGAGGCGTCGGACAGTTTCCAGACCAACACCGCGCGCGATGTTTCCGACCAGCGGGTGCAGACCCTGGGGGTGGTGGTGCGGGTGCCGCTGTACCAGTCGGGGGCGGAATACGCCCGCATCCAGGCCCGCAAGCAGGAACTGGGACAGCGCCGCCAGCAATGGGAGGCCGCCCGCCGCGCCGCCCGCCAGCAGGCCCAGGAAGCCTGGAACGCGCTGGCCGCCGCCCAGGCGCAGATGCGCAGTTTCGACGCCTCGGTGCGCGCCAACCAGACCGCCCGCGACGGCGTCGCCGCCGAACATCTGCGCCTGGGCAGCCGCACCCTGCTGGACGTGCTGAACGCCGAACAGGAATTGTTCGAGGCCCGCATCAACCTGATCGGCGCCCAGCGCGACCTGCTGGCCGCCAGCTATCGCGGCATGGCCGCCATGGGCCGTCTGACCGCCGAATCCCTGAATCTGGCCGTGGTGCGCTATGACCCCGCCGCCCATTACCGCGACGTGCGCGGGTCGTGGCTGGGGTGGGGCGACGCGGAAAGTTCGGCGGGCGAAGCCGCGCCCCGGTGATTGTTCAGCAGGCTGCGGAAAAACTCGGCTTTGACCGATCTTCGGGAGCTTTTGCCCCCGCTTCCCCAATCGGGCGGCGGCCCGACCGCGACGCGGAGTTTTTCCGCAGCCTGCTAAAATTCGGCGTCGCCGCCGCGCGGGTCCAGCGCCCGTTGCAGGCCGTCGCCCGCCAGATTGCAGGCCAGAACGGTCAGGAAGATGGCCAGGCCCGGCCACAGCGCCTGGGCCGGGGCGCTCCACACCACATTCATGGCGCCGGTCAGCATGTTGCCCCACGACGCCAGCGGCGGCCGGATGCCGAGGCCGAGGAAGCTGAGAGCGCTTTCGATCAGCACGATGTGCCCCACCGACAGCGTCACGGCGACCACGATGGGCGAGGCGACGTTGGGCAGGATGTGGCGGATCATGATGCGGCGCGGGCTGGCGCCGATGGCGGTGGCGGCGCGCACGTAGTCGCGGGCCTTGACCGACAGGGTTTGCGCCCGCACCAGCCGGGCGACGGTGGTCCAGCCCACCAGGGCGATGATGGCGACGATGCGGGCGATGGCGATGGCTTCGTCGCCCAGCCGCTCGGGCGGGATGCCCAGCTTGGCCGGGTCCACCGCCGCCAGCACGATCAGCAACGGCAGCAGCGGCAGCGCCATGACCCCGTCGGTCAGCCGCATCAGCAGCGCGTCCAGCCGCCCGCCGTGATAACCCGCCAGCAGCCCCAGCAGGGTGCCGATCCCGGCGGCCAGAATGGCGGTGGCCCCGGCCACCGCCAGCGATACCCGCCCACCCTGGGCCAACCGCGCCAGCACGTCGCGGCCCAGTTCGTCGGTGCCCAGCAGGTGTTCGGCCGAAGGCGCGGAGAACAGCGCCGACAGATCCATGGCCTCGGGGTCCTGCAACAGCCACGGCGCGGCCAGTGCCAGCACCACCAGCGCGGCCAGCACCGTCAGCCCCAGCAGGGCGGGAACGTCGTGGCGCAGGCGGCGCAGGGCGCGGGCGGCAACCGGATTCATCGGAAGCTGACCCGGCGGTCAAGGGCGGCATAGGCCAGATCGGCCAGGATCGAGCCCAACAGGGTCATGGCGGTGGCCAGCAGCAACCCGGCCAGCGCCAGATTGAAATCGTTGCCCATCACCGCCTCGAAGATCAGGCGGCCCATGCCCGGCCACGCGAACACCGTCTCGGTGATCAGCGCGCCGGAAAACAGCCCGCCCACCTCCAGCGCCAGGATGGTCGCCACCGGGATCAGGGCGTTGCGCAACTGATGGCGCAGCACGATGCGGCGCGGGCTGCATCCCTTGGCCCGGGCGGTGCGGACGTAATCGTGGTGGGCCTCGGCGACCATGGCGGCGCGCATGTGGCGGATGTACTGTCCCATGCCCGCCAGGCCCAGGGTGGCCACCGGCAGCGCCATGTGGCGCAGCCGGTCGGCCATGCCGCCATCGCCCGACACGTCGGCCATGCCCGAGGCGGGCAGCCAGCCCAATTGCACGGCGAACAGCACCACCAGCATCAGTCCCAGCCAAAAGGTCGGCAGCGACACCGAGGCGAAGGCCAGCAGGTTGATGCCGTGGTCGAAGGCCGAGCCGGGGCGCAGCGACGCCAGGATGCCCAGCGGCACCGCCACCAGCAGCGCCATCGTCAGGGCGGCCACCATCAGCAGCGCGGTGTTGCCCAAAGCGGGCAGCAGGGCATCCAGCACCGGGCGGGCATACAGGCGGGAATAGCCCAATTCGCCGCGCAGCACCTGGGCCAGCCAGCGCAGGTACCGCTCGGTCCAATGCTTGTCCAGGCCGTACAGCGCCTTCAGCCGAGCCGCGTCGGCGGCGGTCAGGTGCGGGTCGGACGCGATCATCAGGTCGATGGGGTCGCCGGGCATCAGCCCCATCAGGCCGTAGACCACGACCGACATGACCAGCAGCACCGCCAGCGATTGCAGGCCGCGCGACAGCACGTGGCCGATCACGGCTTGCCCTTCTTGACCGGCGGCGGTTTTTTCTCGGCGGGCGGCGGCGGCGCCTCGGGCTCGGGCGCCCAGCGCCAGTGTTCGATCCACAGGGTGCTGGGGTCCTGGTGGCCGGTGGGCGTCACCCCCTTCAGCGCCTTGGGCAAGATGAAGGCGTCGGCACGGAAGAACAGCGGCAGCGTCGGCAGATCCTCGGCGTAAAGCTGCTGCAACTCGCGCCACAGCGCCACCCGCTTGGGCCGGTTCAGCTCAAGCTCGATGGCGTCGATCAGTTCGTCCATGCGCGGGTTGACGTAGCCGGGATAGTTCTGCCCCGCCCAATTGTTTTTTTCCGACGGGATCATGGCGGAATGCAGGGTGGTGCGCGGCACGCTTTCGGGCGCCGAATACCACGCGAACAGCGCCATCTGGAACTTGCGCCGGGTCACGGTGTCGCCGAAGAACACGCGCGGCGGCTCGGTCTTCAGCCGCACGTCGACGCCGATCTTGCGCCATTGCGCCTGAAGCACCTGAGCCACCAGTTCGCGCGACCGGCTGCCGGCGGTGGTGCCCATTTCCAGGGACAGCGGCTGGCCCTCGGCATTGCGGCGCACCGACCCGCTCAGCTTCCAGCCCGCTTCGTCCAGCAGGGCGGCGGCGCGGGCCGGGTCGTGCCGGTATTTCGGCAGATCCTCGGCGTGCACGCCGTCCAGCGGGTTGACCGAGGTCTGGGCCACCGGCTGGCGGCCGTCGAACAATTGCCGGTTCAGCGCCTCGCGGTCCAGGGCCAGCAGCAGCGCCTGGCGCACCCGGCGATCGGCCAGGGCGGGAACGTCCTGGTTGAGGTCGATATGCTCGTACACCAGCCCCGGCTTGAACACCACGTTCCACGCCTTGCCGACGCGCTTCTCGAAAGCGATGGCCTGATCCAGCGGCAGGCCCAGTTCGCCCGCGATCATGTCGACGCCGCCCGCCAGCAGGTTGGCCTCCAGCGCCGCCGTGTTCTCGACCGTCTTGACCACGATGCGCTTGAACGCGGGCCTGGTGCCGCCCCAATAGGGGTTCTGCTCCAGCACGATATGGCTGCCCTGCACCACCTGGGCAATGCGGAAGGGGCCGTTGTACAGGCCGGGATTGGCGGTGTCCTGGTCGAAGGCGGTGCGGTTGCGGTACTCGGTCGGTTTGTCGAAACGCGGACGTTCGATGTGGGCGGGCAGCAGGCGCAGGTCGTTGATGGCGTTGTAGTCGAAGGTCAGCCGCTCCATGTGCAGGACAAAGGTCCGCTTGTCCTTGACCTCGACCTTCAGGATGCGGCGGTACAGTTCGGAATTGGACACCCCCGACAGCGGGTGGCGCCCGGCATCCACGGTGAACAGCACGTCGTCGGTGGTGACGGGGGTGCCGTCGGCCCAACGGGCGTCGGCGCGGATGGTATAGGTCAGCGCCACGCCCGGACCGCCCTTTTGCGGCTTGGCCAGCCCGTTCTCGATGGTCGGCAGCGTCTCGCACAGCATGCAGACCAGCTTCCATTCGGGATCGTAGGCGGTGAACGGTCGCATCGCCATGTCCAGCACATAGGTCTTGGCCAGCATGGATTCGATGTTGGGATTGAACGTGGCCGGGAATTGGGTGATGCCGATCACCAATTCGTCCTTCTCACGCGTTTCCGGCTGTGCGGCGGCCGGCAGTGCGGCGCCCAGGCACAGCCCCAGAACGGCGATCAGGCGGAACGGCGGCGTCATCCCATGCTCCGGCGGGTGGCGGACAAGGCTCCGATCCTAGCACCCCCCGCCGCAAAAGCCGAGCCCCCGGCACGGGCCGGGGGCTGGGGAAAACGCTTATTTCTGCGGCGTGGCGGTCTTCATCGGGCACCAATCGGGCAGGCGGGTGGTGTCCACGGTGCCGTCGGCCTTGAGCGGCGGGCCAAGGCGGCCCTGGCCCTGCATCATGCCCGGGCCGTATCCCATGCCGGGACCGGGGCCGAAGCCCCACTGGCCGTTGGCGGCGCGGGTCTGCATCATCTGTTCATGGCGCCAGCCGGGGCCGTAGGTCGGGGTCGTGGCCTTGGTGGCGGTGTCCTCGGCGCTGGCGGCGGTGCATCCGGCCACCACAAGCAGCGTGGCGAGGGCGAGGGCGATGTTCATGCGTTTCATGACGGCCTCCTCTTCCCTATCCCATGCCATCATTACAGCACGCGCGCGTAACCGGCCGATGTCCGGCGGGCGGGCATCGGGTAACGGAGTGTAACAAGGGATTATTCGCTGTAGGGAACCACCCGGTCGCGGCCCTGGCGCTTGCCGTCGTACAGCGCCTTGTCGGCCCGTTCGATGGCGTCGTCGACCGAGGTGTCGGCGTCCACCTCGGCCAGTCCGAAGGTGGCGGTGACGGGAATGGGGGTGCCCCGTTCGTCAGTCAGTTCCAGGGCGGCGATGGCCTGGCGGATGCGGTCCAGCACCTGGATGCCGCTTTCGGCGTTGGTGCCGGGCAGGCAGATCAAGAATTCCTCGCCGCCATAGCGGTAGACCACGTCATAGGGGCGCACGGCGCCGCGCAGCACACCGGCCACCGCCCGCAGCACGTTGTCGCCCTGGGCATGGCCGAAGGTGTCGTTGACCTTCTTGAAATGGTCGATGTCGGTCAGCGCCAGGGTCAGCGGCAGGCGCTGGCGGATGGCGCGGTCGCGCTCGCCGGTCAACTGGCTGCGCATGGTCTGGCGGTTGGCCAGCCCGGTCAGCGGATCGACGGTGGCAAGGGCCTTCCACACCTCGCGCTCCAGCGCCTGGGCGGCGTTGCCGAACGACAGCACCGACCCCATCAGGGTTTCGTAATCGGATGTGGTGATGGTTTGGCCCGCTTCGGCGCGGGCGGTGATCTGGGTGGCCTTGGCGTGCACCGCCTCGTGCTCCTCGCCCAGCAGGCCGAAGCCGGGAAAAGCGGCCAGCGGTCCTTGCGCCGTCGCGTCCAGCCATGCCGCGAACGGGCAATGGACCGAGGCGGCGGGCGGGATCGCCTCGCCGCTGGTGCGGTGCAGAATCGCCTGATACCACTTTTGCAGCCATTCCACGTGACCGGCCAGCGCGTGCTGGAACCCGGTCAGGCTGGCGAACGCTTCTTCCGCCTTCATCGCCGTCCCCCTGAATGCATCACGCCGCGCCGATGGCGCCGTCCTTGTTCACCATGGCCTGGAACGACCGGATCAGCCGCCGGATGCGGTCGGCCAGTTCCGGCGAGGTCAGTTCGGGCAGCGGCCGGTCCAGATGGCGGCACAGCCAGCGATCCTCCTCGCTCAGGTCGGCCAGATCCAACAGCGCCATGCTCCAGTCGGGGAAATGGCGCTCGCTGGTCAGTTCGTCCAGCAGGATGCGCACCTCGCGGTGGCGGCCGTCCATGCGCAGGCGGGCCAGCAATTGCTCGATATCGGGGTCGGGGCCTTCCAGCACTTGCAGGAACAGGCCGTCATGGAACATCAGCACGCCGGTGATGCCGCGCAGGTCGTTTTTGATCCGCGAAATGCGGGCGATCTCGAAGATCTCCTCGCGCTCCAGGCGGCGGCTTTCCAGGCTGATATAGGCGACGCATCTCATGCTGGGCAAGATAGCACCGTGGATGCAATGACTTATGCGCGGCATGTTAATGGAGCTTGAAAATCCGGGCAACGGCGGGTTGCCTGGCGCGGCGGCGTCACGGTAGGGTGGGGCATGCGTCCTGTGCACATGTTCCTGGCCCTGGTCCTGTGCTGCGCCCCCGTCGCGGCGGCGGCGGGCGATTGCGCCCAATGCCCCGGAATGGTGCGCCTGCCCGCCGGGTTCGCCCTGGGCCGCACCGAGGTGACGGTGGCGCAATACGCCGCCTGCGTCGCCGCCGGGGGCTGTACAGCGGTGGTGCCGCGCTGGGACCGGCCGGACGACCCCATGACCGGCGTGACCGTCCGGCAGGCCGAAGCCTATGCGGCGTGGCTGTCGGCGCGCGACGGCCGCCGCTATCGCCTGCCCACACTCCAGGAATGGCGGCTTGCCGCCGCCGCCGGAACGACAAGCGCCTATCCGTGGGGCGAAGGGATGGAGGCGGGCCGCGCCGTCTGTCGTGGCTGCGACCCGCGCGTCGGCCATCGGCCGCTGGCGGTGGGGGGCATGGCGGCCAATCCGTGGGGATTGCACGACATGCACGGCAACGTCTGGGAATGGACCGCCGATGCGTGGCCGGGCGGCCTGACGGCGCGGGCGGTGTGCGGCGGCTCGTGGTATTTCGTGGCGGCGCAGGCCCGCACCGAGTCCTGCGTGCGCCACGACGCGCGCGAGCCCAGCTATGACATCGGGTTTCGGGTGCTGCGGGAAGAAGCGGCGCCTACTCCGCCGCCTCGCCCTTGATGCGTTCGATCTGGGCGCCGCAGGCCGCCAGCTTTTCCTCGACCCGCTCGTAGCCGCGGTCCAGGTGATAGACGCGGTTGACGATGGTTTCGCCCTCGGCGGCCAGACCGGCCAGAATCAGCGACGACGACGCACGCAGATCGGTGGCCATCACCGGCGCGCCCTTCAGGCGCGGCACGCCGCGCACGATGGCGCTGGAACCGTGCACGTTGATGCGCGCACCCATGCGGATCAGTTCGGGCACATGCATGTAACGGTTCTCGAAGATGGTTTCGGTGATCATGCTGGCGCCGGTGGCGGTGGTCATCAGCACCATCAACTGGGCCTGCATGTCGGTGGGGAAGCCGGGGAACGGCTCGGTCATGATGTCGGTGCCGGTGATGCCGTTCAGGGCGGCGACGCGCATGCCGCGCTCGGTCGCCTCGACGGTGACGCCGCACTCGCGCAGCACCTTGACCACCGAATCCATCAGGTCCATGCGGGTGCCGACCAGTTCCACGTCGCCGCGGGTGATGGCGGCGGCAACAGCATAGGTGCCGGTTTCGATGCGGTCGGGCACCACGGAATATTCGGCGCCGTGCAGGCGGTCAACGCCCTGGATGCGCAGGGTGCCGGTGCCGATGCCGTCGATCTTGGCGCCCATGGCCACCAGGCAATGGGCCAGGTCCGACACTTCCGGCTCGCGCGCGGCGTTGGCCAGCACCGTCTCGCCCTCGGCCAGGGTGGCGGCCATCATCAAATTCTCGGTGCCGCCCACCGTCACCTGCGGGAAGATGATGTGGGCGCCCTTCAGGCGACCGGCGACGCGGGCGTTGATGTAGCCGCCGTCCAGCTCGATCTCGGCGCCCATCTGCTCCAGCGCCTTCAGGTGCAAATCCACCGGGCGGGTGCCGATGGCGCAGCCACCGGGCAGCGACACCCGCGCCTCGCCGCAGCGGGCCAGCAGCGGTCCCAGAACCAGCACCGACGCGCGCATGCGCCGCACCAGATCATAGGGTGCGGTGGTGTTGGTGATGGCGGCGGCGGTCAGTTCCAGCACGCGGCCGGTGTGGCCGCCATTGCGCGAATCGCCGTTCAGCGCCATCAGCACGCCGTGCTGGGCCAGCAGATTGGCCATGGTGGTGATGTCCACCAGATGGGGCAGGTTGGACAGGGTCAGGGTGCCGTCGGTCAACAGGCAGGCCGGCATCAGGGTCAGCGCGGCGTTCTTGGCGCCGCCGATCGGGATGGTGCCCTTGAGCGGCGTTCCGCCGACGATGCGGATCCTGTCCATGCTGAAACCTCTTTACCCTGAGAATGAGCGCCCGCGCGCGACCTCGCCCGAACGAAGCGCCCCGTTTAGCGCGCCGCCGAAGCCGGGTCAAGCGCGTCAGCGTTGTTCGCCGGTATCGTCTTGTGACGGGGGCGGTGGCGGCGGTTCCTCGGCCCGTTCGCGGGCCTGGCTCTTGCGGCGGGAAAGATTGGCCCGCAACGCCTCGGCCTGACGCTGGCGACGCTTCTCCGCCTCGCTCAGGCCCTTGCTGCTGAATTGGGGTTGGGTCTTGGTGTCGGTCATGGCCCGCATTTTTGGCGGAAAACCGCCCTTCGTCAAGAAAGTGCGCTGAGGCTGAAAAAAGTTGGTTGACGGGTGTGCTTTCCTTTGGCATAAAGCGCGCCTCGCCACGGGGCGCCACGCTTCGAAACGAGATTGCTGCCGTAGCTCAGTCGGTAGAGCATACCCTTGGTAAGGGTAAGGTCGATGGTTCGATTCCATTCGGCAGCACCATTTTTCTCCTGAAATATCAGGGCATTAGGCCGGGCCAGAAGCCCGGCCTTTTTGTTGCTCATGGCGGAACGTCCCGCGAACGTGTCAATGTGCTGGCACGTCTTTGACACGCGGTTTTTGGCGGTGTTCCCGCTTCGGGCCACCTGACTCCCCCGCCAAAGCGGGCGGCACGTCGACATGACCGTTGTTGACACCCGCCCGTGGCAGCCTTAGGCCATGGTCACCCAGCGCATCCCCATACCCGAGGTCGACGTGCAGCATGCTGCGCGGTGGCGGATGGCCCTGTTCGGGCGCACCGCTAGGTGTGGAGTCGCATGAGGTTGTCCCCGGTCAGGCCGAGTCGGCTGATGGGTGTGGGGGGCGAGCCGGAACTTCGCCGCCTTCATGTCGAGGCTGGGCAGGATGTGGTGTTTAGTCCCGGAATTTAATGGTGCGGATTAAGCCTGAACCGCTCCGGTTCGGCTTCCCATATTTTGCAGATGTATTCGTATGGGGTGAGCCCCCGCAGGGTCTTCAGGCGGCGGGCAAAATTGTATGCCCTGACGAAGTTTTCG
>JAEXAH010000139.1 GCA_023458315.1 Pseudomonadota bacterium
TCATAATCAAGGCGAAGGGGGATCGGTGCGGCCACTGCAAACCTCCAGCTGTTTGCCAGAGTGACTCACATTTGGCCGCTCATGGGAATCCCCGCCGTGAGTCGCCGTCAGCGCAGGCTGGTATTAGGCCCCGCTCTTTGACATCGTGAATTAACGCCCCGGCGGGGCGGCGGCCTGAAGGATTTCAGGGGCCAAATCGGTCGCTCAAAAGGGCCAAATCGGCCGCCGCGCTACAGCTGCCGCAAATTCGTGGCGGCGGGGGGCTTGGCATTCCCTTGGCATTCGGGAATGCCACAATGCCAATCGCCCCAGTGCTCCGGAGTGCCCTGGGGTGCGCGTAACTAGCTGATATCGTTAATTTTTGATGGTGCCGGCGGAGGGACTCGAACCCCCGACCTTGGCTTTACGAAAGCCCTGCTCTACCAACTGAGCTACGCCGGCCCGTCCGCGTGTGGCGCGGAGCGAAGGCCGGGAAGGTACCCGCGTCGGCGGGCAAATGCAAGAGGCAGCCTAAGCCCCTGTCGGCGGGCGGATGAAGCGGGCGCGGGCGCCGCGTTCGATGGCGGCCGCAATCAGGCGGTCGATGTCCAGGCGATGGCGGATCAGTTCCAGAAGGCGCAGCACTTCCTGGTGCGCCTCGCCGTCCGACGCCGCCACGTCGCAGGCCAGCGCATAGGCGGTTTCGCGCAGGCGCGGCGGCAGCGACGCCCGGATCACCTCGAGCATGCGGTCCAGGCCGTCCTCGGCGTCCAGCATTTCCGCGCAGGCGATGGTTGTATTCGGAAGCAATTGACTGTCGTAATCGCGGAAGATGGGAAGAAATCCGACGATTTCGCCAATGGTATGCAGTTCGGCGTCAGTCATGTTGCGGTCGGCGGCCGACACCATGACCATGACGTAGATCAAAGCGGCATGATGAGAAAGCATGGGAACCTTCCGCGCGGGCCATCCGTCCAAGACTTTAGGCTTGCGGTGGTTGTCGGCGTCAAGCATAGATTCTTGACGGGTTCGGGGTTTTTCCCGGCAGGAGAGGGCGGATGAGCGGCAAGACGGTTCTGTTGGTGGACGACAGCAAGGTGGCGCGCATGATGACGCGCAAGGTGATCGAGTCCCATCTGACCGGCTGGACGGTGGTCGAGGCGGCGTGCGGCGAGGAGGGGCTGGAGCGTCTGGCCGATTCCGCGCCCGATTTCGTGATCCTGGACGTGAACATGCCCGGCATGGGCGGCATGGAGGCGGCGCGGCGCATGCGGGCGCTGGCTCCGGCTGTGCATATCACCATGTTGACCGCCAATATCCAGGACCCGGTGCGCCATCAGGCCGAGGATCTGGGCGTCGGTTTCCTGACCAAGCCTGTGCGTGACGAGGCGCTGCTGGATTTCCTGGCCGGCGGGCGGCCATGATCGATTTCATCGGCGAAACGGAACGGGACGCAGTCACCGAACTGTTGAACATCGCCATCGGCCATGCGGCGTCGTCGTTGTCGCAATTGGTGGAGGACGAGGTCCACCTGTCCGTTCCCTTCGTCGATTTCCTGACCCCGGCCCAGGCCGCCGCCCGCCTGGAGGAAGAAACCCAAGGCGCCGATTCGGTGGCGGTGCGGCAGCATTTCCAAGGTCGCTTCGACGGCGATATCCTGTTGATCTTCCCGGAAAAGCGCAGTCTGGATCTGGTGCGCCACATGCTGGGCGACCAGGTGCCGCTGGAGCAGTTGACCGAATTGGAGCAGGAGGCGCTGCTGGAGGTCGGCAACATCATCCTGAACGCTTGCCTGGGCAGTCTGGCCAACCAGTTGGGCACACCGGTCGAAGGCTCGTTGCCGGTCTATGTGCGCGGCCACGGTGCCCGCATCCTGGCCAGTTGTTCGGCCAATTCCGGCAAGGGCGGCGAACTGGTGATGTTCCTGCATGTGGATTTTTCCTTGCTGAAGAAGGACATCCACGGCTATCTCGCCTTTGTCATGGATATCGTTTCCGCCCATCATTTCGTCGAGGCCGTTCAGACCTACGTGGTCGGACGTCTGGCCGACTGACCGCGCCCATGCCGTCCATCCATCCCGACGCCCTGTTCCGTTCGTTGACCGACGCCGCCGAGATCGGCGTGGTGCTGATCGACGGCGACGGCCGCATCGCGTTATGGAACCAGTGGATGGCCAAGGCGTCGGGCATCGCCGCCGATGCCGCCCAGGGCGCCACCCTGGGCCAGGTGTTCCCGCAACTGGCGACCTCGCGCATTGTCGGCGCGGTGGCCGACGCCCTGGAACGGGGCATGTCGGCCATCCTGTCGTCGTCGCTGAACAAAAAGCTGTTCCCGCTGGTGCATGAAAGCCGGGTGCCGGGCCGGTCCGAGCCCATGCACCAGATCGTGGTGATCAAGCCGGTGCCGACCGCCCAATCGCGCACCTGTCTGGTGCAGGTGTTCGACGTCACCAACATGGCGCACCGCGAGGCGCTGCTGCGCCAGCAGGCCCGCACCATGGAGGCGCTGGCCGAGAATTACCGCCTGTCCGAGCTGCACAACCGCGCCATCGTCGACAACACCGCCGACGCCATCATCACCTTTGGCGAGGACGGCGCCATCGGCACCTACAACCCGGCGGCCGAGCGCATGTTCGGCTATGACCCGTTCCAGATCGTCGGCAAGTCCATCGGCGTGCTGATCCCCGATCTGGTGGACGCGGAAAACCGTCTGGACCTGGACAGCGTGCTGGACCAGCGGCGCGAGATCATGGGCATGCGCAAGATCCGCGCGGCCTTTCCGCTGGAATTGTCGGTCAGCGCCATGGAACTGGGCGGCCAGCGCCTGTTCGTCGCCATCGCCCACGACATCACCGAACGCAAGGCGGCCGAGGCGGAACTGCGCCAGCAAAAGGAATGGCTGACCACCCTGATCAACGCCATGCCCGATCTGGTGTGCTTCAAGGACGACAAAAGCCGCTGGCTGGTGGCCAACGAATTCTATCTGGACATCGCCGGGCTGAAGGGCGTGGACTATCTGGGCCGCACCGGTTTCGAACTGGCGCGGCTGTCGCGCGACCAGGGCGACCTGCTGCGCGCCAGCACCGAATCCGACGAACGCGCCTGGCGCGAGGGCCGTCCGGTCAGCTACGAGATCGAGGTCAGCACCCCCGAACGCGGCGCCAAGGTGTTCGACGTGGTGAAAATCCCGCTGTTCAACGACGACGGCGCACGTCGGGGGCTGGTGCTGGTCGGCCGCGACGTCACCGAACGCAAGCTGGCCGCCGCCCGCATCCACCATCTGGCCCATCACGACGCCCTGACCAACCTGCCCAACCGCGTGCTGTTCCAGGAACGGCTGCGCAGCGCCCTGCTTCAGGCCAAGCGCACCAGCACGCGGGTGGCGCTGATGTTCCTGGACCTGGACAAGTTCAAGGACATCAACGACACCCTGGGCCACCATATCGGCGACCTGCTGCTGAAGGCGGTGGCCAAGCGGCTGCAACGCTGTGTGCGTGAAAGCGACACGGTGGCGCGGCTGGGCGGCGACGAATTCGCCATCATCCTGACCAATCTGGACGGCCCGGAGGGGGCGACCAACGTGGCGGAGACGGTGATCGCCTCGATCGCCGACCCATTCGGGCTGGAGGAGCACGAGGTGCTGACCTCGACCTCCATCGGCATCACACTGTTCCCCGACGACGCGGGCGACGCCGACCAGTTGCTGAAGAACGCCGATCTGGCCATGTTCCGCTCCAAGGCCGAGGGCCGGAACAACTACCATTTCTACATCGCCGAGATGGACGCCGAGGTCCAGGCGCGCAAGGTGATCGAACGCGACCTGCGCCTGGCCCTGGGCTCGGACCAGTTGGAACTGCATTACCAGCCGCTGGTGGAAGTGACCACCGGCGAGATCGTCGGCTGCGAAGCGCTGCTGCGCTGGAAGCATCCGACGCGCGGCTGGGTCGGTCCGGCGGAATTCATCCCCATCGCCGAGCGCACCGACCTGATCGCGCCGCTGGGCCGCTGGATCCTGCACCGCGCCTGCCAACAGGGCCGCGCCTGGATGCGCGCCGGATTGCCGCCGCTGAAGATCGCCGTCAACCTGTCGCCCGCCCAGTTCAAGCATAACCAAAGCCTGCCCGCCATGGTGGCCGACATCCTGGACCAAACCGGCTTTCCGGCGGAACAGCTTCAGTTGGAGATCACCGAGGGCATCGCCATGCAGAACATCGAGGCGACCGTCGACGTTCTGCAAAACCTGCGCGACATGGGCGCCGTCATCTCCATCGACGATTTCGGCACCGGCTATTCCAGCCTGAACTATCTGAAGCGGTTCCCGGTGGACAAGCTGAAGATCGACCGGTCCTTCGTCACCGATATCGGCCACCACGCCGACAACGCCGCCGTGGTCAAGGCCATCGTCAACCTGGGCCATTCCCTGGGCACGCGGGTCAACGTCGAAGGCATCGAAACCCGCGAGCAACTGGACTTCATCATCGCCCATGGCGTGGACGAGGCCCAGGGCTACTATTTCTCGCGCCCGGTCCCGCCCGAGGATTTCGCCCGGCTGGTGCGCGAGGAAAGCCCCTATTGCATGACGTGCGAAACCCCTTAAAGGGGCGGTTTCGTGCAAAATTGACAACTATAAATGGTCAATTATGATTGCTGCTGTCTTTGGTGACGGATGGTGATCCATGACCGGCTTGCGCAAATCATTCCATCCCGGCGGCGCGGCCGCGGCGTCTTCCGCTCCGCGTGCGCCGGGGCCGCCGGTCGCGGCCTATTCCGCCGCCGTCGCCGCCGTCGCGCAGGCGCATCCGGTAGCGGGGACCGTGCGTCCGGGGCCACCCATGGCCGCGTGGCGGGGTTCGGGTCGAACGGGCGCGGTCCAGGCCATGATGGCTGCCGGATTGGCCAATCTGCTGACGCTGACCGGCAGCAAGAACGGCAAGCCCAGCGAATTCCGCGCCTGGCTGGCGGCGGTGGAAACCGAACTGGCGGCCGGAACCGTCACCGTCGAGACGTTCGCCGTGGCCGAGTTGAACGGGTACAGCGGATTGACGGTCGAAGTGCCCTGTGTCCTGCGCTATGCGGCAGGCGGGCGCATTCCGGGAACAGGGTTCGTGATCCATTACCACCCCTATGCCTCGAAGGCCAAAGTCGGCAGCCCGTATGCGTCGCAGATGCACATCAAGGCGAAGCGCGGCAGCCAGTTCCACGAGGACGTGCCGCCACAGATCGCGGCGAATGTCCCGAAATTTAAAGATATCAAGAAGTTGTATAAATAAGGTTCATCGCGGAATTGCCTGTCATGACAGGGCTTGACCCGGCCATCCGCGTCACCCGGGCGGCGTCAGGAAGTCGCGCGTCACCGCCACCGCCTCGGCCAGTCCGACCTTGCGCACCTGGACGCCGCCGGGAAAGGCGCTGAACAGCCGGGTCGGCATCATGGGGTCCAGCAGCACGAACACGCCATGGTCGCCCGCCCGTCGCACCAGACGGCCGAACGCCTGTTTCAGGCGCAGGCGGGTGATCATGTCGTCATAGGACTTGCCGCCGAACGCCGCGCGCCGGGCCTTGTGCAGAATGTCGGGGCGCGGCCACGGCACGCGGTCGAACACGATCAGCCGCAGGCTGGAGCCGGGAACGTCGACCCCGTCCCTGACCGCGTCGGTGCCCAGCAGGCAGGAATCGTGCTCGGCGCGGAAGATGTCCACCAGGGTGCTGGTGTCCATGTTGTCCACATGCTGGGCCAGCAGCGCCAGCCCGGCATCGTCCAGCGCTGGGCCGATGCGCTTGTGCACCGCCTTCAGGCGCGAGATGGCGGTGAACAGGCCCAACGCACCGCCGCCCGCCGCCAGGAACAGTTCGCGGTAGGCGGCGGCCACCTGATCCATGTCGTCCTTGCGCACGTCGGACACCACCATGACCCGGGTCTGGGCGGGATAATCGAAGGGCGAGGGCACGGCGGCGCGCAACGGCGGCGCGGGCAGATGCACGGCGCCGGTGCGCCGCTCGGCGGCATTCCAGTCGCCGTCCGGCCCCCAATCGGCGCCGCCCGCGCCGTCGCGCAGGGTGGCGCTTGTCACCAGCACGCCGTGCGCCGGTTCCACCACCGCCTTGGCGAAGGGGATGGTGGGATCGACCCAGTGGCGGTGCATGCCGACGTCGATGTCGCGGCCGTCCATGCGGTCGACGCTGAACCAGTCCACGTATTGGGCGGCGGTGATGTCGCCCGCCACCAATTGTTCCAGCATGGATTTCCAGCCGCCGACCGGCACCAGCACCCGGCGTTCGATGGCGCGGGTCAGTCCCTCGATGCGCGACCGGGTGGCGCTGTCCATCTCGGCCGCCTCGTCATCCATCTTCTGTTCCAGGCTGCGCGCCAACTGCATCAGCGGCGCACCGATGCGGCCCAGCGCCTCGGCCAGTTCCAGCGCCGCCTCGACCAGTCCGTCCACCAGCGGGCGGCATTCTGTTTCCAGGCTGTAGGGCGAATTTTCGCTGCCCGGCGCGCGGGCATAGACCTGCTGGCGCACCAGACACAGGAACGCTTCGGTCGGGTTGCCGGGGGTGTTGTCCAGGATGCGGTTCTGCCAGCCGGGACCGGGCAGCACCTGTGCCGCCTGCAACGCCGCGTCCAGCGCCGCCGCGCCGCCCTCCGCCTGTCCGGCCAGATCCTCGGCCCGGCGCTTGAGGCCGCGCGCCCGCGACCGGCCGCCATCGCCTTCCGGCCCCAGCAGCCAGCGCCGCACCTCGGTGGTTTCGAAGCCGGTCAGATGGGCGGAAAAGGCGCCGTCCGCCGCCTCGAACACATGGTGGCCCTCGTCGAACACCAGCCGGGTCGGCTGGGTGGAATCGTCCAGGCCGCCCATGGCCGCCTGCACCATGACCAAAGCGTGGTTGGCGACCACGATGTCGGCGCGCCGCGCCCGGCGCACCGCCTTTTCGATGAAGCACTTGTTGAAGTGCGGGCAGCCCGAGAAGATGCATTCGCCCCGGCGGTCGGCCAGCCCCAGCGTGCCGGGGCGGCCCGCCACGTCGGCCAGCCAGCCGGGAAAGTCGCCGCCCACCATGTCGCCGTCGCGGGTGGCCAGCAGCCAGCGCGCCATCAGGCCGGTGGATACCGCCTCGGCGGCGCGGTTGCGCATCATCTGCTCTTCGTAATTCAGCAGGCAGACGTAATTCTCGCGGCCCTTGCGCACCACCACCCGCTGGGCCTTTTCCAGCGGATTGGGGAACAGGCGGTCCAGTTCGCCGTCCAACTGGCGTTGCAGGTTGCGGGTATGGGTGCTGATCCACACCGGGGCGCCGTTCTTTTCCGCCCACAGACTGGCCGGGGCGATATAGCCCAGGGTCTTGCCGGTTCCGGTTCCGGCCTCGGCCAGCACCAGACGCGGCTCGCCCGCCCGGTCGCGCGGCAGGAAGGCGGCGGCGGCGGCCGAGGCGTAATCGGCCTGGGCCGGGCGTTGCTCGGCGCCGTCGCCCAGGATGGCGCGCAGGCGCAACCGTGCTTCCTCGGGTTCGACCGGGGCGTTGCCGGGCGGCGCCTCGGGGGCGTGTTCCGACCATTCCGGCAGCCGTTCCCACACCCGCAGGCCGTTGTTGCGTCCGGCATCGCCCTGCACCCCCAGCGCCGCCAGGACGGCGGTGCCCCAGCTCCAGCCCGCCCGCGCCATGGCCCAGGCGATGGAACGGGTGTCGGCGGCCTTGGCGGCGTTGTCGGCGGCGGTGATGCGGGCCAGATCTTCCAGCAGGCGGCGGGCGGCGCGGAACAGACCTTCGGCCTCGTCCTCGGCATCGGCGGGCGGGGCCAGCCCCACCGCCTCCATCACGCCGCGCGGCGTCGGCAGGCAGAACCGTGCCGGGCGGACAAAGGCGAACAGTTCCAGCACGTCCAGGCAGGGAAAATGATCCAGCCCCAGCCGTCCGGCCACCGCCGGGCCGTGACAGACCAGCGGCGCGGCCTCGCGCGCGGCCTTGGCCGCCTCGGCCATGGTCAGGCGGTGGAATTCGCCGTCGGTGTCCAGCAGCACGGCGCCGCGCAGCCCGGCCACCAGGGCGGGGACGTGGGGCAGCATGAAACGGGGCGGAGCGGGCGGTGGCGCAGGGGAATCGGCAGGCATGATGGCGCGGAGTATAGGGGCAAAGTCGATAAGAACAAAGCGTGTATTCCCAAGGTCCGGTGGCGCCGCCGCCCCGGCCATGCTTCAATGGGGGCGACCTTGGGAGAGCGCACTCATGTTTCGTCTTTGCCTTGCCGCCCTGATGCTGTTTGCCGCCCCGGCCCTGGCCGCCGATGCGGCGAAGAAGAAGGCCGACACCGTCATCCTGTCCGACCCCGCCCAGGGCCGCACCATGGGCAAGGTGAACGGCGAGCCGGTCATCCTGCAAGACACCGCCAACGGCACCGTCGGCAAGATGGGCAAGGACAAGGTGCTGCTGCACAAGGACGGAAACGGCAACACCATGGGCAAGGTGGGCGACCGCAAGCTGTTCTGCCACACCAACCCGGCGACCGGGATCACCTTGTGTAAATAAGGCCCGTCACGGGCATGGATGCTTGCTGTTGCGGGTGTCGCACAGGCTGACGGTGCGCGAGAAATCGGCCCAGTCCTTCAGCATTTCCGACGGAAAGCCCGGGTTCTGGTCGCGGCCGAACGGGGCGCCGCGCCATTGCCGCTGCACCGCGTACAGCGCCTCGCGGCCACGGATGGCCTGGACCAGCGCGAAGCTGCCCAGGCCCGAGGTGCGGCCCTTGGTGCAGGTGATGGTGACGGCGGCGGTGGGATAGCCGTTGGTCATGGCCTCGTTTACCGGTCCCAGCCCGGCCGCCTCGCAATTGTCGCGGCTGTAGGCGACGATGCCTTCGATGAAGGCGCGGGCCGATTGCTCGGAATTGGGGTACATCTGCACGGTGATGGCCTGGGTCCATTGCTTGTCGCTTTCGCCCGGCGGAAACAGGCGCGAGATCACCATCTTCTCGCCGCGCTGAATGGGGATGGCGCTCCATCCCGCCGGGGCGCTCATCAGCAGACGCTCGCCGTATTGCTGCTGGGCCTGGACCGGCGGCGCGGCGAAAAGGCAGAGCATGGCGGCGAGCAACAGAGGACGCATGGGACTTCTCCCTCTCAATAGGCTTTGGCCAAGGCGTGGCGCACCAGCTTGCGCATGATGGTGGGCAGGGCCTGCTCGCCCAGCCGGTCCAGCGGACACCATATACCACGCGCCAGCGGATTGGAGCCGGTGCGCGCCACCGCCACCTGCATTTCCAGATGGAAATGGGTGAAGGTGTGACGCACCAGACCGGGCAGCAGCCGCCATGGCGCGGCCAGCGGCGCCTCGGCGCTGGCGGCATCCAGATCCCAGGCGGCGCCCTCGCGCCACGTTGTGGAGGGAATCTCCATCATGCCGCCCAGCAGGCCGGTGGGCGGGCGGCGGCGCAGCAGCACGGCGCCGTCCTTGCGGATGGTCCAGAAGGCAAGGCCGTGGCGGGTGGGTTTCTCGGCCTTTTCCGCCTTGGCGGGCAGGGCCGCCTCGATGCCCTGCTTGCGGCCGTCGCAGGCATCCATCCACGGGCACAGGCCGCAGGCCGGGTTGCGCGGCGTGCAGATGGTGGCGCCCAGATCCATCACCGCCTGGGCGTAATCGCCGGGCCGCTGGTCGGGGGTCAGCCGCCCGGCCAACTCCTTCAGGGTGGGTTTGACGCCGGGCAGCGGCTCGGTGACGGCGAACAGCCGCGCCATCACCCGTTCCACGTTGCCGTCCATGACCACGGCGCGGCGGCCGAAGGCGATGGCCGCCACCGCCGCCGCCGTGTAATCGCCGATGCCGGGCAGGGCGCGCAGGTCTTGCTCGGTATCGGGAAAGCGGCTGTCGCGGTGCTCGGCCACCACCTGGGCGCATTTGTGCAGGTTGCGGGCGCGGGCGTAATAGCCCAGGCCCGCCCAGGCGTGCATCACGTCCTCGACCGGCGCCGCCGCCAGCGCCTGGACAGTGGGCCAGCGTTCCAGGAAGCGCAGGTAATAGGGCGCCACCGCCTGCACCGTGGTCTGCTGCAACATGATCTCGGACAGCCAGACGCGGTAGGGATCGGCGCTTTCGCCCGGCCGCGCCCGCCATGGCAAGGTGCGGCCGTTGCGGTCGTACCAGTCCAGCAGGCGATGGGCGAGGGCGGAGGGGGAGGCAGACTCGGGCATGGCGTGAGCATAGGCGAAATCGTATCCTGCCCGCCATGAGCAAGAACGAAACCCCGTCCCGCTGATGCCCCGCCCGCCGCGCAAGGTCGAACGGCGTGCCGCCAGCCTGTTGCACGTCAACACCGAAACCGATCGCCTGATCCGGCGCGTCGGCGGCAAGCGGGGATTCGTCTCGGGCCAGTTGCTGACCCTGTGGCCGCAGATCGTCGGGCCGTCGCTGGCCCGCAACACCATGCCGTTGCGCATCATCTTCAAGCGGCTGCCCGGCGGGTCGTGGCAGCGCGACAACGGCGACCTGGAACTCAAGGTGGCGTCCTCGGCCTGGGCGCCCGAGGTGCAACACCTGTCGCCGTTGATCATCGAACGCATCAACACCTTTTTCGGCTATGCGGCGGTGGCGCGCATCCGCATCAAGATCGGGCCGCTGCCGCGCCCCTATGTGCCGCCGCCGCCCGCCGCCCCGCCGCCCGAGGCGGTGGCGCGGTTGGAAAGCGTGGTGGCCGGGGTCGCCGACGACAAACTGCGCGAGGCGCTGCTGCGCCTGGGTGCCGCCATCGCCACGCCCAAGCCGCCGCCCCCGCCGCCGCCGCCCCGCCGGGTCGAGGCCGAGCCCTATCGGCCGGGCGGCCGGGTGCGCGGCATGATCCCCGCCGCCTTGCAGCCGCCGGAAATCGACGTGCTGCTGCTGGTGCGCGACGGCGGCCGCCACCACGCCGTGCCGTGCTATGGCTGGTGGGACGTGGCGGCCCACCTGATGGACGACAGCCGGGCCAAGCCGGAATTCTGGTACTACACCGACGAATCCCTGTCCGACGAGGATCGCCGCAACCTGCCGCTGGCGGCGTTGGACTCTCTGCGCAAGCACGGCGCCGTGGTGGAAATCTGCCGCCGCGCCGGGCAGTACGAGTATTTCCCGCCGGTGCCGGGTCAGGTGCCGCCCTTCGATCTGGTGGTGCGGCAGTGGATCGGCAACCAGGGGCTGGAAGCCTGGCTGTGGACCGGCGCCGCCGCGCTGCGCGCCTATCTGTCCAAGGTTCCGGCCGGGCACCCCAAGGCCCGCGCCCTGCGCGAAGCGGCGGCCGAACTGGGCTGGCTGGAGCCCGTGGACGACGAGGCCGAGGAGGTCGAGGGCGTGGCCGACGAACCGCCCGAGGACGAGGAAGCGGCCGACTGACCGGACTCTCCTTGTTTCCGGGGACGCGCGCCCCTAATATCCCGTCCGCTTCAACTCCGCCGGGAGAACAAGGGTGAAGAACGCCGTCCGCCTTTTCGCCGTCATGGTTTCGTTGTGTGCCGCCGGTGCCGCGCTGGCCGCCGACCGGAAGCAGGAAACCTTCGCCATCGATCAGGTGATGGGCAAGGCCGACGCCCCCATCACCATCATCGAATATGCCTCGACCACCTGCGGCCATTGCGCCGACCTGCAAATCAAGGGTATGCCGAAGATCAAGGCCGAATGGATCGACACCGGCAAGGCCAAGCTGATCTACCGCGACTTCCCCACCAGCCCGGCGCATCTGTCCATCGGCGCCTCGATGATCGCCCATTGCGCGGGCAAGGACCGCTATTTCGGCGTGCTCGACCTGATCATGGCGCAGCAGGAAAAGTGGATGTCGGCCAGCAACCCGCTGGACGGACTGAAGAAGGCGGTGCGGCTGGCCGGCATGACCGGCGAGGACGTGGATGCCTGCCTGGGCCGCCAGGATCTGGCCGCCGCCATCCAGGAGCGCGCCAAGGCCGGGAACGAGGTGTTCGGCGTGGAATTCACCCCGACCGTCATCGTCAACGGCACGCTGGTCCAGGGCAACGACCCGGACAAGATCGTCAAGGCGCTGAAGGCCGCCGCCAAGTAAGGCGAGCCGTTCCTTGATCTCGTTCACCAAGCTGCGGCTGTCGGGCTTCAAGTCCTTCGTCGATGCCACCGAGCTTCTGATCGAGCCGGGCATGACGGGGGTGGTCGGCCCGAACGGCTGCGGCAAGTCGAACCTGATCGAAGCCTTGCGCTGGGTGATGGGCGAAACCTCGGCCCGCCAGATGCGCGGCGGCGAGATGGACGACGTCATCTTCGGCGGCACCTCCAACCGCCCGGCCCGCAATCTGGCCGAAGTCGGCGTCACCCTGGACAATTCCCGGCGCACCGCGCCGCCGCAATATGAAATGGATGATCTCGAGATCATCCGTCGTATCGAACGCGGCCAGGGCTCGGCCTATCGCATCAACGGCAAGGACGTGCGCGCCCGCGACGTGCAATTGCTGTTCGCCGACGCCGCCACCGGCGCCCGCTCGTCCGGTCTGGTCAGCCAGGGCCGGGTCGGCGCGCTGATCAACGCCAAACCCGGCGAGCGGCGCGGCCTGCTGGAAGAGGCGGCGGGTATCTCGGGCCTGTATTCGCGGCGGCACGAGGCGGAATTGCGCCTCAAGAACGCCGAAGGCAATCTGGAACGCCTGGACGACGTGCTCGCCACCCTGGACGAGCAGTTGAAGAGCCTGCAAAAGCAGGCGCGGCAGGCGGCGCGTTACCGCTCGGTGTCCGAGCAGATCAAGACCATCGAGGCGCAGCTTCTGTACCTGCAATGGCTGGAGGCGCTGGCGACCATCGACGCCGCCCGCGCCGCCATGAAGGAAGCCGATCTGCGGGTCGAGGAAGCGACCGAGCTGGCCGCCATCGCCGCCACCCGCCAGGCCGAAACCGCCGCCGGCCTGCCCGAATTGCGCCGCCGCGACGCCGAAATCCAGGGCGCGTTCCAGCGCCTGCTGGTGGAACGCGAGCAATTGGAGGGCGAGGAGGGGCGGCTGGCGGAAACCCGCCGCGACCTGGAAAGCCGTCTGGCCCAGGCCACCAACGATCTGCAAAAGGAACATGCCCGCGCCGCCGACGCCGAGGGCGCGGTCGAGCGTCTGGCGGCCGAGCAGGAAGCCATCGCCGAGGCGGCGCTGGGCGAGGACGAGGCCAGGGCCGAGGCCGATGCTGCCGTCGAGGCCGCCGCCAACGCCGTGGCGGCGGTGGAAAAGGATCTGTCGCGGGTCATGGAGGAAGTGGCCGCCGCCGACGCCGAGCGCGCCGCCGCCCTGCGCCGCCTGACCGAGTCCGAGAACCGCCGCGACCGCCTGAAGGAACGTCTGGTTCAGGTCGAGGCGCAGAAATCCCAGGCCGAGCAGGAGGGCGTCGATCGCGCCGAACTGACCGCCGCCGAGATGGATCTGGAATCGGCGCTGGAATATCTGGAGGAAAGCCGCGCCGAGGCCGAGGAATGGGACCGCCGTCGCGTCCAGGCCATGGCGGCGCGCGAATCCGCCCGCGATGCCTTCCAGGCGGCCAATGCCACCCGCTCGCGCCTCAAGGCCGAGGCCGACGCCCTGAATAATGTGCTGGCCCAGGGCAAGGTCGGCGACCATCCGCCGGTGCTGGATGCCATCAGCGCCCAGGGCGGCGCCGAGGCGGCGCTGGCCGCCGCCCTGGGCGACGACCTTGCCGGGTCGCTGGACAGTGCCGCGCCCCTGCATTGGGTGCCGCTGCCGCCGCTGGAACACGCGCCCGCGCTGCCCGACGGCGTCGAGCCGCTGGCGCGGTTCGTCAGCGCCCCCCATGCCCTGGCCCGTCGTCTGTCGCAGGTGGGCGTGGTCGCCAGCGTCGCCGATGCCGAAAGGCTGCGCCCGGTTTTGGCGGCGGGGCAGCGTCTGGTGACGCGCGACGGCGATCTGGTGCGCTGGGACGGCTATACCGCGCGGGCCGGTGCCCCCAGCCCCATGGCCGTCCGTCTGGCCCAGCGCAACCGCCTGCGCGAGTTGGAGGCCAAGCTGGAAGACGCCGAACTGGGCGCCGAGGAAGCCCAGGCCAAGGTCGAGGACGCGACCCAGGCGGTGGAGGAAGCCACCGAGAACGAACGCGCCGCCAAGGACGCGGTCAAGCGGGCCGAGGCGGAAAGCGCCAAGGCGCGCGACGAGCACGGCAAGCTGGCCCAGCGTTTCGCCGCCCACGAATCCCGTCTGGCCGGTCTGGCCGAGCAGGCCGACGCCGCCCGCGCCGATCTGGAGGAAGCCGAGGGCGAGTTCATGATGGCGCGGGAAACCGTCGCCGCCTTTCCGCAAAGCGCCGACGAGGGCCGCGACAAGGTCAACGGCCTGCGCGCCGATCTGGCCGAGCGCCGCTCGGCGCTGGTCGAGGCCCGGTCCGCCCTGGACCGCATCACCCGCGAGGCGGGCGAACGCAAGCGCCGCCTGGATGCCATCGCCGGCGACATCGCCTCGTGGCGCCGCCGCGCCGAGGCCGCCCGCGCCCAGGTCGAGGAACTGGAGGAACGGCGCGAGACGGTGATGCTGGAGTTGGAGCGGCTGGCCCAGGCCCCCGACACCTTCGCCCGCCGCCGCGCCGAATTGCTGGAACGTCTCGACGCCGCCGAGGGCGAGCGCAAACGTTCCGCCGACGCCTTGGCCGAGGCCGAGGGCATCCTGGCCGAAGCCGATCGCACCATGCGCGCCGCCGAGGCGGCGCTGGCCAATTCGCGCGAGGACCGCATCCGGCGCGAGGCGGCGCTGTCCGCCGCCGACCAGAATTGCCGCGCCGTCGCCGCCCGCATCGCCGAACGTCTGGACATGACGCCGGAACAATTGCGCGATATCGCCGGGCTGGTGGAAAGCGAACGCCCCGACCTTGACGATCTGCAACGCAAGCTGGACCGCCTGAACCGCGAACGCGACGCCATGGGGCCGGTCAATCTGCGCGCCGAACAGGAAGTGGTCGAACTGGAAGAGCGCATGAACGGCATGCGCGCCGAAAAGGACGATCTGGTTCAGGCCATCGCCAAATTGCGCGGCGCCATCGCCGAACTGAACCGCGAGGGCCGCGAACGCCTGCTGGCGTCGTTCCAGCAGGTGGACCAGCATTTCCGCGACCTGTTCGTGCGGCTGTTCGGCGGCGGCCGCGCCCATCTGGCGCTGACCGAATCCGCCGACCCGCTGGAAGCCGGGCTGGAGATCATGGCCTCGCCGCCGGGCAAGCGCCTGCAACAATTGTCGCTGCTGTCCGGTGGCGAACAGGCGTTGACCGCGTTGGCGCTGATCTTCGCGGTGTTCCTGATCAATCCCGCCCCCATCTGCGTGCTGGACGAGGTGGACGCGCCGCTGGACGACGCCAACGTCGATCGCTTCTGCACCCTGGTGGAACGCATCGCGGGCACCACCGGCACCCGCTTCCTGATCGTCACCCACCACCGCATGACCATGGCCCGCATGGACCGCCTGTACGGCGTCACCATGGCGGAACGGGGCGTTTCGCAACTGGTTTCCGTCGATCTGGCGCAGGCCGAGGCCATCCGCGAAACCTCGGTGTTGGCTTGACCTACCCGGGTGCGACTACCCCTTCGGGGAGGAATCGGACGCCGCAATGCGGTATGACCGGTGGGCATACCGCCGCTGGGGGTCTGAATTCGCCAATGACCTCAAGCACTTGTGTTCTGCGGTTTCCGTCCTTGACACGGGTGGGCTCTCCCCTTATGGTGCCCGCGCTTTTGGCACCGTTGTGATGGCGGCTGGGATTTTCAAGGGGCTCATCATCCATGGCTGAGCAGGAAAAACCCACGTCGTTGGAGGATTTCGAGGCTCGTTTGCGCGCTGCGCGCGGGGTGGAAGAAGCGGAAAAGCGGGTGGGTCCGTCCCACTCCATCGCCAAATCCGGCCTGGGTCTCGGGTTCCGAATCAGTATCGAGTTCGTCGCCGGTGTTGCCGTCGGCTGCGGAATTGGGTATGCCCTCGATCGCTGGCTTGGAACCTTGCCGGTCATGATGGTGTTGTTTCTGCTCCTCGGCGGAGCGGCAGGCGTGGTAAACGCCTATCGCGCGGCCAAGGGATTGGACGAGTCGATCGGCCTCGGCGGTGCGCAGAGGCGTCGGTCTGAACGAACTGAAGAATAGGCGAGAGAGGCCAAGGTGGCAGAGAAGCATTCTCCGATGCAGCAGTTCGAGATCAAGGCCCTGCCGGGTCTCGACTTCCAGATTGGCGGCCTGAACGTCTCGTTCACCCAGTCTGCTCTCATGATGGTGATCGCGGTCGTGCTGATCACTGCCCTGCTGACCCTGTCGGTGCGCTCGCGCGCGCTGGTGCCCGGTCGCTGGCAGTCCCTGGCCGAGGTCCTCTATGAATTCGTCGCCGGCATGCTGCGCGACAACGTGGGCCAGGAGGGGCGTCCCTACTTCCCCTTCATCTTCACGTTGTTCATGTTCGTGCTGTTCGGCAACCTGCTGGGTCTGGTGCCCTATGGCTTCGCCTTCACCTCGCACGTGGCGGTGACGTTCGCCATGGCCGCCGTGGTGTTCATCGGCGTGACCATCATCGGCTTCGCCCGTCACGGTCTGCACTTCCTGCGCATGTTCTTCCCGCACGGCGCCCCGATCGCCACCGCGGTGATCCTGGTGCCGATCGAGCTGATCTCGTACTTCTCCCGCCCCTTCAGCCTGGCGATCCGACTTTTCGCCAACATGACGGTGGGCCACATCATCCTGTTCGTGATGGGTGGTTTCGTGGTCAGCCTCGGCGGTTTCTACATCCTGCCCGGCATCGTGCCGTTCGCTTTCCTCGGTGCCATCACCGTCCTGGAAATCGGTATCGCGCTGTTGCAGGCTTACGTCTTCACCATTCTGTCCTGCATCTACCTGCACGATGCCATCCACATGCACTGATGTGCGGGATGTAGGTCGGAACGTTTTGTGTGGTTTTGGTTTTTTCTCGAAGGAGCAAAAATATGGACGCGACTGCTGCTAAGTTCATCGGTGCTGGCCTGGCTGCCATCGGCATGATCGGTTCCGGTATCGGCGTGGGCAACATCTGGTCGAACCTGATCGCCGCCGTGGGCCGCAACCCGGCCGCCAAGGCGAACGTCGAGCTGTACGGCTGGATCGGCTTCGCCGTGACCGAGGCCATCGCGCTGTTCGCGCTGGTCGTCGCCCTGATGGTTCTTTTCGCCTAAGTTCGCGAAAATCTCCTTCGGATGGTTCGGGACCGCGTGGTGGGAAACCCCCACGCGGTCCGTCCGCCCGGCGGAAATGCCGTGAAACTCCGCTTTTCCCACGTTTTGGAGCACCGGGATGCCCCAGTTCCAACAAACGGCGTTCTTCCTGCCCCAGATCGTCTGGCTGGCGATCACCTTCATCACGCTGTACTTCCTGATGGCGAAGGTGGCCCTGCCGAAGATCGGCGCCGTGCTCGATGAACGTCAGCGCAAGATCGACGACAATCTCGACAAGGCCGCGCAGCTGAAGGCCGAGGCCGAAGCCGCCGTCGCCGCCTACGAGAAGGCGCTGGCCGAGTCCCGGGCTCATGCCCATGCCGTCATCAAGGAGGCGGGCGATCGTCTGGCCAAGCAGGCCGAAGACCGCACCCGCGAGCTGAACGCCAAGCTGGCCGATCAGATCAAGGCGGGCGAGACCCGTATCGCCGCCGCCAAGGACAAGGCCATGGCCTCGGTCCGCGAGGTCGCTTCCGACATCGCCGGCGCCGCCATCGCCCGTCTGGTCGGCACCGCCGCCGAACAGTCCCAGATCGACGCCGCCGTTGCCACCGCTCTCAAGGAGCAGGGCCAATGATCTCCACCGCCTTCGCCGCTGAACACGGGGCCGCTCACGCCGTGCCGTTCTACGCCGATCCGCACGTCTGGGTGTACATCGCCTTCCTGCTGGTCGTCGGTCTGGCCTTCAAGCCGGTGCTCAACGCCATCGGCGCCGCCCTTGACGGCCGCGCCGCCAAGATCAAGGCCCGCCTGGACGAAGCCGCCAAGCTGCGCGAGGACGCCCAGGAAATGCTGGCGACCTATCAGCGCAAGCAGCGCGACGCCATGAAGGAAGCCGAGGAAATCATCGCCCACGCCAAGTCCGAGGCGGAGCGCCTGTCCAAGCAGGCCGCCAAGGATCTGGAAGAGGCGCTGAAGCGCCGCGAAGCCCAGGCCCTGGAGCGCATCGCCCAGGCCGAGGCCGCCGCCCTCAAGGAAGTGCAGAACGTCGCCGTGGACGTCGCCATGAGCGCCGCCCAGCAGGTTCTGGCCCAGTCGGTTTCCGATGCGCAAAAGGCCGCCCTGGCCGACGCCGCCATCGCCGATCTGTCGCGCAAGTTCCACTAAGAATTCTGCGCCGAACGATCCGGCCCGCTGTCGCAAGACAGCGGGCCGTTTTCGTTTCTCATGTCCCTTTCGTCCATCGTCCGTGCGGGTGGCAGGAACCAGCGGTAACGCGGATGACGGGCTTTCTCTTTCGTCATGCCCGTGCTTGACACACGACTGTCCGGTTTAAAATTCTGTAGTGCGGCGGATGTGCCCGGCCGACCTGGGGTTGACCGCTTCCGTCCTGCCAAGAGACACGGATTGCACGGATGCCGCTTCGCGGCCACGGATGGGCACGGATCAACGCGTCATTCCCGTGCAAGGGCGAATCCATAGTTGATGCACCACCATGGGCCCCGGCTCGCGCAAGCGCGTCCGGGGTGACGGTTTTTCTTATAAATCAGAGGGATATGTGCAAGCTGGCGCGATGATCATCCGTGTTCGTCCGTGGCCCGCGCCAGCGGGCATCCGTGCAATCCGTGTCTCGTGGCACAGCATGTCCGCCCAGGCACTCTCCGCGAAAACCTAAACCGGACGGCAGTGTGCTTGACACGGGCATCTAAGGACAATGCTCACACCGGGAACGGCAAGCCCGGTCCCATGAGAACCGCCACTGCCGCCGCCGCGCCCAGGATGGCGCCGATGGTCAGCAGCAGCAGGGCGAAGATCGCGCGGCGCACCGGACCCATCTTGGGCGCCGGGGCGGTGGTGGCCGGGCGGCGCGGCGTGTGGTGCTTGACCATGCGCGGCTTGGGCGCGTCCTCCAGCGCGGCGGCCGCCGCCTCGGGTGTCGGCAGCGGCACCTCCTCCAAATCCTCGTCCTCGGGGATGTCGCCATCCTCGGTCCAGGCCGGGGCGGGGGCGGCGCCGGTATTGCCGTAACGGTCCCGATGGGCGGGCAGCGCGGCCAGCTTGTCCTGCCATTGGCCCAATCGGGCGCGGGCGGCCTCGCGCGCTTCCAAATCGTTGGCGGCGGGGTCCAGCAGCAATTCGGCGACCCGCACATAGGCCCGCGCCGGGGCCGAGCCCGAGGCCAGCACCGCCACCGGCAGGTCGCGCGACGCCGCCTCGATCACCGCGCCGTCGCGCGGCACCATGATGGGCATCACCCGGGCGCCGAATTCGGCGATGATGTCGGCGCTCAGCCGCTTGGTCAGGTCGCTGTCCTCGGTCATGGTCAACAGGATGTGCAGGCCGTCCATGCCGCGCTGGAAGTGCGAGCGCACGCGGGTGACGTTCCACCACGCCTTGTGCAGACCGTCCAGGGCATGCGGGCTGGGCATGACCGGCATCACCACCATGTCGGCGGCCACCAGGGCGTTGACCGAGACGATGCCCGGGGCGGGCGGGCAATCGATGACGATGAAATCCAACTCGGGCGGCACCGTCGCCAGGGCGCGGGTCATGGCTGCCTCGGGCGCCTCGCCCATGGCCAGTTCCACGTCGGCCCAGGCCAGTTCGTCGGAGCCGCCCACCAGCCGCAGATTGTCGTAGGGGGTGGCGCGCAGCGCCTCGTCCAGCTTGGCCTGACCGACCAGCAGGTGATAGGCGCCGGTGGCCACCGGCGGCGGCACGCCCAGATTGGCGGTGGCGTTGCTTTGGCTGTCCAGGTCGATCAGCGCCACCCGCCGCCCGAACGCCGCCAGACAGACGGCGACGTTGACCGCCGTGGTGGTCTTGCCCACGCCGCCTTTCTGGTTGAACACGGTCACGACGATCGGACGGCTTTCCGCGCCGGTCATAGGCCCCCCCCGGGTCCGCGAAGGTTGATCGCGCAGAGTACAATTCCGCCGGGGCACGGGCAATGGGCGCGGCTTTTACATCCTATTCAATTTTTGGAAAAACCCTGTTGTTGTTGAAAGGGGTTAAACCTATACTCCTTGCCTATGATCCAGCCGTATTTCGACATCGTTCGCCTGATCGAACGCCTGCACCGCCACTTCCTCGACGTTCTGCGGACCGAGTTGCGCCGCCTTGGCATCGAGGACATCAACGCGGTCCAGGCGCTGCTGCTCTATAATATCGGCGAGAACGAGGTGGTGATCCGCGACCTCAAGGACCGCGGCTATTACCAGGGCTCGAACGTGTCCTACAACATCAAGGCGCTGACCGAGGCCGAGTACCTGACCCAGGAACGCTCGCCGCACGATCGCCGCTCGGTGCGTCTCAAGCTGACGCAGAAGGGCCTGGATCTGTGCAACGCCGTGCGCAAGTTGCAGAACGATCTGGCCGAGGTGCTGGGCGGCAGCGAGGAAACCGCCCGCGCCCTGGACACCACCGTCGCCACCCTGCAACGGGTCGAGCGCACCTGGACCGACTTCATCCATTACGGCCGCCCCCGCCCGCTGTAAGGCGGGCCGGTTGCCGGGACAAAGCCGCACGGCATGGCCGCGCGGCTTTTTTTCTGCCTAGACCCTGGCAAAACCTCTGGTTTTTTGCCATAACCGCCCTTTCCGCACGCCTGCTCTCCGAGGCCCTTCGATGTCGATCGCTCGCTATTCCCGTCCCCAGATGACCGCCATCTGGGAGGCCGCCAACAAGTTCAACATCTGGTTCCGCATCGAGGCCCACGCCTGCGACGCGCTGGCCGAGTTGGGCGTGATCCCCAAGGATTCCGCCAAGGCGGTGTGGGCCAACGGCGACAAGCCCTATACCCCCGAGCGCATCGCCCGCATCGACGCCATCGAGGCGGAAACCAAGCATGACGTCATCGCCTTCCTGACCGAACTGGCCGAGCATATCGGCCCCGATTCGCGCTTCGTGCACCAGGGCATGACCTCGTCCGACGTGCTGGACACCTGCCTGAACGTGCAACTGGTCCAGGCCGCCGACATCCTGTTGGCCGACATCGACGCGCTGCTGGCCGCGCTGGAGCGCCGCGCCTTCGAATACAAGGATCTGGCCTGCATGGGCCGCAGCCACGGCATCCACGCCGAGCCCGTGACCATCGGCCTGAAGTTCGCCGGGTTCCACGCCGAGTTCCAGCGCAACAAGGCCCGCCTGCTGGCCGCCCGCGCCGACATCGCCACCTGCGCCATCTCGGGCGCGGTCGGCACCTTCGCCAACATCGACCCGCGCGTCGAGGAGCATGTGGCCGCCAAGCTGGGCCTGCAACCCGAGCCGCTGTCCACCCAGGTGATCCCGCGCGACCGCCACGCCCAGTTCTTCGCCACGCTGGGCACCATCGCCAGCTCGATCGAGCGCGTGGCCGTGGAAATCCGCCACCTCCAGCGCACCGAAGTGCGCGAGGCCGAGGAATATTTCTCGCCGGGCCAGAAGGGCAGCTCGGCCATGCCGCACAAGCGCAACCCGGTGCTGACCGAGAACCTGACCGGTCTGGCCCGCATGGTGCGCGGCTATGTGGTTCCGGCCATGGAAAACGTCGCCCTGTGGCACGAGCGCGACATCTCGCATTCCTCGGTCGAGCGTTACATCGGCCCCGACGCCACCATCACCCTGGATTTCGCCCTGGCCCGTCTGACCAACGTGGTGGACAAGCTGGTGATCTATCCCGACGTGGTCGAGCGCAACCTGAACCAGTTGGGCGGCCTGATCTTCTCGCAGCGCGTCCTGCTGGCGCTGACCCAGGCGGGCGTGTCGCGTGAGGATGCCTATCGTCTGGTGCAGCGCAACGCCATGAAGGTGTGGGACGCGGCCGGCGAGGGCAAGGAAACCAAGGGCAAGTTCCTGGACGGTCTGAAGGCCGATTCCGACGTCACCAAGGCGCTGTCGCAGGCCCAGATCGAGGAATTGTTCGACCTCGGCTATCACACCAAACATGTGGACACCATCTTCCGCCGGGTGTTCGGCAAGGCGTAAAGCGATCCCGCCCGGCAGGCTGTCCTGCCGGGCGGTTTTCTTTCGGGGGGATGGGCATGCCCTATGTTCTGCGCGACCAGGACGGTCAGGTGATCGCGGTGTCCGAGGTGCCGCTGGAAGAGGATGCCGAGGAACTGGCGCCCGACGATCCCGAGGTGCTGGCCCTGCTGGCCCGCACCAGCGACACCGAACTCAGCGAGGACGAAGCCTTCGTCCATTCCGATCTGGGCTTCATCCGCGTGCTGGAGGATCTGGTCGAGGTGCTGATCCGCAAGGGCGTGATCTCGCTGTCCGACCTGCCCGGTCCGGCCCAGGACAAGCTGATGCAGCGCCGCGCCCTGCGCCACTGGCTGGCGGGCGTCGCCGGATTGGTGGACGACGACGACGGCAAGGTGATCTGAGGGCGGGCGGGGAAAAGGGCCTTCGCTGTTTCTCCCTGTCTTGCCGTCATCGCCGGGTTTGGTCCACTGGTGTCCGGTTAAAAGTGGTTAGCCGTCCTACCTCCGTCCGCGTTGGCGGAACGACCCAGCGGTAACACGGAACCGCATGGACCGCCGGTTCAAGAATAGCGGTGACGGCAAGACAGGAAGAAACATCCGTGCCCATCCCACACCTATCCGTGTTCATCCGTGTTACTGCTGGCTGGTTCCGCCAGTGTGGTTGACGGGCGAAAGGCAAAAAGGGGCGGGCGTCAGCCCGCCCGCACTGCTTGCAGGAACTGGCTGACCTCGGCGCGCAGGGAATCCGACTGGCGGGTCAGCGCCTCGGCCGAGCCGAGCAGGTCGGCGGCCGAACGTTCGGTCTGGCGCGCCGCGTCGGTGACGTCGGCGATGTTGCGCGACACGTCGGCGGTGCCTTCCGACGCCTGAAGCACCGAGCGCGAGATTTCGCCGGTGGCGGCGCCCTGTTGGGTGACGGCCGAGGCGACGGTCGAGGTGATCTCGGAAATGATGTCGATGGTCTGGGTGATGCCGCCGATGGCGGCCACCGCCTTGTCGGTGGCGGCCTGGATGGCGGCAACCTGGGATTGGATGTCCTCGGTCGCCTTGGCGGTCTGGTTGGCCAGCGACTTGACCTCTTGCGCCACCACGGCGAAGCCCTTGCCCGCCTCGCCCGCCCGTGCCGCCTCGATGGTGGCGTTCAGGGCCAGCAGGTTGGTCTGGCTGGCGATGTCGTTGATCAGACCCACCACTTCGCCGATATGGGTGGCGGCCTCGGCCAGACCGCGCACCATGACGTTGGTGTCCTTGGCCTCGCCCACCGCCTGGCTGGCCACCTGCGACGCCTCGGACACGCGGCGGCTGATCTCGCCGATGCTGGCGGTCAGTTCCTCGGTGGCGCTGGCCACCGCCTCGACGTTGCCGGTGGCCTGTTCCGAGGCGCTGGCCACCGACGACGCCTTGCCCAAGGTCAAATCGGCGGTCGAGGACAGGCTTTGGGCATTGCCGCGCAACTGGCTGGCGGCGGCGGTGACTTCGGCCACCACGCTTTCGATGCTGGCGGCGAAGGCTTGGGTGGCGGCATCCATGGCGGCGCGCTTGGCCGCCTGTTCCTGGTGCGCCTGGGCCTGCTGGCGGTCCATTTCCTCGGCCCGCGACAGCGAATCGCGGAAACCGTTCAGCGCCTTGGACATGGCGCCGATCTCGTCGGCGCGGCCGGTGTCGGCGATCTGTACGGTGTAGTCGCGGCGGGTCAGGCGGTCCATGGCCTCGGCCAGATGGCCGATGACGCTCATCTGGGCGCGCGTCACCAGGAACAGCACCAGACACATCAGGGCGCCGATGGCCGCCGCCACGCCGATCACCGGCAGGCGGATGTCCTCGAGCATCTGGAAGAAGGTGGATTTGGGCATGCCCGCCACCATGGCGCCGATAATCTTGCCGCTGGCATCGCGCAGGGGTTCGTAGCGCAACAGGTAATCGGTGCCGATGACGTTGGCCTCGCCGTCATAGGGCTTGCCGTCGCGGTAGACCTGATCCTTGACCGGGCCATCCTTGAACTTGGTGCCGACGCCGCGCTTGCCTTCCTTGTCCACCACGTTGGTGGAAACGCGCACGTCGTCGCGGAAGATGGTGGCGCCGATGCCCATGGCCTCGCGCAGCTTGTCCACCACTTCGTGGTTGTCGTCCACCACGTAATCGCCCCAGGCCAGCTTGCCGTCGACGATGTGCGCCGCGCCGCCACCCTTGGCCTTCAGCAATTCCTGGAAGATGCGCATGTTGCTTTTCTGCTGGGCCACGGCCTGTTCGGCCAGGTTCTGCTGCACGATGGACAGCACCAGCGAGACGATGGCCACAGTGCTGAACACCGTGCCCAGCACGGTGATCAGCACGATGCGATGGGTGATGGACAGACGGGCAAGGAAGGACTTCATGGAGGCGCCACCGCTGTATTCAACCGAAAGGTTTTAACCTGCCGATGATAACAGCGTTGGCGCATCCCCTTCCGGTACCCGCGCCGGTGGAATAGGGTGTTTCCCCGAAGCTCTATACGGGAGTTATATCTCGACCTGACTACCCAATTCGACCACACGGTTGGATGGCAGGTGGAAGAAGTCCATGGCCCCGGTGGCCGAGCGCGCCATCCAGGCGAACAGATGCTCGCGCCACACCGGCATGCCGGGATTGTTGGACGGGATGATGGTTTCGCGCGACAGGAAATAGGAAATGCTCATGGGTTCGTAGAAGAAGCCCAATTCGTCGCTGCGGGCATGGGCCAGGGTCTTGGGGATGTTGGTGTCCTCCATGAACCCGAAGCGCAGGATCAGCCGCTGGAAGCCCGGCGCCAGTTCCTTGGTCTCGATGCGCCGCGCCGCCGACACCACCGGGATCTCCTCCATGGACACGGTCAGGATGACCACGCGGTCGTGGATCACCTTGTTGTGCTTCAGGTTGTGCAGCAGCGCCAGCGGGATGCCCTCGGTGGTGCCGGTCAGGAAGATGGCGGTGCCGGGCACCCGCGTCACCCGCTCGGACAGCGAGGCCAGGAACACGTCCTCGGGCATGTTCTCGGCGCGCAGGCGGGCCATCAGCAGGGCGCGGCCGCGCTTCCAGGTGGTCAGCAGCAGGAAGATGGTCAGGCCCACCGCCAGCGGGAACCAGCCGCCATGGGGAATCTTGGTGGCGTTGGCCAGGAAGAACGCCAGATCGACCACCACGAACACGCCCAGCAACAGGAACACCCGGCGGCGGTTCCACTTCCACAGCAGCAGCATGACCATGCCGATCAGCGCGGCGTCGATCAGCATGGTGCCGGTCACGGCCACGCCATAGGCCGAGGCTAGATTGGACGAGGTGCGGAAGCCCAGCACCAGCGCCATGACGAACAGCATCAGCACCCAGTTGAGGATCGGGATGTAGATCTGCCCGATTTCCTTTTCCGAGGTGTGGATGATGGTCATGCGCGGCAGATAGCCCAACTGGATGGCCTGGCGCGTCACCGAGAAGGCGCCCGAGATCACCGCCTGCGACGCGATCACCGTCGCGCAGGTGGCCAGCACCAGCAGCGGGATGCCCGCCCATTTGGGCGCCAGCAGGAAGAACGGGTTTTCGATGGCGGCGGGATTGGCCAGCAACAGCGCGCCCTGGCCGAAATAGTTCAGCACCAGGGCGGGCAGCACCAGCAGGTACCACGCCAACCGGATGGGCAGGCGGCCGAAATGGCCCATGTCGGCGTACAACGCCTCGGCGCCCGTCACCGCCAGCACCACCGAGCCGAAAGCCAGAAAGCCCAGCCAACCGTCCGATGCCAGGAACATGAAGGCGTAATGGGGCGACAATGCCTTGAGCACGCTGGGGTCCAGGCCGATATTGCGGATGCCCAGCACCGCCAGCACCGCGAACCACACCGTCATGATCGGGCCGAAGGCCATGCCCACCGCCGCCGTGCCGTGGCTTTGGATGGCGAACAGCACCACCAGGATGACGATGGTGGCGGGCACCACCCATTGCTCCAGGTGGGGGGCCACCACCGCCAGCCCCTCGACCGCCGACAGGATGGACACCGCCGGGGTGATCATGGAATCGCCATAGAACAGCGCGGCGGCGAAGATGCCCAGCGCCGCCACCAGCGACATCAGCGCGGGCCGTCCCTGCGCCGCCCGGCTGACCAGCGCCAGCAGCGCCAGCGACCCGCCCTCGCCGCGATTGTCGGCGCGCATGATGAAGATGACGTACTTGACCGACACGATGATGGTGACGGCCCAGAACACCAGCGACAGCACGCCCAGCACATGCAGGCGGTCCAGCGCCAGCGGATGGGGACCGGCGAAGGTTTCCTTCATGGCGTAAAGCGGGCTGGTGCCGATGTCGCCGAACACCACGCCGATGGCGCCGAACATCAGCGCGAAGACGTTGCGGGAATGGGCGTGCTGGCCCTGTTCGTCGGTTGTCATGCCTTGCCGCCTTCGCTTCCGGCCGGAATCAGAGCTGGACCTGGGTGCCCAGTTCGACCACGCGGCCGGCCGGGATGCGGAAGAAGTCGGTGGCCGAGACGGAATTCCGGCTCATCACCACGAACAGCTTTTCGCGCCACTCCGCCATCTCGGGATGGATCGAGGGTATCAGCGTCTCGCGCCCAAGGAAGAACGAAGTCTGCATGACATCGAATTCCAGGCCGAACGCCTTGCACAGCCGCAGGACTTTCGGCAGGTCCGGTTCCTGGAAGAAGCCGTAGCGCACGGTGATGGCATAGAAGCCCTCGGCCAGACCCTGCACCACCACGCGGTCCTTGGCGGAAACCCGCGGGATGTCCTCGAATACCACGGTCATGAACACCACGCGTTCATGCAGAACCTTGTTGTGCTTCAGGTTGTGCAGCAGCGCCACCGGCAGGGTGTCGGGGTTGCCGGTCATGTAGATGGCGGTGCCGGACACGCGATGGGTGGGGTTCTGCTTCTGCCGCGCCAGGAACAGGTCGACGGGCATGGAATCCTCGGCCAGACGCTTGGCCAGGATCTGGCGGCCGCGCTTCCAGGTGGCCATCAGCAGCAGCATGCCCAGGCCGACCATCAGCGGGAACCAGCCGCCCTCGGGGATCTTCAGCAGGTTGGCGCCCATGAAGGCGAAATCCAGCACCAGGAAGGCGGCGCCCAGGCCCAGGCACAGCGGCAGCGACCAGTTCCAAAGGGTGCGGGCCACCACCAGCGCCAGAACGGTGCTGCACACCATGGTGCCGGTGACGGCGATGCCATAGGCCCCGGCCAGGGCCGAGGACGACTTGAAGCCCAGGACCAGCACGACGATGCCGATATACAGGCCCCAATTGGCGCGCGGGATGTAGATCTGCCCTTCTTCCTCGTCCGAGGTATGGCGGATTTCCAGGCGCGGCGAGAAACCCAACTGCACCGCCTGGCGCGACAGCGAGAACGCCCCCGAGATCACCGCCTGCGAGGCGATCACCGCCGCCGCCGTCGCCAGGCCGATCATGGGGTACAGCAGCGCGTCGGGCACCAGCAGATAGAACGGGTTGCGCACCGCCTCGGGGTTGTCCAGCAACAGCGCCGTCTGGCCGAAATAGTTCAGCGCCAGGGCGGGCAGCACCAGGGCGAACCACGCGGTCTGGATCGGCCGCTTGCCGAAATGGCCCATGTCGGCGTACAGCGCCTCGGCCCCCGTCACCGCCAGCACCACCGACCCCAGCACCAGCAGGGCGCGGCCGCCGTGATCCACCAGGAAGCGGGCGGCGTGCAGCGGGTTGATTGCGGCCAGGATGGCGGGCTCGGTGATGATCTCGCGCAGGCCCAGCACCGCCAGTGCCGCGAACCACAGCACCATGACCGGGCCGAACACCCGGCCGATGGTGGTGGTGCCCCGGCTTTGCGCCAGGAACAGCACGGTGATGACGCCCAGCGTCAGCGGCTCCACATAGCGTTGCAGGGCGGGCGAGGCCACTTCCAGCCCCTCGATGGCCGACAGAACCGACACGGCGGGGGTGATGATGCTGTCGCCGAAGAACAGGGCGCAGCCGAACAGCCCCAGCAGCATGACCGGTCCCATGCGCCGCCGGTCGGCGTGGCTGGAATGCATGGCCAGGGCCAGCAGCGCCAGGATGCCGCCTTCGCCGCGATTGTCGGCGCGCATGATGAACAGCACGTATTTCAGCGTGACGACGATGATCAGCGCCCAGAACACCAGCGAGGCCACGCCCAAGACGTTGGCCTGCGTCACCGGCAGGCCGTGCAGGCCGCCGAAGCATTCCTTGATGGTGTAGAGCGGGCTGGTGCCGATGTCGCCATAGACCACGCCGATGGCGGCCACCGACAGGGTCGCCAGACGGCGCGCGTCGAACTCGCCGCCCTTGGTCGCACTGTTATCCATGCGTATATCCCCGTATAGACGGTGCCGATATAGGCCCGCGCGCCGCGCAAGAGTCAAGCGGGGCCGTGCGCGCCGCTCAGCGCGCCGTGTCCAGCAGTTCGGCCACGAAGTCGGGCACCACCTCGGACGCCGGGCCATAGACGGCCTCGGCGAACAGGCTGGCGCCCTCGCTGGGGTCCAGGTTCAGCTCGATGGTGTGGGCCTGTCCGCGCTGGCGCACCGCATGGACGAAGCCCGCCGCCGGATAGACATGGCCGGACGTGCCGATCGACACGAACAGGCCGCATTGGTCCAGGGCGTCGTAGATGCGCTCCATCTCCAGCGGCATTTCGCCGAACCACACCACATGCGGGCGCAAGGCCGGGCGCAGGCAGCGCGGGCACGGCGTGTCGGTGGCGACGTCGTGGTCCCAGGCATGCACCGTGCCGCAACCGTCGCAGCGCACCTTGCGCAATTCGCCGTGCATGTGGATCAGGTGGCTGGACCCGGCCCGTTCATGCAGGTCGTCGATGTTCTGGGTGACGATCAGCACGCCGCCCGGCCATTCCCGCTCCAGCCGGGCCAGGGCGGCGTGGGCGGGGTTGGGGCGGATGCCGGGATCGGCCAGTTGGGCGCGGCGGGCGTTATAGAATTGCTGCACCAGATCGGGGTCGCGGGCGAAGCCTTCGGGCGTCGCCACGTCCTCCAGCCGCACTTTGGACCAGATGCCGCCCGTGCAGCGAAAGGTGTCCAGGCCGGATTCCTTGGAAATTCCGGCCCCGGTCAACACCACGATGGGGGCCTGGGGCGACAGGATCGGGCGCGACATGGCTGCTCTCCGCGACGGCAATTGTGCGGGCGCAGCATAGCAAAGCGCGGGGGGCTATCAAGCCGCGCGGACGCGCTCCAGGAATTCGCCGATGACATTGCGCAGGCCGCGCGCCTGTTCCGCCAGTTGCCCGGACGAACTCAGCACCTGGGCGGCGGCGGCGCCGGTGTCGTCGGCGGCCTGGCGGACCCCCGCCATGTTGCCGCGCACTTCGGCGCTGCCGGCCGAGGCTTCGTCGACGCTGCGGGCGATCTCGGCGGTGGCGCCCGCCTGTTCGCCCACCGCCGCCGCGATGTCGCCCGCGATGACGCCCAGGCGGTGGATGACCCCCAGCACGTGCTCGATGGCACCGACCACCGCCCCGGTCTGGCTTTGGATGGCGGCGATGTGGCGGCCGATCTCGTCGGTGGCGTTGGCGGTCTGGTTGGCCAACCCCTTGACCTCGCCCGCCACCACGGCGAAGCCCTTGCCCGCCTCGCCCGCCCGTGCCGCCTCGATGGTGGCGTTCAGGGCCAGCAGGTTGGTCTGGTTGGCCACGGTGGCGATCATGCGCACCACCTCGTCGATGCGGCCGACCGATTCGGCCAGGCTGCGCACCTCGCCCGCCGCGCGGTTGGCGTCGGCCACCGCATCCGCGGCCATGGCCGAGGATTGGGCGACCTGGCGGCTGATTTCGGCGATGCTGGCGGTCAGTTCCTCGGCGGCGGCGGCCACCATCTGCACGTTGGACGACGCCTGATCCGACGCCAGGGCGGCGGCCCCGGCCTGCCCGGCGGTCTGGGTGGCGGCGGCGGACATGGACCCGGCGGTGGTTTCCAATTGCCCGGCGGCGGCGGCGACCTCGCCCACCAGGGCCGAGGCGCGGGCGTCGAATTCGCCGGTCAGGCGGGCGATCAGTTCGGCGCGGCGCTGGCGGGCCTCGGCCTGGACGCGTTCCTGTTCCTCCAGTTCGCGCTGGTGCAGCAGGCTGCGGCGGAACACCTCCAGCGCCTGGGCCATGGCGCCGATCTCGTCGCGGCGGTCGGCGCCGGGCACCGTGACCGAGGCGTCGCCGTCCGCCAGGACGCGCATGGCCCCCGTCACCGCCGCCAGCGGCGGCACGATGGACTGGCGGGTGCGCCAGGCGATCAGCGCGCCACCGACCAGCCCCACCACCAGCGCCGTCCAGGCGGCGGCCAGCAAGGTGGACAGGCGGCGTTCGACCTCGGCGGAATCGGCGGCCAGCAATTCCTTCTGGCTGTCCACCATGCCGCCGCGGCGCACGCCGTCGGCGCCGCGCTCGCCCGCCAGGATGGCGATTGCGCGGGTGACGCGCGGCACCAGATCCTCCACCAGAATGCGGGTGCCCTCGGCACCGGGACCGGCGGCCTCGGCGCGGTCCTGATGGGCGCTGATCTGCGGCAGCAAATCCTTGAGTTCCAGCCAGCGCTTGCGGTTGTCCTCGCTGGTGAAGCGGGCGGCCAGCGGGTCCATGGCGGTGCTCAGATTGCCCAGGTTGCGCCATGCCTCGGCGCGGTCGGCGCGGAAACGGTCGTTGCCGGTCAGCAGGAAACCGCGCAGCGCCGCCAGCGACGCCTGCATCTGGGTTTCCATGCGGGCGCTGGTTTCCGCCACCGGCAGGCGCAGGCCGACCATGCGTTCGTTGACCGCCTGAAGGTTTTGCGCCGACAGCGCCGCCAGGGTGGCAACCGCCCACAACAGGGCGCACAGGGCGGCGAAGCCCAGCGACAGGCGTCTGCCGATGGGCTGTGACGCCCACCATCCGGTTGCGCTCATGGTATCCCCCCCGATGCGCGTGTTTTATAGCGGTTTCAATGGACAGGGGCGGACCGGGCTTGGCTGTGACCTTGATCAAATGTCCGGGGGAAGGGGCTTGCGATTCCCCGGCGAATGCGGGTATCCCGGAGAGATGATCAACATTCTTTTCGTCTGCACCGGCAACATCTGCCGCTCGCCCACCGCCGAGGGCGTGTTCCGCGCCCTGGTCGCCGCCCAGGGGCTGGCCGACCGCGTCGCCACCGATTCCGCCGGAACCCACGGCTATCATGTGGGCGAGCCGCCGGATGGCCGCTCCGCCGCCGCCGCCGCCCGGCGCGGCGTCGATCTGTCCGACCTGCGGGCACGCAAGGTGCGGCCGACCGATTTCGCCGAATTCGATCTGGTGCTGGCCATGGATCGCGGCCATGCCGAGATCCTGCGCCGCCAATGTCCGCCCGATCTGGCCGACCGGGTAAAGCTGTTCCTGGATTTCGCCCCCGATCTGGGTATCAAGGACGTGCCCGACCCCTATTACGGCGGCGGCGATGGTTTCGAGCGGGTGCTGGACATGATCGAGGCCGGATCGGCCGGTCTGCTGGCCCATATCCGCCGCGACCTGCTGTGACCGTCTTTCCGGCCGAACGCATCGCCCGCGCGGTGGGGCGGCCGGTCGAGGGGGCGACGCCGCTGGCGGGCGGTTCGGTGGCGCGGGTGTTCCTGGTGTCGCTGGCCCGGGGCGGCCGGGTGGTGGCCAAGCTGGGCCAGGGGCTCGAGCCCGAGGCGTGGATGCTGCGCCATCTGGCCAGCCACACCCTGTTGCCGGTGCCCCATGTGGTGCATGCCGAGGACGATCTGCTGCTGATGGAGTACGTCCCGGCGGGCGGCGGCATTACCCCGGCGGTGGAAATCCACGCCGCCGACCTGCTGGCACGGCTGCACGCGGTGCCGTGGCATTCCTTCGGCGCCGAGCGCGACACGGTGATCGGCGGCCTGCCGCAGCCCAATCCGCCGACCCGGCGCTGGCTGGATTTCTTCCGCGATCACCGTCTGCTGTTCATGGCGCGCGAGGGGCTGGCGGCCGGACGGCTGCCGCCCGAATTGATGGCCCGCGTCGAAACCCTGGCCGGGCGGCTGGAGCGCTGGATCGGCGAACCGGAACAGCCCGCGCTGATTCATGGCGATTGCTGGGGCGGCAACGTGCTGGTGCGCGACGACAGGGTGGCGGCGTTCATCGACCCGGCACTGTATTACGCCGACCCGGAGATCGAACTGGCCTTCGCCACGTTGTTCGGCACCTTCGGCGACACCTTCTTCGCCCGCTACGGCGAACACCACCCGCCACGCCCCGGCTTTTGGGAGGCGCGGCGCGAGTTGTACCTGCTCTATCCGCTGCTGGTCCACGTCCGCCTGTTCGGCGGCTCCTATGTGGACGATTTGGCCCGCATCGTCGGACGCTTCGTGGGGTAGGTGCCTATTCCGCCGCCTTCTTGCGCAGCACCGCCGCGAAGAAGCCGTCGGTGCCGTGCGACAGCGGGCTCAGGCGCAGCCAGGGGCCGCTGACCGGGCAGGGGGTGTCGCCTGCCACGTGCGGCCACAATTCCGGGATGGGGAAGGCGGTGTAGTCGGGGTGGTCGGCCAGGAATTCCTCGACCCGCTTCTCGTTTTCTTCGGGCAGGATCGAGCAGGTGGCGTAGATCAGCAATCCGCCGGGCTTGGTCAGGCGGGCGGCGCTTTCCAGGATGGCCTTTTGCCGTCCCACCAGTTCCAGCAGGTCGGTTTCGGTCAATTGCCACTTGGCGTCGGGGTTGCGGCGCCAGGTGCCGGTGCCGGTGCACGGCGCGTCCACCAGCACGCGGTCATAGCTGGCGGCGCTGCGCTTGATCCACTTGTCGGCCTCGCCCGAGATGACGCGGCGGGTGACGTTGTGCACGCCGTTGCGGCGCAGGCGTTCCTGAGCCTTGTCCACCCGCCATTCGGCCACGTCGCAGGCCACCAGACGGCCCTTGTTCTGCATGGCGGCGGCCAGCGCCAGGGTCTTGCCGCCGGCGCCCGCGCAATAATCCACCACGGCCATGCCCGGCTGGGCGTCGGCCACCAGGGCGACAAGCTGCGAGCCTTCGTCCTGCACTTCGATCAGGCCATTGCGCCACGCCTGCACCTGCACCAGGGCGACGCGCGACTTGAGCCGCAGACCCAGCGGCGACAGGGCGCAATGCTCGGCGGAAATGCCTTCCTTCTTCAGCGCCACCCAGGCTTCTTCCCGCGTTGCCTTCAGGGTGTTGACGCGCAGGTCCAGCGGCGCCTCGTCGCGCATGGCGGCCAGTTCGCGCAGCATGTCCTCGCCCCACAGCGCCTCCAGGCGCGGCGTCAGCCATTCCGGGAACTCGCCCTTGACCCAGGCGGGCATGTCGCGGTTGAAGATGTCCTTGCCCTTGAGCTGGTCGAACATCCGGCGTTCTTCCTTGCCCGGCTTGGGGGCGGAATGGGCGCCTTCGAACAATTCGGACTTCAGTTCGCCGCCCTCGAAGGCCAGATCGGCGAAGACGCGGGCGCGGGCGTCGTGCGGATGGTCCAGGAATTCCAGCCACCAATCGATGCGCGCCTGACGGCGCAGCACCCGCCACACGGTTTCGGCCACGGCGCGGCGGTCCTTGGAACCGATATAGCGGCGGCCCTTGAAATAGAACGACGCCACCTGATCGGCGGGGCGGCGGGTGGCCGCGATCTCGTCCAGCAATTCGATGGCGGCGGCAAGGCGGGCGGCGGGAGTCATGGCATCATCCAAAACGGGTCCGCCCCTCCACCGGCCGTCGGGGCCGGGAAGGGGCGGAGAAGACGGAAACAGATGTATATCAGGCGGAACGGGCCTGGGTCATGCTGTTGTGTTCGCGGGCGATCAGCGCGCCCAGGCGGCGGATGCCCTCGCGGATCTTGTCCGGGCAGGTGGCCGAGAACGACAGCCGCAAGGTGTTGGTCAGCGGCTGGTTGGCGTAAAAGGCCGAACCGGGGACAAAGGCCACCCGTTCCTCCTCGATGGCGCGGGCCAGCAGGGCGGCGCCGTCGAAGCCCTCGGGCAGTTCCACCCAGATGAACATGCCGCCCTTGGGCCGGGTGAACTTCACGCCTTCCGGCATGAATTCCTCCAGCGCCGCCACCATGGCGTCGCGGCGCGGGCGATAGGTGGCGCACAGGGTTTCGGCGTGGTCGGCGGGCAGGCGCTCGATCAGCTTGGCCAGGGCGACCTGGGCCAGGGTCGAGGTGTGCAGGTCGGCGGCCTGCTTCATCAGCACCAGCTTCTGGATGATCGGCGTGGCGGCGACGATCCAGCCGACGCGCAGGCCCGGCACCACCGATTTCGAGAAGGTGCCGCAATAGACCACGCGGCTGTTCTCGATGCCGCCTTCATGGGCGATGTCCAGCGCCAGCAGGTTGGGCAGCAACGGGCCGTCGAAGGACAGCTTGTTGTAGGCGGTGTCCTCGATCACCACGACGTCCGAGCGGCGCGCCCCGGCCAGCAGCGCGTGGCGTTCCTCCAGCGTCATGGTTTCGCCCGACGGATTCTGGAAGTCGGGCATGGCATAGGCCATCTTGGCCTTGACCGGATTGGGGCCGGTCAGGGTGGCGATGTCGCCATAGGTCGGACCGGCGGCGGTGAACGCCTGCAACAGCCCCAGATAGGTGGGACGCGCCACCAGAACCTTGTCCTCGGGGCCGATGAACAGGCGGCCCAGCAGGTCCAGGCCCTGCTGCGAACCGTTGGTGATGACGATGTTGTCGCGGGTGCACTCGACACCCATGGACTTCATCTCGGCCACCAGATGGTCGCGCAGCGGGCCATAGCCCTCGGACACCGAATATTGCAGGGCCATGTTGGACGTGGCCTCGTCGCCGAAGATCTCGGCGTGCACTTCGGCCATCAATTCGCGCGGGAACAGCTTGGGGTCGGGGATGCCGCCGGCGAACGAAATGATGTCCGGCTGGTCCAACAGCTTCAGAAGCTCACGGATTTCGGACGCCTTGGCACGCTTGCCATGGGGGGAAAAACGCTCAGCCCAATCGCTCACCGCTGTCATCCTTGTCATTGTCCCGCCGCGCAAAGAACCGTGAGTGTAATCCACCTCGCCGTTTCCTTGGCGTCAAAAAACGCGGCGCCGGGAAAATATTGTTGCGCGCGAAGCCCTCTTCGCCCGATCAGGCGACCCTATGCCCATTCCCGAAAAAAGGCAAGTGTTGCTGACCTATGTCGGGCGACGGCCTGGGCCGCCATGCAGGTCGACCAGGGCGGCGCAGGCGGCGTGCAGGCGCAGGATCGGGGCGCGGTCGGCGGCGATGCGGTGGGGGCGTAGGGCCAGGGCGGCAGCGGACAACATCAGCATGTCGCGCGGCGGCGTCGCCAGCGCGGCACGAATCTGAGGGGCCGGAAGACCGGCTTCTTCAAGGACGGTGCGCATCTCGTCGCGGGTCTGGGCGGTGGTCAGCATGGCCAACGGCGCCTCGGGCCGCGTCGCATAGGGGCCGTGCAGGCCCAGCCGCCCGGCCAGGATCAGCCGAGGCGCCCCCAGCGCCGCCACCCCGGCCGCCGACAGGGCTCGCCCGCCCGGCGGCACCACCGCCGTCAGCCCGGCATGGCCGAACAGCCGGGCCAATTGCGCCCCCGCCCAGGCGTCGCCGCCGGGGGAATCGATGATCACGGTGGCGATGGCGGGGTGGTGGGTCAGGATTTCGGCGGCGACGCAGTGATCCAGGCCGCCGATGGTGCCGGTCAGGGTCAACGCCATCCGCCGCGTGTCCAGTCCGATTTCGGCCTGTGCCATGGTCGGAATCAGCAGCACCACTGCCAAAGCCAGTTTCCGCATGGGGCGCCTCCGCCGTGAACGCTGGGTCACGCTTCACGGTGGCATGCGGCAATGAATGGCGTTCCCGGCCGGATTCAACGATCGGGCAATGCCATGTGAACAAGGCAAAGAAAAAGGCGCCCCGCCACAACTGGCGGGACGCCTTTTTTTCTTTCGGTTACTCCGACTTGTAGTTCGGAGCTTCCTTGGTGATCGAGATGTCGTGGACGTGGCTTTCGCGCAGGCCCGCCGAGGTGATGCGGCGGAACACGCACCGGGTCTGCATCTCGGCGATGGTACGGTTGCCGGTGTAGCCCATGCCCGCGCGCAGGCCGCCCACCAATTGATGGATGACGTTGCCCGCCGGGCCCTTATAGGGCACGCGGCCTTCCACGCCCTCGGGCACCAGCTTCAGGCTGTCCTGGACGTCGGCCTGGAAATAGCGGTCGGCCGAGCCGCGCGCCATGGCGCCGATGGAGCCCATGCCGCGATACGACTTGTACGAGCGGCCCTGGTACAGAAACACCTCGCCGGGGCTTTCCTCGGTGCCCGCCAGCAGCGAGCCGACCATGACGCAATCGGCGCCCGCCGCGATGGCCTTGGCCAGATCGCCGGAATACTTGATGCCGCCGTCGGCGATCAGGCAGATGCCCGCCGCGCGGGTGACTTCCGACACTTCCATGATGGCCGAAAGCTGCGGCACGCCGACGCCCGCGACCATGCGGGTGGTGCAGATGGTGCCCGGGCCGATGCCCACCTTGACCGCGTCGGCACCGGCATCGGCCAGGGCGCGGGCGGCTTCGGGGGTGGCGATGTTGCCGCCGACCACCTGGGCGTGGGGGGCCAGACGCTTGATGGTGCGCACGGCCTCGATCACGCCGCGCGAATGGCCGTGGGCGGTGTCGACCACGATCAGGTCGACCTCGGCCTCCAGCAGCGCCTCGGCGCGGGCGATGCCGTCGGGGCCGACGCCGGTGGCGGCGGCGACGCGCAGGCGGCCCTTGGCGTCCTTGCAGGCGTTGGGGTGGGCCTTGGCCTTCTCGATGTCCTTGACCGTCACCAGGCCGGTGCAGCGGTAATCGCCGTCCACCACCAGCAGCTTCTCGATGCGGTGCTGGTGCAGCAGGCGCTTGGCCTCTTCCTTGTCCACGCCTTCGCGCACCGTGACCAGCTTGTCCTTGGTCATCAGCTCGGCCACCGGCTGCTGGACGTTGGACGCGAAGCGCACGTCGCGGTTGGTCAGGATGCCCACCAGCTTGCCGTTGCCGCGTTCCACCACCGGGATGCCGGAAATCTTGAAATCGGCCATCAGGCGCAGCGCCTCGGCCAGCGGCTGGTCGGGGTGAATGGTCACGGGGTTGACCACCATGCCCGATTCGAACTTCTTGACCATGCGCACTTCGGCGGCCTGGGCGGCGATGTCCAGGTTCTTGTGGATCACGCCGATGCCGCCGGTCTGGGCCATGGCGATGGCCAGACGGGATTCGGTCACGGTGTCCATGGCGGCGGACACCAGCGGAATGCCGAGTTCGATGGAACGGGTGATGCGGGTGCGGGTGTCGACTTGCGTCGGCAGCACGTCCGATTCCGCCGGGACCAGCAGAACGTCGTCGAACGTGAGGGCTTCCTTGATTTGCATGCCACCTCCGGGGATCAGTGGCGCGCCATCATACACAATATGGCCCGCCTCTCAAGCACGCCATGGCAGCATTAGCAATTTGGTTGTGGTATGGTAGATATGCTGGAGCGAGAAGTATCCCGGCCCGCATGGCGAACGGCCCGGAATTCCTCGCCCCTCGGTGACTTCGGTTCACGGGAGGGTGGCATGCGAACGTCCGAGACATGGGTGTGTTTGGCCGATGGCGACCGCGCGCAGTTCTATCACTGCGACGCGCCGGGTTATGCGCTTGAACCGGTGATGGGCTTTGGCCTGCCGCGCAGCGGCGCGACCTTTGCCGGGCGGCTGGCCAGTCAGCTTGACCGCGCGGCGCGCGGCAGTCTGTTCCAGGCGCTGGTGCTGGTGGGGCCGCATGCCGTGCTGGCCGAGGTCGAGGAGCACATGGCCCCCGACACCCGCGGCCGCGTGGTCGGCGAGGTGGACCGCGATCTGTGCGGCCGTTCCCCGCGCGAGTTGGAAACCCACCTGGGCGCCATGCTGCGCCACTGACCGAACGGGGCGGCGTTACTCCGCCTCGCGCTCGTCACGCCATTGGCTGTCGGGGCGTTCGCCCTTGAAGCCGGTGGCGACCACATAGGTTTCGGCCGATTCCTTGCGGCTGGACGGCGGCTTGGCGTGGCGGACGGTTTCGAAATTCTTCTTCAGCAGGTCCAGCAGGGTCTTTTCCGTGCCGCCCTGGAACACCTTGGCGACGAACACGCCGCCGGGGGCCAGAACCTCCATGGCGAAGTGCAGCGCCACTTCCACCAGACCGATGATGCGCAAATGGTCGGTGGCGGGGTGGCCGGTGGTGGGGGCGGCCATGTCGGACACCACCACGTCGGCCAGACCGTCCAGCGCCTCCTTCAGCCGGTCCGGCGAATCGTCGGCCAGGAAGTCACCCTGCATGCAGATGGCGCCGGGGACGGGATCGTATTCCAGGATGTCCATGCCGACCACCTTGCCCTTGGGGCCGACACGGTCCACGGCGATCTGGGTCCAGCCGCCGGGGGCGGCGCCCAGATCGACCACGCGCAGACCTTTCTTCAGGAAATGGAACTTCTCGTCCAGTTCGATCAGCTTGAAGGCGGCGCGCGAGCGGTAGCCCAGTTTGCGGGCCTCGTGCACATAGGGGTCGTTCAACTGGCGTTGCAGCCAGCGGGTCGAGGACGGCTTGCGCTTCTTGGCGGTCTTGACCGCCTCGAACATCATGCGGCTGCCGCTGCCGGTTTTGGTGGGGGATTTGCTCATTTCTCAGACTTCTCCGCAGGCCGGGCAAGGGGCGGTTTCGGCCATCATGGCCAACAGCAGCCCCTCGCGCACGCCGCGATCCGCGACCCGTAACGAGGTCAGCGGCCACAACCGGCACATGGCTTCCAGGATGGCGCACCCGGCCAGCACCAGATCGGCGCGCTCGGGGCCGATGCAGGGGTGGCGGGCGCGGTCGGCGGTGCTCATGCCCGCCAGCCGACGGGTGACGTCGGCGATATGGTCGAAATGCAGGTCAAGACCGTCCACCAGACTGCGCTCGTAACGGTCCAAATCCAGATGCAGCGCCGCCAGGGTGGTGACGGTGCCGGATGTGCCCAGCATCTGCACCCGTCCGGCGCCCAGCAGGCGGGCGATGCCATGTTTTTGCTCGAACCCGGCCAGCCGCTTCTGGATGGCGGCCACCGCCTCGGCATAGCCATCGGGGGAGTTCAGGCTGTCGCCCGCGTCCTCGGCCAGCGTCACCACGCCCAGCGGCAACGATTGCACCCCCTGGACTTGGCGCTGGCCGCCCTCGGTGTTGACCCAGACCAACTCGGTCGAGCCGCCGCCGATGTCGAACACCAGCGCCCACGGCACCCCCGGCTCCATCAGCGAGGCACAGCCGTCCAGGGCCAGCCCCGCCTCCTCCTGCGCCGAGATGATGTCCAGGGTCAGGCCGGTTTCCCCGGCGACCCGGGCGGCGAATTCCGCATGGTTGGCGGCGCGGCGGCAGGCTTCGGTCGCCACCAGCCGGGCATGGGTGACACGGTTGCGCGCCATCTTGTCGGCACAGGCCCGCAACGCCGCGACAGTGCGGGCCATGGCCTCCTCGCTCAACCGTCCGGTGGCGGCCACGCCTTCGCCCAGACGGGTGATGCGGGAAAAGGCGTCGATCACCCGAAAGCCCCGCCGCCCCTGCGGCCGTGCAACCAGCATGCGGCAATTGTTGGTGCCAAGATCCAGCGCGGCGTAAACAGCGTCGGCGGCGGAAGGCGAAGGGGCGAAACTCAAAGCCTGCGTACTCACGAAAAATGCGGCCGGGCCAACCCGAAAACGCCACGGTCTGGCCGACCATACCTTGCCGCCCGCGCCGCACCCAAGAAAAAAGCGTTCCGGCAGAGGGGTTTACCGCCTTCGCACAAAGGTCGCAATTTTTCCCTTTTCATTTCCAAAAATCCTGTGTTAGAAGGTGCGCCTCTCGCGACGGACGGCGCTTCACACCGAAGCCAACCACCGCCGCACCGGCCGGCAAAGCCGCCTGCTGGGGGATCGTCTAACGGTAGGACAGCGGACTCTGACTCCGCCAGTCTAGGTTCGAATCCTAGTCCCCCAGCCAACACTTCCGGCATTATGTAGCAAGCTCACCAAGCCCCGGATGGTCAGCCCGGTGCCATTCGCCGACAATGGTGCATGGCTGAACCGCTCGCAATCACCATCCTGCGCAAGAAGCGTGACCGCATCCGCGACACCATCGCCAAATACGAGGCGCGGCTGAAAGAGGCTCAAGCCGATCTGGCGCACGTCATCGCCGCCTTGCGACTATTCGAGATTGACAACAACGTCGATGACTTCCCCGCCTATGTCGATCTGAACCGGGTCTTCCGACGTGGCGAAACAACCGCCTTTTGCCTGGAAACACTCCGGGCCGAAGGGCCGCTGGATACCCGCGAGCTTACGGCCCGCCTCATGCGGCGCAAGGGCCTGGACGAGCACGATAAGGTGTTGTCACAGGCCATCGCACTCAGGATCGTCCAGACGCTTCGATCACGGTCCCGTCGCGGATTGGTGGATGGCGCCACAAGACGGAAGGGTGTCTGCGTTTGGCGGATTGTTGAAGAGAGCGGTGGTTATTCCTGAAACATCGCGCGTTCGGTGTTTATGGCCTCTAAGTGATTCTTAAGATCCCTGAAGAGGGCCCGAATCGTAAGCCCTACAGCAATGAGGATGGTCGGCCCACCAATCCATGCTGGCAGCAAACCAATATCCAGAACAAAGGCGGCAGTCAGGCCGATCAACAGCGAAGTCCACGCCAAAAGAGTGGACTGGAAGCACCTCTTCTGGGAGTGCTGCTGTAATGCGGCCCAACGGCACAGAAGCGCCAGTATTCGCTCTGTTCGGTTCCCAGTGTTTTGGATGTGGTGCCGGATTGCAGCATCGCGATACACGGCTGCATCCGCAAGATACCAATAGCCATAAGCGGCGGCGTTAGCGACAAGTGCGAGAACGAAGAATGCGGAATTAGGACTTGCACCAAGTTTATATAGAACGGCCGTTGTGACAGCCGTCGAAGCGTGAAGGATGGTGACGACCTTCTTGCCTTCCTGTTCCTTGTAATCCTTGAAATACGGGTCCATTGAGTCGCCATCCTGTTTCCTTCGTGGCGACTATCGTGAGTTTTCGAGGTCAGCAAGTCAACGAACTGGTGCCCCGCTGCCAGTAGCCTTTCCACTGGCGGCTTACCGGGTGGCTGGCGGCGGCAGCCACCACCATCATAAACTGCTCGCCATTGCTGACGCGGCGATGATCTTCCCGCCAGTCCATTTCGGCAGCGTAAGCGGCGAGGTACGGGCCGGCGACGTGGTGGTAGGTGCCGAATTCGGCGCGGCGAAGGCGGCTGAAGAAGCTCTCGGCTTGGTTGGTGCAGCTTTCGCCGTCGCTGTAGACCTCGGAGTGGTTGATCCGCTTGGTCAGGAAGCGGGCGTGCAACTGGTCCCAATGCGGGGCTTCGTCGGCATGGATGGTGCTGCCGGGTGCCACCCGCTCATGGATGGTCGGGACGGCGGCATCCTCGCTCTTGACCACAAAGGTCAGGGTTTTGCCGTTCCGCTCGCGGGCGACGATCACCACCCGACGCTTGCCGTTCTGGTTCTTGCGCAGGCGGCGGTCGCGCCGGTTTTCCTTCCAGTTGGCCGGCTTCACGTAGCCGCCGAAATAGGCGCCGTCGATCTCCACCTCGCCCGACGCCTCGGCGCCGACATCCTCTGCCGCCATCGCCTCGCGCAGCTTGTGCGCCAGGACGAAGGCCGTCTTGTACTGGACGTCGAGATCGCGGCTCAACTGGAGGGCCGAAACGCCCTTGGCGCCGTTGCAGAAGATGGCGATGGCCAGCAGATAGTCGCGCATCGCCAGCTTGCGGCCGGCGAAGATCGTGCCACTGGTGGCGCTGAACTGGTGGCAGCAGCCCTTGCACTTCCACAAGCGACGGGTGGTATAGCCGTAGACGGCCACGCAGCCACAACGCGGGCAATAAGGCTCGCCGTCAGTGTCCGCCCAACGGATTTGGCGGAACGCCTCGTGCGCTTCCTCTTCGCTCATGCGCATGACCACTTTCAGCGAAAGCGTCTTAGCGGCTGCGGAAAGGAGAAAGTGCTGAGCCATAGTCTCATATCTGCCAGAAAGTTCTCAGATATGATACTTTATCGGCTCAGATTGTCAACACGAAAGCTATCAGATATGATAACTCATCATCGGACTTGAGAGGTTCCCATGGCAGTGCAACCAGACTGGAACGAGCGGGCGAGCCGATACCTGAAGGCCGAGTTGAAGCGCCAGGGCGTGACCTATGACGACCTGGCTACCCGACTGAATGCAATCGGTTTCCAGGAAACCAAGGCGTCGATCTCCAACAAGATCAGCCGGGGGGCGTTTACAGCGGCCTTTTTCTTGGCGAGCTTAAATGTCGCCGGCGTTCAAACGTTGCATGTTGCTGACGTTTAAGGCTTGAACGCAATTCCCAGCGACGAAAGCGGAACCGTTTGCGCTTTCCGGCCTATTACCTTGCCGCCAAGGCGTTCAACGTCTGCCAGAGAGCTAACGTTTGCTGCGGTGTATTTGTTTGGCAGAAGCACCACATAGTACGACAAAGAATAGTGCTTCGCCTCAAGAATGCGCAGGCGCGTTTGAGGGGGGGCAAAGCGCGTCGAAAGTCGCACGAGATCGCCCGTGATCGTGTACTCGGAACTTTTCTCAAGGGCTGTGTCGGTTATTGGGTCAATGTCCGCATAATTCACGCGAACGGCAAGCACAAGGCGATACTCGTCTTTTTGTTCAATCAAATTAGCGGTATCTACCGTGGCATAAAATGTAAGTGGGCCATGAATACCATAGGCGCCAACATAGTCTGTGCATTCGCTGGTTTTGGCCGTTCTTCTGTCGTACAGAGAGTATCCGATGCCCATCCAGCAAAGCAGTGACATCACCGTTGTTACGACGATGACTTTCTTGTTCTGATTTGTCAGTTTAGAGGGCATGGGCCGCCCCCGCGATGCATGATAGCTCAACATCGCGTACACAGCTTGTACGGTCGCCGCAGCGGTTGCCGCCCACATGCCCCAGTCGGCAGAAGTCATCTAGGCTCGAATTACTCTTGTGATGTGACCAACGGTGGCAGAATGCCCCAATCACCCACGGCTTACAATCCGCACCGCGCACATGGCTGTCTGGATGACAGCGCGGTCGGGAGGACTGGTCTTTCCCTCTGGTGAGCTTGCTACATAATGCCGAACACTTCCTAAGTGCCTGATTCTAAACGTGTCGGTTTCAGCTATAGGCCGGATTTCGTGCCTTTAAGCCGGACAGCGACAGGCATAATGCGGACGGATTGGTAGTTCCGTCACCGGAAATTCCTCTTTCCTTCCAAGCGGTTGGCGCGGCTCTGCCCTCTCCGTCAGGTGCAAACGCGCGTGGGCACGCCCGAAGTCGGGCGCGCACTGAATTTCCGATTTGTCCGTCCTAGAGCTGTTATCGCCGGTAGACGCCGGAGAAGGTCACGTTGAGGCCACCGCATTGGTGGTTGTCCGACGCAATCAGCCAGTCGTCGGCCAAGGTCAAGGTGACTTGGCAGGGGCCATCCTTGACGGTGGCGCGGTTTCCGGCGGGAGTGGCCGCTCCCTGGATCTCACCGACATTCGGAGCCGGTCCATCGCCCCACAATGCGAGGCCGTTGACGCGGATGCTGCCATTGTTCTGGGGCAGGATTGTCAGGCTGTTACGGCCACTCTTCCATTCGCCGCCCCAGGCAGCCAGGGATGGATTGGGATTGGTCGGGGTCAGAGCGAGCTGGCGCTTGGCAATCCATCCCGTGACGGCACCCTTGGCGCCAACGAATGCGGCACACGCCCAGTCCGTTGACATGCCGCCGATCAGCACTGCGTCGCCGGCAATGACATAGGCCTTGCGGCGGCAAGTCTCCGACGGGCAGTCGTCCCCTCCGTTATGGAAATAAGCGCGTTCCCCTTTCTCCCCGGACGCCACACCCTTCTGGAAGGCTGCGGTAGTGGAGGTGAATTGGTTTACGTCGCAGTGCGGCTCGGCCAAAGCTGCGGTCGGCAGGAGGAAGGCCCCCAGCAACAGGAACGCGAGGCGGGGGAACATCACAAGCACCCGGTTATTTCCGTTCTTTCTTCGAGTGTGGGTCGGCCATGTCTACCAGCCGCATTTCCTGGGGTGCAGTGGGGGCGTCCTTGTCACAGGGGCGATACCATTCCGCTCGGATGTCGTTGTTTTGACCATAGGCATTCCAAACACGGCGGCAGTCCTGGGCATACGGATTATCGGGAAAGCCAAAACGCTGGATGATGGCCGTGTAAAATGCCGAATCGCGCGGCGGCCAGTGCGGGCCGTAAAGGACGATCTCGCGCGACAATCCGGTAGTCAACGAGAACACCACCCGCAGCTTGCTGCCGCCCAGGGTGATCTCCGCGGGCATCCCCTCACCTAACTGTGCCCAGGTGCCGCCCCGTGCCAGCACGTCCTGTTTGAGCTCCTCGGCAGGGCGACGCAGGCGCAGTCCCAGGATGTCATTGCTCAGCGAGGGAGGTTCTGCCGGAAAAACACGTGATGGCTCTCCCTGAACACTTCCCCGGCATTCCGCGCGAAGGGCGCGGACGTAGTCGCGGTTGACCTTTTCGGTGGCGTCCCACTTGGCCCCTTTCCATTCGACCGTGCAGGTCTTGGCGCCTTCGGGTATCGAGACAGCCAAGATCGGACCCGACATTTCTTTGTATCGGCAATACAAGAACAGGGGGCGCTGGTTGACCTTGCTCATGTCGATATGGGTGATCGCTCGTCCGGGGGTTTCCTCAGGGTCATCGAAATTGTTGTCGATGGCCTGATCGTCCGCCCAGATGTTCGCCCACAGCAGGCGCTGCTTTTGGGTGCCGAAGGTCCATTCCGATGGGCATGCGGCGACAAGGGGATCGGCGTAGGCGGTGGTCAAAGGCAAGACGCCGAACAGGGTGATCAATACCGGCAGTCGCATGTGAAACCATCCTCCCCCAACGGGGCGCAATACTCTGTCGGGGGAGGATATCCACTCAGGGTTTGCGGATCACCGAATATTTCTCTGCTTGGTAAATCGGCTTGCCATTCGGGGCGTTAAACGGGATGAACTTCGTCCGTGTCGGAACTCGTCGGGCCTGTTCGAGGACATACATTCCTTTCTTTCCGTCTTGCTCTCCGTACCGATCGAAGACCACCGCATGGTTGCCGGTGGATTTGTTCTGGTATTTTCCGTCCTTGAATGTGGCCAAGGCGGTTCCCGGCTTCAGCGGCGGATCACCCGCTCCCTTGATCTTTTCACCTTCCTTCCAGTCGCTAGCGCGGATTCCTTGGAGCTCGGGGGTGGCGTGCTTGACCAGGGCGACACATTCCTTGCTGCCAGCATCAGCGCCGGATGAGAGATGGCCGCCTTTGGCGTCCTTGAGCAGATCGCCAACGCTTTTGCTTGCCTGATGCCCGTCGGCGTACAGCCCGACCTTCACCCCGGCCTTTTCGCCCTGGCGGACCATTTCCTCGGCGGCCTGGGGATTGGCCTTGTAGACCTCGCGGCTGACGTCCTTGGCATGTTGTTCCGCCCATTGCGGATCCTTCTTGGCACCTTCGGCCAGCCACTTGGTGTAACCGGGAGCGTTGGCCGGGTCCTTGAGCACCTCGGCATCGCGCTGGACCGGGGTTCGGTCCGTGGTGTCTTCGGTGGTGGGGGCCGGTTGCACAGGGTTGCCTGGTTTCGCGGTGTCCGGCGGTGCCGTGGGGGCGGGTGCGGGGGTGGTGGTTGACGCTGCCGGAACGGCAGCCCCTTCCGGCTTCTTCTGCGGTTCCGGCTTTGGCTCCGCCGGAATACGGATATCGGTTTCGCCGGGGTTGGCAGGCGGAACCGGACCCGGCGTGACGGTCTGCGGGATCGGCGCGGACAGCACGGCGCCGCCGCTTTCCGGCTTCGGCGTTTCCGCCAATCCCGCCTTCTGCATCTCGCCCGCGAATTTCGCCGCCAACTCGGGGTTCTTCTCGTTCATGGTCTGGTGGACTGATGCGAGATAGGGCATGGCCTCGGCGCGGTTGCGGCCGATCTCGCTGCGGAAGTGAGTGACGGCGTCCGCATAGTCGCTGCGGCCCAGCAGCGCCTGAGCCATGTTGCCAGCCGCCCAATGGTCGGCACCGTCGGCGCTGCCGAAGGGAGTGTTGGTGGCGGTGGAGGGAATATCTGTGCCCTTGCTTTGGGGCAGCGTGCCGGTGATACCGCCATTCCTGGGATCGTCACTTATGGAAATGTCGCGCGGTTTCATCTCCCATGGATTGTTGCGCGGCGGCGTCGATTGCGGAGACCAGATGGTCCGCTCGGGCGCCTCGCCCAACAGGATGCTGAGCAAGTCGGCGGGTTTCCGGGTGCCGTTGAGTTGCGGCCGGAATCCGGGAAAAGTGAGGGGAGTCTGACGGTATCGGCTGTCAGGATTTTCACCCACAGGCGGAAGCTCCGACACGAACGAGTTCGCCTCTGCCCTGCCGCCCAGCAAACCGCCCAGTTTGGCGATGGTCGGGCCGCCCGGCTTCAGCACCCCGTCCACCTGCAGGCCGTTGTCTTGCTGGAAATCGCGAATAGCCTTGTCGGTATTGGGATTGGCGTAGCCGCTGGGGCCGTCCTGACCGAGATCGAGATAGCCTGCCTTACCGAGCAGGGTCTGCACCTTGGCGACGTCGGCACGGGTGTTGTCGCCGCCCGAGGGCGATACCGTGCCTTGAAGCTTGAACGGCTCGGGACCAAACAGGTCGCCGACACCGGCCCCTTGCTTCCACGCCTGCTGAAAAGCGGGAAAGCGGGGATCGGCATCCTCGTCCATCAGGGATCGCGGTTTGATGCGCCACTCGCTGGTGGCGCCCGGGCCGGACACCAATTGGCGTTCAGGGTCTTCGTTGAACAGGGATTGGAAACTGAAACCGGGCATGGTTCCTCCGGACAGGCAAGCGCGTGTGTCGCCGCGCCCCAGGGATGGGGTGCGGGCATGGACGACGCGGTGTGGTGGAAACAAAAACGCCCGGCATCGCGGGTGCGATCCGGGCGTGGCTGTGGTGTTGATGCTCCATCAATACCATAAGCTGTGTCCGGCGCTCAATCACGTTTTGTTCTTATATCGGCCATGGTGGCGAGCCCATGCCTGATCGACTTCCGAAATCATTTCTCTAGTCGTTATGGAAACCTCTGAATGCCTCTGGCGCCCTTCCGCCAATAATCGGAAATTGGATGGAGGGACGCGCTCATCACCTGCCTCTAGAACGAACGTCTAAGCGCCTGAGTCTTCTGTACAAACTACAGAATTTTCCATTCCTGCTATGATGCTCGACCTCCATGGTTTGGAGGAAAGGCGATGCATCACGATGAATGCTGGCCTGGGCGTCCTCGGTTGCTGCCGGGCGAATCCCTGTCTTCCTGGTTCGCCCGGACCGCCGCCGCCAACGGCCTGCGCCCCGCCGAACTGTTCCGCATCATGCAGCCAGGCAGCGATCGCAATCCCCGCGACCTGGACCGCTATGCCGACGATCCCCTGCTGTATCTGTTGGCCGATCGTGCTGGGGTGGAACGGGGTGCCTTGCTCCAGGCTACGTTCCGGCACTGGGTCGGGGCCGTCTTCGCTCACGATGACGGCTTGAACAAGCTGCCCTGGTTGCCGCCGGCGGGACGTCAGGGTGGTCGCCGCTGCTTTGGCCAACAGCTTTGCCCGTGGTGCTTGCAAGCCGATGCCGTGCCCTACTTGCGACTGAGCTGGCGGCTGTCCTTCGTCACGGTCTGTCCAGTCCACCAGCGTCTGTTGCTCGATCGCTGTCCCGCGTGCAACGAGCCGTTCAGCGTGCTGCGCATGGATCGTGTCCAGGAAATGCGGTGTCCGTCCTGTGCCGCCGATCTCCGCCACTTCACGGCGGATCCGCCGCCAGTGGATGTGGTCCCGGTTCAGCAGGACTTGCAGCGCGTTGTCGGCCAAGGGTGGTGGGCTCTCGGCCGCCATGGGCCGGTCTATTCCTTCGCCGCCTTGGACATCTTGGCGGTATTGGCTCGGCTTCTGGCTGGCGGGCCGCACGCCCATGTCCTGCGCGCCTGGGTCGGGGAACAGGCGCCAGACCTGGCGGTTCCGCCGGAAGCCGTTCCCCGTGCCCGCGACGGTGCCTTGCTGACCCCGAAGGCGCGAAGCGTGGTGATCGCCATGGCGCACTGGCTGATGGGCGAATGGCCAGAGCGTCTGATAGCGGGCGCCCGGGTCGTGAGCATGACCAGCACCGATCTGTGGAAGCGGCCGAAGGTGCATTACCCCTTCGCCTTCGCCGACGTGGTGGAATGGCACTTGAAGGCGCCGCACAAGGAGTGCAGCCGGGACGAGGTGGTGGCCGCCAAGGCGATCCTGAGACGGCAGGGAAAGTCGGCGACTCACCGCAATCTGGTAGTGCTGTGCGGCATCAAGCTGGGCGCCATGAGCAGCTTGGCCGATGCCGCTTCCGAAAACGCTACTCCCTGGGGCAAGGGCCGCTACTGGAAGCTCGATGGTGTGTCGCCCGAGGTGAAGGAGGCTGCGCGCCGGGCGGCGCACCGCGCTGGCGAAGGAGTCGGGCCGTGGCTCGACGGCCTATTGCGGCGGGAATTGGGCATGCCTGCCCGCAAAACACCTTTCGCGTGCCTAAGTGCCGACACATTCGCCGATGAATTTATTTCTGGTTGTGCAGGTTAGGGGGACTGCGCCATGCCCGTGCGTCGGATCGGCCTTTGTTACCGCAGTGTCAGTGGGCGCGTCCCCATGGGCGGCGCTCGCCGAACCGTGGCGGTGGAATCCACCTTGGAGCGGGATTTCGCGCTGCTCCAGCGGTTCGATCGCGATGTCGTCGGTTTGGAAGAACAACCGGTCCGCATCAGCTACCGCGATGCCGCTGGGGCCAAACGCAGCTACGTCCCGGACTTCCTCGTCACCTGCCGCCAAGGGGCGCCGAAGTTGGTGGAGGTGAAGTTCTCGACCGATCCGGCCCTCTTGGCAGGGGCACTGGAGACACGCTTCGCCGCAGCCCGTACCTTTGCCGCGGATCGAGGCTGGCGCTTCTCGGTGTTCACCGAAATCCATATCCGCACCCCTCGGCTTGGCAACGCCACCTTCCTATTGCCATTCCGCGATCGAGCGGCAGTCCCCGCCATCAGGGCGGCCATCTTGATGGTGCTGCGGTCAGGGGGCCACACAGTCGAGGAACTGCTGGAGATGATCGACACCGACCGTGCGTCCGCCTTGCCAACCATATGGGGGATGATCGCCCGGTTCGAGATCGGTGCGGATCTGGATCGCTCCCTCACCATGCGCTCTCAGCTTTACTTGCCGGAGGTCCATCATGGCCGTGCGGTTTAGCTTCAAGCCCGGCTCGGCCGTGGCATGGCGCGGAAAGACATGCTCCATTCTGGAGGCAGTCTCCGCATCTTCCGTCTTACTGGAAATCACGGACACCAAGGCGCACGAGGTGGTGGCGGTGGCCGACCTGCGGCCTCTCAAAGGGGCGGAGGAGGACGAACCCTCACGTTCCCTCGATGGCTTGGCGCCCGAGGACTTGGCCGAGGCCAAGCGCCGGTTCGCCATCATCAAGCCGCTGGTGCGGTGCGAGCGCCGGCGGGAAGAGGATGTCCTCAGGATCGCCGAGGCCAACGGCGTCTGCCGGACGACCATCTACGACTGGATCAAGCTCTACGAGGGGCGCCGCCTGATGAGCGACCTCGCCCCCAGGCGCAAGGGCCGCAAGATGCCCAAGCGGCTGGCGCCCGAGATAGAGGCCATCATCACCAGCGTGATTAACGAGCGCTACCTCACCAAGCAGAAGATGACCGGCGAGGAAGTCATCGCCGAGGTGCACCGTCGTTGCCGCATCGCCAAGCTCGACAGCCAGCCCTGCGCCGGCAGCATCCGGGCGCGGCTGCGCGCTATCCATCCCAGAGAAAAGGTCCTGAGGCGCGAGGGCAAGAAGGCCGCCCACGACAAGTTCGGCGCGGTGAAGGGCAGTTTCCCCGGCGCGGACGTGCCCCTGGCGGTGATTCAAATCGACCACACGCTGTTGGATATCATCGTCCTCGACGAGGAGATGCGGCTGCCGATCGGCCGTCCTTGGCTGACCCTGGCTATCGACGTGTTCAGCCGCATGGTCTTCGGCTACCACCTGTCGCTCGATCACCCCAGCGCCTTCGCTGTCGGTTTGTGTCTCTGCCACGGCATGTTCGACAAGGTGCAGGAACTTGAGCGTTTGGGGATCAAGGGCGAGTGGCCGGTGTGGGGCAAGCCGCGCATGGTCCATGCCGATAACGGCAAGGACTTCCGCAGCTACACGATCCAGGACACCCTGGACGAATACGACATCCGCTACGAGTTCCGCCCGCCGAAGACGCCTCATTACGGCGGCCACATCGAGCGCTTGGCTGGAACGCTGGGGAAGAAGATTCACGCTTTGCCGGGGGCGACCTTCTCCAACCCGAAGCAACGCGGCGAATACAAGTCCGAGGCCAAGGCTCAGATGACGCTGCGCGAGCTGCAGCACTGGCTGGTGAACCTGATCGTCGGCATCTATCACAACAAGGTCCACGACGGCATCGGCTGCCCGCCTCTGGCCCGGTGGAACGAGGGTATCGTTGGCAGCGACCGTTACCGTGGCATCGGCCTGCCCGACCCGATCTCCAATCCCCGGCGTCTGCGGCTCGACTTCCTGCCATTCAAGACCCGCACGGTGCAGTCCGAGGGCATCGTCTGGGACAAAATTTGGTACCGGGACCCGTTGCTGTCCCAGTGGGTCAAAATCGACGAGGGCCGGCGCCGGCGGAAATTCAAGGTTCGCCGCGATCCCACGGACATTTCCAAGCTCTACTTTCTCGACCCGGCGCTCAACGAGTACGTCGAGATCCCCTACCGCGACTTCGGCAGGCCATCGATTTCCTTGTGGGACTATCGTGCCGTCGAGGCCTGGCTGCGCCGCCAGGGCAAGGCGGCCGAGAACGAGCAGGCGATCTTCGACGCCTACGAGGAGATGCATCGCATCACCGCCGAGGCGGCGCGGCAGACCAAGCGTGTGCGCCGCGAGCAGGCCAAGAAGCGTGAGAAGGAAAAGCACCGCTCCGCCCTCACCCTGGACCCGCCGCCGCCAGTTCAACCAGATCCCGTGCCAAAGGCGAGCCGGGGGCGTGATGGTCATCTCGCGCTGGTCGTGAACAACACCGGGACGGCGACTGTGCCGGCGATGCCCAAATGGGCTGACGACTTCGATCTGGAAGAGAGCGAGATCAAGAAGGGGGTGGAAGAATGGTGATGCGCGACCTGTTCACGCCGGACCCGGCGCCCATGCTGCCGCTGGAATTTCCACAGGTGGAGCTCGAAGGCCGCATCCGCCGTCTGCGCAGCCCGCGCTACGTCGATTACGACGCCGGCAACGCCATCCTCGGCCGCCTAGAGCGAATTTCGTTCAGTTTGGTTCATAGCCGCATGATTTGAAGTAGTTGGCGCATTCTGCGGGCTTGAACAGATCGACGAGCCGCCCGATGAGGCTCCAAAGTCCAGGTACGGTTCGCTCGGCCTCCTTTCGCAGCAGGG
>JAEXAH010000140.1 GCA_023458315.1 Pseudomonadota bacterium
CTCTGCGCCCCGGCCCCCGCGGCGTCGCCCCCCATCGGCGGTCTGGCCATCCTGGTGGCCGAGGATCACCCGGTGAACCAGCAGGTGGTGATGCGCCAATTGCGCCTGCTGGGCCATCAGCCCGAAGTGTTCCCCGACGGCGCCGCCGCCCTGGCGGCGTGGCGCCAGCGGCCGTGGGATCTGGTGATCACCGATTGCCACATGCCGGTGATGGACGGCTTTCAGTTCGTGGCCGCCCTGCGCGACGACGAACGGGTCAACGGCCGCCGCACCCCGGTGCTGGCGCTGACCGCCAACGCCCTGTCGGGCGAAGCCGACCGCTGCCTTGCCGCCGGTATGGACGGATACCTGGCTAAACCTGTAGAACTGGCGCGCCTTCGCGAAGCCCTCGACCGCGTCCTGGCGGACGGGCGCCGCGATTCCTGACGGACCCCTGCATGCCGCGCCCCCGCCCGACCTTTCTGCACCAACGCTTTCCCGGACTGGGCCGCAACCGGCTGGCCGTGGCCGTGCTGGCGCCGGTGCTGGCGCTGGTTCTGTTCTCGGCCTATGTGGTCAACGAGAAACTGACAACCTATCGCGGCAGCGCCGACCTGCTGGTGGCCGCCCAGGTGGCCCGCGCCACCCAGGGCCTGGCCCGCGAACTGGAAACCGAGCGGGGGCTGTCGGCCCTGTATATGGGCGGCGACCGTCAGGCGTGGCGCGACGATCTGGTGGATCAGCGCGCCGCCACCGACGAACGCGCCCAGGCCGTGCGCGCCGTGGTGCTGACGCCCAAGGCATCGGCGCTGTTCGGCCAGACCCGCACCGACCTGGGGCTGGGGGCGCTGGACGCCCTGCGCGCCGCCGTGGACGGCGACGGCGAATTGAACACCGTCCTGGATGGCTATGGCACGCTGATCGCCACCATGGTCACGTCGTCCAAACGGCCCGACGCCGAGTTGTCGGCCCTGATCGCCGCCTATGTGGACCTGGGGCGGCTGAAGGATCGGGTCAACCGCGAAAAATCCATCGGCACGTCATGGCTGTTGCAGGGCCGCACCAACCGCGACCTGCTGCGGCAATTCGCCGAGGCCGACGCCGAACGCAAGGCGTTCACCCAATCCTTCCGCACCCATGCCTCGCAGCGGCAGTTGCAGATTTACGACGACATCGTGCGCGGCCCGATCATCGCCGAGGTCGAGCGCCTGCACCAGCGCATGCTGGACGGCCGCCTGGTGGCGGTGGATTCGGAAATCTGGCACCGTGCCCATGCCGCGCTGCTGGGCCTGCTGACCGAGGCCGAGGACAAGCTGGCCGCCGAGATGGAGGGCCGCATCCAGGCCAACCTGATCTCGGCCCAGGTGACGTTCTATCTGGTGGTGATCGGCGTGGTGGTGCTGGTGGTGTTCTCGCTGGAAACCCTGCGCCGCAGCGAACGCCGCGCCAAGCTGGCCGAGGAGGAATCGCGCAAGCTGTTCCGCGCGGTGGAACAAAGCCCGGTTTCGGTGATGATCACCGACACCGGCGGCCTGATCGAATACGTCAACCCCGCCTTCACCCGCATGACCGGCTGGCGCCGCGACGAGGTGCTGGGCCACAATCCCCGCCTGCTGCGTTCGCCGCAGACGCCCGAGCATATCTACCGCGACATGTGGCAGACCATCCGCGACGGCCACGACTGGCGCGGCGAGATCGTCAACCTGCGCCGCGACGGCACCACCTATTGGGAAAAGATGACGGTGGCGCCGGTCAAGGGCGCGGGCGGCACGGTCGAGAACTACATCGCGCTGAAGGAGGACGTGACCGAGGTCCACACCCTGCGCCAAGCGCTGGAACGCGAGCACGCCAACGTCCGCCGCCTGCTGGAAGCCATCCACGACGGCATCGCCCTGACCGACGCCGACGGCTGTTTCCAATACGCCAACCCGGCGCTGGTGGCGCAGTTCGGCCCCACCGAGGGCCGCATGGCCATCGAGGTGTTCGGCGCGCCGCTGCCGGTGCCCGGCGCCGAGGAAACCAGCAGACGCTCGGAATGGCGCTCGCCGCGTTCCAGCCGCATCTACGACCTGACCTCGACCTGGGTCGCCAATCCCGAAGGCGGCATGTGGTTGTTGCAGGTGTTCCACGACATCACCGTGCGCAAGCAGGCCGAGGAGGCGCTGACCAGCGCCCGCGAGGCGGCGGAACTGGCCAACCGCTCGAAAAGCGAGTTCCTGGCCACCATGAGCCACGAATTGCGCACGCCGCTGAACGCCATCATCGGCTTTTCCGAGATCATCGAGCAGCAATTGCTGGGGTCGGTGGGCCAGCCGCAATATTGCGAATACGCCCACGACATCAACGAATCGGGCAAGCATCTGCTGCAACTGATCAACGACATCCTGGACGTGGCCCGGCTGGAGGTCGGCCGGGTGGTGCTGCGCGAGGAAGCCACCGACCCGGTGGCGCTGGTCCAGGCCGGGCTGGGCATGGTGCGCGAACGCGCCCAGGCCGGACAGGTGGCGCTGGAAACCGACCTGCCGCCCGCCCTGCCCCATCTGTGGGCCGACCCGCGACGGCTGAAACAGGTGCTGGTCAACGTGCTGGGCAACGCCGTCAAGTTCACCCCGACGGGCGGCACCGTCACCGTGCGGGTGACGGCCGATGCCGCCGGGCTGGCCATCGCCGTCGCCGATACCGGCATCGGCATCGCCCCCGAGGATCTGGCCAAGGTGATGGCGCCGTTCGGGCAGGTGGATTCCGGCATGGCGCGGCGCTATGACGGTTCGGGCCTGGGGCTGCCGCTGTCGCGCAAACTGATGGACCTGCACGGCGGCGCGCTGAGCCTGGAAAGCCGCCTGGGCGTCGGCACCACCGTCACCCTGCGCTTTCCCGCCGAGCGTCTGCGCCTCGCTTGACCGGCGTCAAGATTACCGAAGAGTAACAAGACCCTACGCCCCGGATTGTTGAAATAGTCCAGACGCCGGGGTAGGGTCGGCCTCCGTGAACACTTCAGGATGTGCCGCAATGCGCCGCGATCTTTCGGCCAAGTACGACCTTCGGGTTCCCCGCTACACCTCGTACCCGACCGCGCCGCACTTCCACCCCGGCATCGGCCCCGACATCTACGGCCAGTGGCTGGCGGGCATCGACCCGGCCGAGGAATTGTCGCTGTACCTGCACATCGCCTATTGCGCGGAAATGTGCTGGTTCTGCGGCTGCCACACCAAGATCACCAAGAAATACGCCCCCGTCGCCGCCTATATGGACGCCTTGCTGGGCGAGGTCGATCTGGTGGCGCAAAAACTGCCGACCCGCATGACCGCCCGCCACATCCATTTCGGCGGCGGCAGCCCGACCATCCTGTCGCCCGAGGATTTCGTGCGCACGGTGGACACCTTGCGCAGCAAGTTCATCGTCAGGCCCGACGCCGAGATCGCCGTCGAACTGGACCCGCGCACCGCCGACGAAACCTATGTCAAGGCCATGGCCAGCGCGGGCGTGACCCGCGCCTCCATCGGCGTGCAGGATTTCGACCCCAAGGTGCAGCAGGCCATCAACCGCATCCAGCCCTATGACGTCACCGCCAACGTCATCGACTGGCTGCGCCAGCACGGCGTGCCGGAAATCAACATGGATCTGGTCTACGGCCTGCCGCACCAGACGGTGGACGGGCTGCTGGACACCATCGACAAGGCGCACGGCTTCCGCCCGCGCCGCATCGCGCTGTTCGGCTATGCCCATGTGCCGTGGATGAAGAAGCACATGCGCCTGATCCCGGAAGAGGCGCTGCCCGACACCGATACCCGCTGGGCGCAATACGAACAGGGCACCGCCAAGCTGGAAAGCCTGGGCTACGTCAAGATCGGCCTGGACCATTTCGCCGCCCCCGACGACCCGTTGGCCATCGCGCTGAAGGAACAGCGCCTGCACCGCAATTTCCAGGGCTACACCACCGACACCGCCGACACGCTGATCGGTTTCGGCGCCTCGGGCATCGGCTCGCTGCCCCAGGGCTATGTCGCCAATGTGGGCGAAATCCACTTCTACCAGGACGCCATCCGCCAGGGCAAACTGGCGACGGCGCGCGGTGTGGCGGTGGATGCCGACGACCGCCTGCGCCGCGACATCATCATGACGCTGATGTGCGACCTGGAGATCGACCTGGACGTGGTGTGCGCCCGCCACGGCGCCGATTCCGCCCAGTTCGAGGCCGAACTGGCCGCCATCGCCCCCATGCAGGAAGACGGGCTGGCCGTGGTCCAGGGCCGCCGCATCACCGTCACCGACGAAGGCCGCACCCTGGTGCGCGCCGTCGCCGCCGCCTTCGACCGCTATCTGAAAAAGGGCGAACAGCGGCATTCCAAGGCGGTGTGACCCACACCTCCGAGTAGAGACGCCTCCACCCTTTTACCGCCCTTCGCCACCCGCCCGGGTGTTCCGCCGGAACCGCTTTCAGCGCATGCTGGACCTTCCGGCGGAAGAGAGGGGACATGGACCAGTCGAGCCGCTATTGCAGCCTGGGCGCCGACGAAGGCGCCTTGCTGGCCGGGGGCCGTCATGTGCTGGCCGCCTATGTGATGCGGCCCAAGCCCGGCTTCGATGCCGTCGCCACCGCCGCCCATTTCGCCGCCGAATCCTCGACCGGCACCAATGTGGAGGTCTGCACCACCGATTCCTTCACCCGCGCGCTCGACGCCCTGGTCTATGACCTGACGCCGCTGGAGGCGGGCGAGGTGCTGATGAAGATCGCCTATCCGGTGGACCTGTTCGACCGCAACGTCACCGACGGCCGCGCCATGGTGGTGTCGCTGCTGACCCTGATGGTCGGCAACAACCAGGGCATGTCCGACGTGGCCTATGCCAAGCTGATGGATTTCCACGTCCCGCGCGATTTCCTGCTGGCCTTCGACGGCCCGGCGCGCAACATCGCCGATCTGTGGCGGGTGCTGGGCCGCCCCCGGCAAGACGGCGGCATGATCGTCGGCACCATCATCAAGCCCAAGCTGGGCCTGCGCCCACAGCCTTTCGCCGACGCCTGTTTCCAGTTCTGGCTGGGCGGCGATTTCGTCAAGAACGACGAACCCCAGGGCAATCAGGTGTTCGCACCGTTCCGCGCCACCATGGAACGGGTGGCAGACGCCATGCGCCGCGCCCAGGATGCCACCGGCCAGGCCAAGCTGTTTTCCGCCAACATCACCGCCGACGATCCGTTCGAGATGATCCGCCGCGCCGAACTGCTTCTGGAGGTGTTCGGCGAGAACGCCGACCACGTCGCCTTTCTGGTGGACGGCTATGTGGGCGGCCCCGGCAGCGTCAGCCTGTGCCGCCGCCAGTTCCCCGACCATTTCCTGCATTACCACCGCGCCGGTCACGGCGCCGTCACCTCGCGCCAGAGCAAGCGCGGCTATTCCGTGCTGGCCCATATGAAGATGGCACGGTTGCAAGGCGCATCGGGCATCCATACCGGCACCATGGGCTTCGGCAAGATGGAGGGCGCGTCCTGCGAACGCCTCCTCGCCACCATGCTGGAGCGCGACGAGGCCGAGGGCACCCATTTTCATCAATCCTGGCACGGCATGAAGGCGACCACGCCCATCATCTCGGGCGGCATGAACGCCATCCGCCTGCCGGGCTTCCTGGACAATCTGGGCCACGACAACGTCATCCAGACCTCGGGCGGCGGCGTGTTCGGCCATCGCGGCGGCCCGGCGGCGGGCGGGTTGTCCATCCGCCAGGCGGTGGCGGCGTGGCGCCAGGGCGCCGATCTGGTGGATTTCGCCGCCCATCACCCGGAATTGCGCGACGCTTTCGCCAGCTTTCCCGAAGATTCCGACCGCCTGTACCCCCATTGGCGCGAAAAATTGCAGGTGCGCGCGGCCGAATTGGGGTAATTGGAAAGCGGGGCGACCGCCGCCCGCTTTGCAACAGGACCCAGGCCCGTGTCGAGGAAGCATCCGATCATCGCCGTCACCGGTTCATCCGGCGCCGGAACCACCACCGTCAAGGAATCCTTCGAGCACATGTTCCGGCGCGAGGGCATCAAGCCGACCATCGTCGAAGGCGACAGCTTCCACCGCTTCAACCGCGCCGACATGAAAAAAGCCCTGGCCGATGCCGAACGCAACGACCAGCGCAATTTCAGCCATTTCGGCCCCGGCGCCAATCTGTTCGGCGAATTGGAAGAGGTGTTCCGCACCTATGGCGAAAGCGGACGCGGACGGCGGCGGCTGTACATCCACAACGAGGAAGAGGCCCGCCGCTTCAGCCACCTGAACGTCAAATCGGGCGAGTTCACCCCGTGGGAGGACATGCCGCCCGACACCGACCTGCTGTTCTATGAAGGTCTGCACGGCTGCGTCGTCACCAAGGATTGCAACGTCGCCCAGCATGTGGATCTGAAGATCGGCGTGGTGCCGGTGATCAATCTGGAATGGATTCAGAAGATTCACCGCGATACCCGGGTGCGCGGCTATTCCGAGGAAGCGGTGATGGACACCATCCTGCGCCGCATGCACGATTACGTGCACTACATCGTGCCGCAATTCAAGCTGACCGACATCAACTTCCAGCGCGTGCCGGTGGTCGATACCTCGGACCCCATCATCGCCCGCGACATCCCCACCGCCGATGAAAGCCTGGTGGTCATCCGCTTCCGCAAGCCCGACCGCTTCCGCGTCGACTTCCCGTTCCTGCTGCAAATGATCAAGGATTCGTGGATGAGCCGCCGCAACACCATCGTCGTGCCCGGCGGCAAGATGGGGCTGGCCATGGAACTGATCATCACCCCCATCCTGCGCCGCATCATGGAAGACCGCCGCGCGCTGATCGGCTGACGAGCGCAGCTTCTTCGCAGCCCTCCCCCCACAAAGGGTGAGGGCTTTTTGCGTTTTGCGGGCGATGAAAGTGCCTGCCCCCGCCCTCTCCGGTTTGGACCCGGAGAGGACGGGGGTGGGGCCTTCCCGCCAAGGAAGCTCTGTGTAGGAAAGCGGGGGGAAAGCGTTTGGGGGCCGCTTTCCCCCCTGTCGTCCACCCCGGGATGCTGGGGTTCGGGGACGTATCCCGGGATGGACGAAGAGGGTTCGAGGAGGAGCGTTTGGGGGCCGCTCCCCCTCGATAAGAGGAGGCTTCCACGGCGCTGGGGTTCGGGGACGTGCCGTGGAAACTTCCCCTGTTGGAATTCTTTGAGAGGAGCCCCGTTTGGGGGCCGGGGCTCCTCTCGCAATTCCCACCGGCAACTGGGGTTCGGGGACGTCCGGCGGGAATTGTCGCGGGTCGATCAGGCGGCCTGCACCTCCTCCTGATCGGAATTGTCGGACCCGGCCGGAACGGTCAGCGGCAGGGTGAAGCTGAAGGTGCTGCCCTGGCCGGGATGGGAATCCACCCACACGCGGCCGCCCAGGCGCTCGACCATGCGGCGCACGATGGCCAGCCCGATGCCGGTGCCGGACACCGCGCCGGGATTGGCCTCGACCGGCCCCAGACGGTGAAAGATCTCGAACACCCGCGGCAGATAGCGGTCCTCGATGCCCTGGCCGTTGTCGCGCACCGAGAACACGGCGAAGCCTTCCTCGCGGCGGGCCGAGACGTGGATCATCGGCTTGCGTTCCGGGCTGCGATAACGCAGGGCGTTGTCCAGCAATTGGGTGAAGATCTCGGTCAGGCTGCGTTCGTCGGCGGCCACGGCGGGCAGCGCGTCGATCAGTACGGTGGCGCCGACCCGGCGGGTTTCCTCGGCCAGACTGGCGGCGGCGGCGTTGACCGGACCGTTGGCCGAGATCACCAATTCGGCGGTCGGCATATGATCGACGGCGACGAAAGCTTCCAGATCCTGCACCAGTTTGCGCATGCGCTGGGCGCCCGACACCACATGGGCCACGTAATCGCGGCTTTCGGCGTCCAGGGCGTTCTGGGCGTGGGCCGACAGCAACTGGGCATAGGCCACCACGCGGCGCAGCGGTTCCTGAAGGTCGTGGGCCGCCACTTCGGCGATGCGTTCCAGGTCGGCCACATAGCGGCGCAGACGTTCGCGGCTGGCGACCAGTTCGGCTTTTTTCAGGGTCAGGGCGCGCGTCACCGCCTCTTGGCGGCGCACCACCGAGTACAGCGCCAGCAGCGCCAGCCCCAGAACCGCCGTCACCGCGAAGCCCACCAGCAGATAGGCGCGCACCGTGTCGGCATGCCCGGCCAGCACCTCGGCCTGCGAACGGCCGACCCACACCGCCAGCGACAGGTCGTCCAGGGTGCGGAAGGCGGCGATGCGCGGCTCGTGATCCAGCGGCCCGACCACGCGTTGGGTTCCGGCGTTCTGAGTGAACAGCGCCTCGGCCATGCCCGGCGGCAATTCGCGGCCGACCGAGTTGTCCGAGGCGGCGCGCACCATGCCGTCACGGCCGACCAGCAGGATGGCGCCCTTGCTGCCCACGTTGATGGAGCCGTAGAAATCGGACAGGTATTGCGGGTCCAGCGACAGCACCAGGACACCGGCGAAGCTTTTGTCGGGATTGTCCAGGCGGCGGGTCAGTTGCACCGACCACTTGCCCGAGGCGCGGCCCAGGACCGGCTTGCTGATGAACAGCCGGTCCTGGGCCTGCTTGTGCACCTGGAAATGCTCGCGGTCCGACAGGTCCAGCGACACGAAACCCGGCACCGTGCTGTCGGCCAGCATGCCGTTGGCGTCGATGCGCGCCAGTTGGAAGGACACGTTGCGCAGAATGGCCGAGCGCGCCAGCATGTCGGTCAGCCGGAACCCGGCCCGGTCGTCCTCGTAGGCGGCTTCCATGTACAGCAGCGCCTGGTCCAGACCGGCCACGGTGCGCTGGATGTGTTCCTGAAAGGCGCGGGCCAGATTGGCGTCGTCGGCCTCGGCCTGGGCCAGCACGCGTTCGCGCTCGCGGCCCAGATCCCAGGCCAGCCCCAGCCACAGCAGCGCCAGAACGAAAATGCCGAACGCCGCGACGGCGCCCCCGGCATTCATTCTGGTCAGCATCGGCCGCGACATGAACATAGCCCCTCGCCTTGTTGACCGCCGCCGCCGGATCGCGCCTCGCGGCGCGACCCATTGCCCATCCCGAGGCGACGGCGGTCATTGTGTTTCTTGACCGTGCAAGCAAGCCTTGAAAGACTGCCCGGGCACGTTCGAATTCTCATTGCGACTTTTCTATCAACTCTCTTTCAATAGAATACCGGTTGTGATTGAATTCGACTGAAACGCCGTGTGAACGGTGTGTAAATGTTGCGGTGCGAGGGAGAGGAACATTGTCCGGCGCCAAGGCTCATGTGCTGATCGTCGAGGACGAACCGGTAACGCGCGGCAAGCTGGCCGCCCATCTGGTGGCCGAGGGGTTCCAGGTCAGCGAGGCCGCCGACGCCCGCGACATGCGGACCATCGTGTCGCGCACCGTCCCCGACGTGGTCCTGCTGGACATCAACCTGCCCGATGAAAGCGGCCTGATCCTGGCGCGCGACCTGCGCGCCAAGTCGTCGGTGGGCATCATCCTGGTGACGGCCCGCCAGGACGAAACCGACCGCATCGTCGGTCTGGAACTGGGCGCCGACGATTACATCACCAAGCCGTTCAATCCGCGCGAACTGGCGGTGCGGGTGCGCAACCTGATCCGCCGCGTGGCGCCCAGCATGGCGGCCGAGCGGCAGGCCAGCGGCGTCTACACCTTCGCCGGATGGAAGCTGGATTGCGACGCCCGCCAGTTGATTTCCCCCCAGGGCGAGGGCGTGCGCCTGACCCGTGGCGAATTCGACGTGCTGGCCGCCCTGGCCCGCAATGCCGGTCGCGCCCTGACCCGCGACCAGTTGCTGGACCTGACCCAGCACGACGGCGAGGCGGTGATCGACCGCACCATCGACGTCCTGGTCGGTCGCCTGCGCCGCAAGATCGAGGTGGACCCCAAGCACCCGGCGATCATCGTCACCGTGCACGGCATCGGCTATCGCCTGGTCGCGGGCTGATTTCCCGGTTTTCCCAAAGCCCCGCCCCGGCAACGGCGCGGGGCTTTTTGCTGCCCTACTCCACCACCTCGCCCAATGCCTTCAGCGAGCGTTGCCACAATTCGGGCAAGTCGCGCGCCTGGGCGATGGCGGCGGCGTCCTCGGCGCGGGCCAGGTTTTCGATGACGCGACAGCGTTCGTTGAGCGCGGTCAGGTGCAGGCTGGCGGCGGCCGAGGCCATGCGGTGCACCACCGCCGCCAGACGGGGCAGGTCGGCGGCGGCGGCGTGGTCCAGGATCAGCCGCAGATCGTCGCCCGACGAGGTGCCGAACAATTCGACGAAACCGCGCATGCGGTCGCGGCCCAGATCCTTGAGGTCGGCCAGCAGGTCGGGCAACGCCAGCAGGGTGGCGGCCCCCAGGGCGGCAGGGCGGCCGCTGGCGGGCTCGGCGGGGTGATCGTCCAGCAGGCGCAACACTTCCTCGACCCGGAACGGTTTCGCCAGGCAGCCGTTCAGCCCGGCATCGCGCCACAGCCGCCCGTCGCGTTCCGACGGGTTGGCGGTCAGCAGCCACAGCGGCGTGGTGGCGGCGGCCCCGCCCAGGGCACGGATGCGCCGCGCCGTCTCCAGACCGTCCAGCCCCGGCATGTGCATGTCCAGCAACACCAGATCGAAAGTGTCGCGGCGCATGGCCCCGATGGCGGCGGGGCCGTCCTCGACCGCCGTCACCCGCTGGCCGTAGCGTTCCAGCAGGCCGCCAGCCACCTGACGGTTGACCGGGTTGTCATCCACCAGCAGCACATGGCAGGAAACGCGCGGCGCCGCCACCTCGGCATCGCCGGAATCGGCGGCGGCGGCCGGGGGCACGGCGATGACGAACCAGAACGACGACCCATCGCCGCCCTGACTGTCGTAACCGATGTCGCCGCCCATCAGCGTCACCAGCCGCTTGCAGATGGCCAAGCCCAGGCCGGTACCGCCGAAACGGCGGGTGATGGAACTGTCGGCCTGCCAGAATTCGGTGAACAGCCCGGCCCGCGCCGCCTCGGGGATGCCGATGCCGGTGTCGGCGACGGTGAAGCGCAGCACCACCCGGCCGTCGGGCAGGGTGTCCAGGGGCTCGACCGCCATGGTGACGGACCCGCGCTCGGTGAACTTGATGGCGTTGCCCACCAGATTGAGCAGGATCTGACGCAGCCGCAGCGGGTCGCCCGCCACGAAGGGCGGCACGGCGGGGTCCAGGCGGCAACCCAGGATCAACCCCTTTTCGGCGGCGCGCGGCGCCATCATCAGCCGCAATTCGTCCATCAGGTCGGACACGTCGAACGGCACCGCCTCCAGGGTCAGGCCGTCGGCTTCAAGGCGCGAGAAATCCAGGATGTCGTTGACCAGTCCCAGCAGCAATTCGCCGGAACTGACCACCGTCTCGGCGAAGGTGCGCTGCTTGACGTCCAGCGGCGTGTCCAGCAGCAGTCGCGCCATGCCCAGGATGCCGTTCAGCGGCGTCCGCACCTCGTGCCCGACGGTGGCCAGGAACACCGACTTGGCATGGGCGGCCAGTTCGGCGCGGTCGCGCGCCTCCTTCAGCGCCCGCTCGGTCGCCTTGCGCTCGATGGCATAGCGCACCACGCGGGCCAGCATCAGGCCGTCGCCACTGCCCTTGACCAGATAATCCTGGGCGCCGTGCTTCAGCGCCTCGATGGCCTGGGAATCGTCGTCGTTGCCGGTCAGCACCACCACCGGCAGGTCGGGCGCCGCCACGGTCAGCGCCGTCAGGGTGGACAATCCCGCGCTGTCGGGCAGCGACAGGTCGGCCAGCACCACGTCGATGCCGCCCTGTTCCAGCCGCTGCACCGCCTGTGCCAGACGCCCGGCGATCTCGACGTTGAAGCTGGCGGCGCTGATCCGGCGCAGCATGCGCTCCACCAGCCGGGCGTCGGCGGGGTCGTCTTCCAGCAGCAGGACGCGGACGATGTCGGTCATGGCGCCGACGACAGCCGGACCAGCCGCAGCCAGTAATCCTGAAGGCCGTGGATGGCGCGGGTGAAATCCTCCACGTCCATGGGCTTGGACATGAAGGAATTGGCCCCCAGCGAATACGCCTTGGCGATGTCGCGCTCGGCCTCGGACGTGGACAGAACCACCACGGGAATGCCGCGCAACGAGCGGTCGGCCTTCAGTTCCTCAAGGATCTCATGGCCCGAGCGGCCGGGCAGGTTGAGGTCCAGCAGGATCAGGCTGGGGCGCGGCGCCGTCTGGAAATCGGCGCCGATGCGGCGCAGGAAGGCCAGCGCCTCGTTGCCGTTCTTGACGTGGTGCAAGGTGACGGGATAGCGCCCGCGCCGCAGCGCGATGCGCACCAGTCCGGCATCGCCCAGGTCGTCCTCGACCAGCAGGATATGGTGGGTGGAAACCGCTTCGTCCACGCTGTTCCCCCGCGCGTCAGTCGGCCGCGGCGGCGGCTTCGGGCAGCCGCCGCATCTTGGGCCAGGTGAAATGGAATTCGGTGCCGCAGCGCCGCCCGGGTTCGATCCAGATGCGGCCGCCCTGGCGTTCCACCACCTTGCGGCAGATGGCCAGACCGATGCCGGTGCCTTCGTATTCGTCGCGGGCGTGCAGGCGCTGGAAAATGCCGAACACCCGCTCGGCATGCTCGGGCGGGATGCCGATGCCGTTGTCGGCGATGGTGAATTCCCACATCTCGCCCATGTCGTGCAGGCCGACCTGGACCTCGGCCCGGCGCTCGGGCGAGCGGTACTTGACGGCGTTGCCCAGCAGGTTCTGGAACAGCCGGGTGATCTCGCCCGCTTCGCCCAGCACCACCGGCATCTTGGCGGGCAGCGAGATCAGGGCGGTCGCCTCGTCGATCTCGCTTTGCAGGTCCATGACCGCCAGATCCAGGGCGCGGCCGCTGTCCACCGGCTGATCGGCGCCCACCCGCCCGACCCGCGAATAGGCCAGCAGGTCGGTGATCAGCGCGTCCATGCGCCGCACGCCGTCGCGGATGAAATCCATGAATTCGCGGGTTTCCACGTCCAGCCTGTCGTCCAGGCTTTCCTCGATCAGCGTGACGTAGGACCGCACGGTGCGCAGCGGCTGGCGCAGATCGTGCGACGCCACATAGGCGAATTGCTCGAGCTCGCCGTTGGAGCGGCGCAGTTCCAGCACCAGGGCGTCCAGCTTTTCCTCGAGCCGCTTGCGGTCGGTGATGTCCTGGATGGTGACGTCCACCCGCAGCGGCAGGCCGTCGGCGCTGAACGCCACCTCGGCGCGGAACAGCCCCACCCGTTCCTGACCGTCGGTGCGGATCAGGCGGATGTCCTCGACCACCTTGCCGTCGGCCGCGCCCGACAGGGCGGCGTCCAGGGCGGCGTTCAGCCGCTCGCGGTCGTCGATGTGGACGCGGCGGAACAGGGCGTTGCGGCTGGGTTCCTCCTCGCCGGGAATCATGCCCAGCAGGGCGTGGAACTGATCGGACCACACCTGACGGCCGGACCCGGCCTCCCAGGTGGCGCTGCCGACCTGGGCCACGCGTTCGGCGTTGGACAGCAGGGTCTGGCTGCGCCGTTCCAGATCCTGATAGGCGGTGTCCAGGCGTTCGACCATGCCCGCGAAGGCGGCGCCCAGCCGGGCGATCTCGTCGTCGCCGTCGATGATGAAGGCGCGGCGGTCGCTGCGCCCGAACACGAACGAGGTGGCGGTTTCCGCCAGCCCCGACAGGGCGCGGGTCAGCCGCTGGCCCAGCAGGGCGCCGAACATCACCACCAGCAGCGTGCTGGCGGCGCCGATGGCCAGGAAGGTGGTGGTCAGATGGCGCAGCGAGGTGTCCAGCGCCGCCCGGTCGGCGCCGACGCGGATGAACAGGCGGATCACCGACAATTGCGGCGCCAGCGGCACCGCCACTTCGGCCACCATGGGATTGCGCGCCGGGTCCAGCCCGTTGCCCAGCGGCGCGGAAAAGGACTGGCCGTCCGCCTCGATACGCAATTCGCCGCTGACCGAACCGGCCTGTTGCGCCGCGCGGCGCGCCAGTTCGCGCAGGCTGACCCGCCACACCAGCGCGCCCTCGGCGGTGCCGGTATTGGCATAGATCACCGGCTCGGCCACCCGCAATTCGGGGCCGTCCAGTCCCATGGCCACCTTGGCCCGCACCCGGCCGCCCGCCACCGCCCCGGCCACCCAGGGATCGGCCTCGCGCTGGCTCGACGCCAGCGAGCCCACCAGCGGACGGCCGATGAAGTCGGTGACGGCCAGGGCAGTGCGCATGCCGTGCACTTCGCCCACGTCGGCCAGCAGCGGCCGCAGATAGGTTTCGCGGCCGACGCTGTCCACCAGGGCGTTGGCGATGGCGCTGTTGCCCGCCAAGGCGTGGAAGGTGGCGGAAATGCCGTCGATCAGGTCGCTGACCTTTTCCGCCCGCAGGGCGGCCTCGGTTTCCAGCAGGTCGGACACCTGACCACGGATCAGTTGGGCCGTGACCAGCCACGCGCCGCCACCGGTCAGCAGCACGAAGAACAGCGCCAGGGCCGAGGCCGAGACGGCGACGCGGGTGGACAGGCGGGCGCGCAATCGGCTGCTCATCGCGCGCCCCCCTGGTTTCGCGGCAGCGGCACGATGGTGCCGTCGGGACGCGGCACCGCCATGAAGACGTTTTCGGCGCGCAGGGCGTCGTGATCGACCACGGTGAAGGGCGGGGCATAGCGGCGCACCAGCCCGTCATGTTCGCGCAGGCGTTCCAGGGCGGCGCGCACCTGGGCGCGGTCGGTACTGCCCGCCTGATCGATGGCGCGGGCCAGCAGATGGGTCAGGTCGTAGGCATGGGCCACCCCCACCGGGGCGACGATGTCCTCGGGCCGGGTCGGGCCGTGGCGGGCCGCCCACAGATCCAGGAAGCGCGCCACCTTGCGCGGCTCGGCGTTCAGGAAGCTGAAGGTCTGCACCACCGACAGGTCCAGGCGGTCCATGATGTCGCCCGCCTGTTGCGCCAGGGTGCCGCCGGTGACGCCCCAATGCATGATCAGCGGCAGACGTTCGGCCTCGGGCATGGCGGCGACCTCGCGCAGCAGCACCGCCGCTTCGGTGTCGTTGGCGATGAACAGCACCGCCTGGGCACCGGCGCGCAGCAGGTCCACATAGGGCCGCGCCAGGCTTTTGTCGCCCCAATTGTACCACGCCACCCCGGCCACGCCGGGCATGCCGGGACCGGCGTTGCGTTCGACCGCCGCGACGCCGGAACGGCCCCAGCCGGTGTTGGGCGCCAGCACGCCGATACGGCTGGCGCCCTTGGCCTTGGCGTGACGCATCATGACCGGCATGGCCCAGCGGTCGCGTAGCGACAGACGGAAGACGTAAGAGGGCTGGCGGCCGTTTTCGGTGATGCCGTCGGCCGAGGCCCAGGGGTCCAGCAGGATCACCCCCAACTGGTGCACCACATCCAGGTTTTCCAGCACCACCGGGCTGAAGCGGCCGCAGAACACCGCCACCAGATCGGGCAGGGCGGCCAGTTCCGTCAGATTCTCGCGCGAGCGGGCGGGGACCGAGCGGTTGTCGCGCACCACCAGTTCCAGCGGCCGCCCGCCCAGCACGCCGCCGGACGCGTTGATTTCCGCCACGGCCACGGCGGCGCCGCGCTCGATGGCCTGGGCCGAGGTGCTGCCCAGCAGGCCGAATTCGGCGTCGATGCCGATCCGCACCGGCTCGGCTGCCGCCACTCCGCGCCCCGCCACCACGGCGGTCAGCAGACCGAAGACGCGCAGCCAACGCAAAACACCCATCGGCACCCCCATTCCATCGTATTAGAATACGGGGCTGCGGGCTGGACCCGCAAGCGTAGAACAGAGGCCGCATGGACCGCGATTACCCGATACACCCGCTTCCGGCGGTGCTGGCCATGGTGGCCCGCGACGGCCGGGTGCTGCTGGCCCGGCGGGGCAAGGGCGCGACCCCCGACCCCTGGGGCTTTCCCGGCGGTCTGGTCGAGGTGGGGGAAAGCGTGCTGGCGGCGGCCGAACGCGAACTGGCCGAGGAAACCGGCATCCGCGCCACCGCCGAACGGGTGGTCGAGGTGCTGGACATCATCGTCCGTGACGGCGACGGCCGGGTGCGCACCCATTTCATCGCCAACGCGGTGCGGATGCGCTGGGGGGCCGGCGAACCGGCCCCGGCCAGCGACGTGATCGCCTGCGGCTGGTTCACCCCGGCGGAAATCGCCGCCCTGCCCTGCCACCCCAACCTGCCGCGTCTGGCGGCGGCGCTGCTGGCGGGGGCGTGACCCTCACCACAATTCGATGTCGTCGGCCTCGGCCACCTGCTCGGCGCGGGTCTGGTTGATGATGGCGTTCAGGCGGGCACGCTGGGGAGGGCTGGCGTTCAGCCGCAGATGCACGCCCTTGCGCGACTGCCGCACCACCTCGGCCTCGATGCCCTCGATGTCGTCCACGTCGAACGTCACCTTCTGGCCGCGCTCCAGGCTGCCCTCGGCGATTTCCAGCAGGGCGCCGCCCACCGACAGATCCTTGACCCGGCCGCTGAAGCGGCCGCCGCCGATTGCGACCACCACGCCCACGTCCAGTTCCACCCGGGCATGCTGGCGGCGATTGCCGACCACCGAACCGCGCAGGGTGCCGATCAGGTGGTCGCGCATGCCCGCAAGCTGCTGCGACACGCTGGTCACGGTGTCGTGCACCAGCGACGACATCTGTTCGGCCTCGGTGGCGTTCTGCGACACGGTGGCGATGGTGGCCGAAACGGTGTCGGTCGAGACGGCGGCCTGCCGTGCCTGGGCGGCGATGGCGGCGGCGGCGTCCTGCTGCCGGGCGGTGGCGGCGGCCATCTCGAACGAGATGTCGGCCACCTTGCCGATGGTGCCCTCGACCGCCGAGATGGCCGCCACCGCCTGTTCCACCGCCTGCTGGATGCCCGTGACCTGATCGGCGATCTCGGCGGTGGCCTGGGTGGTCTGGTTGGCCAGCCCCTTGACCTCGCCCGCCACCACGGCGAAGCCCTTGCCGGCCTCGCCCGCCCGCGCCGCCTCGATGGTGGCGTTCAGCGCCAGCATGTTGGTCTGGCTGGCGATGGCGTTGATCATGGCCACCACCGTGTCGATGCGCTGCGACGCCCGGGCCAGATCGTCCATGATGGCGCTGGCCCGCCGCGCTTCCTCGGTGGCGCCGTGGGCGATGGCGCGGGATTGCTCGGAATCGGCGCGCATGGCCTGGATGCTGTCCACCAATTGCCCGGCGGCCTCGGCCACGTAGGTGACGTTGACCGTGGCGTCGCCCGCCGCCACCGCCACGGCGCGGTTCTGTTCGCCCACATGGGCCGCCTGGTCGCGCATGGAATCGGCCACCGACACCAGCGCCATCGAGCGCTGGGTCACGTCGGACACGGCGGCGTTGATCTCGCTTTCCAACTGTTCCGACATGCCCAGGAAGGTCAGGCGCATTTCCTTTTCGGTGGTGCGCATGATGCGTTCGCTTTCGGCGCTTTTGCGGGCCAGATCGTTCAGCGCGCCGCGCAGGGCGTGGACGTGGAACAGCGCCTCGCCGGTCTGGCGCAGGGTGAAGCCGCCGGTGGTTTCCGGCAACGAGGTGTCGTTGATGGCCAATGCCCGCAACTGTTCCACCGCCCGGTCCAACGGCCGCAGCAGCCCGGCCCACAGCACCGCCCCCGCCCCGGCCAGCGCCGCCAGCAGCACGGCGGCGGCGATCCACGACCCGGTGGCCAGTTGCGCCACGGCGGCGACGGCGGCGGTGCCGCCCCGCAGCGCGAACACCCATCCGGCCCCGGCGCCATGGCTGGCGACGACGACCGAGGCGCGGTCGGCGTCCAACCGGTCGACGCCCAGATTGCGGAAGAAATTGGCGTACAGGGCGTCATCGCCCAGGATGTGCTTGACCAGCCAGTCGCGCAGGAACTCGAACACCTCGTCGGCGACGGTTTCCGAGCGGTCGGCGCGGAATTTGTCCAGCAGGTCGCCGGCGGTGGCCAGCAGCCGGGCGTGGGCCTGCTTGTGCAGGGCGGCGCCGGGATAATCCCAGCGGGCGAACATGTCCTCCTCGCGGGCGAAATGGGTGCGGGTGTATTCGACCAGATCGGCCAGGATGGCCTCGATCACCTCGTGGCCGCGCCGTTCCTCGCTGGCTTCCCACAAATTGTTGAGGATGGCGATCAGGCGCTGGTGGTCGGAATCGAAATCCACCACATGCACGCTCAGTTGCTCGCTCCACTCGATCAGCGCCATTCCCACCTTCCCGCACTTTCGGCTGTCGCCGTGTCAAACCCGCAACGTCCGCGTGGGTTATCGGGGAAAGACCCTATGGGGTCAATTGTGGAAACTCCGCGATTTCACCAAACCGTCATGCGGGAAACGGCGGCCGTTGATTAGCCTGTGACATGGATCAACCACGCCCATCAGGACCATGACCCTCGATCCCGATCCGACCCTGCACGACATGATCCGCGCGTCCTATCGCCTGACCTGGCCCGGCCCGGCACCGCGCGCCCAGACGCCGCTGCGCCGTCTGGCCGGACGCGTCGCCACCCTGTGCCGCCGGGAAAAGATGACCGGCTGGCCGGTGGCGTTGTCGGCGCCGCAAGAGGCGTAGCCCTTGCCCTTCCCCGCTGGCGGCGCTATCGCTTGAGGCAGATAGCCCGACGGTCGAGGAAGCCCATGCCCCCAGTTCCCTCCGACACTTCCCAGGCCGAGGTGCTGCGCCTGCTGGGCCGTGCCGCCACCCATGGCGGCCACCGGCCGCGCCGCATCGACACCCACATTTCCACCGTGTTCCTGGCGGGCGACCAGGCGTGGAAGCTGAAGAAGGCGGTGACGCTGCCCTTCCTCGACTTCTCGACCCTGGCGGCCCGCCGCGCCGCCTGCGAGGCCGAGTTGGAGATCAACCGCCGCGCCGCCCCCGACCTGTATCTGGGGGTGGTGGCGGTGACGCGCGGCCCCGACGGCAAATTGCGGCTGGGCGGCGACGGCGCGGCGGTGGAATGGCTGGTGCACATGCGCCGTTTCGACCAGCGCACGCTGTTTTCCAGGCTGGTGGCCGCCGGGCGGGTGGACCGTCACCGCATCCAGGCGCTGACCGAGGCGGTATGGCGCTTTCACCGCGATGCCCCCCGCCATCCCGACAGCGGCGGCGTGGCCGGGCTGACCTGGGTGGTGGACACCAACGCCGCCAGCATGGCCGCCCGCGCCGACATCCTGCCGCCCGAGCAATGCGCCCGTCTGACCGAGGCATCGCGCCACTGGCTGGCACGGCTGGCGCCACGGCTCGAGGAACGCCGCGCCGCCGGGCTGGTGCGGCAATGCCACGGCGACCTGCATTGCGGCAACATCTGTCTGGTGGACGGCCAGCCGACGCTGTTCGACGCCATCGAGTTCTCGGACGTCATCGCCCGCATCGACGTGTTCTATGATTTCGCCTTCCTGCTGATGGATCTGGACCGGCGCGGGGCGCGACCGCTGGCCGGATACGCCCTGAACCATTACCTGGACCTGACCGGCGATTACGCGGCGGCCGGGCTGCTGCCGCTGTTCCTGTCGCTGCGGGCGGCGGTGCGCGCCCATGTCACCGCGACCATGGCAGGCGCCGCCGGGGGGGCCGAGCGCCAGACCCTGGTCGACGCGGCGCGCGGCTATCTGGCCGCCGCCCTGGACTATCTGAACCCGCCCGCGCCGACGCTGTTGGCGGTGGGCGGCCTGTCGGGCAGCGGCAAGTCGCGCATGGCCCGCGAACTGGCGCCGTTCCTGGCGGTCCCGGCGGCGGCGGTGGTGCGCACCGATGCCTTGCGCAAGCAGATCATGGGGGTGGGGCTGCTGGACAAGCTGGGGCCGGACGGCTACACGCCCGAGATGACCGAGCGCACCTATCAGACGCTGTACGACACTTGCCTGGGCCTGCTGCGGGACGGGCACACGGCGGTGGCCGACGCGGTGTTCGCCCGCCCCGACCAGCGCGAGGCCATCGAGCGCGTCGCCCGGGCGGCGGGTGTGCCGTTCCGCGGCCTGTGGCTGTACACCCCGCCCGAGCTGGCGGCGCGGCGCATCACGGGCCGCAAGGCCAACGTGTCCGACGCCACCGTCGATGTGCTGCATCAGCAGATGGCCTATGATCTGGGCGACATCGCCTGGACCCGGGTCGCCACCGGCGGCAGCAAGGTCAAGGCCCTTGCCGACGGCCGGGCGGCATTGGGGGTATGACACCCATGGCCGGATGGCGCGTTAACAAGTCGGCCGGTTGGGGGCATAATTAACACCTGAACAACAGGAGGACGCCATGACCGAATTCAAGACCGTGCTGGTTCCGGTGAGCGACGGCCCGGGCGCCGATCTGCCGCTGGATACCGCCTTCGGGCTGGCTGCCGCCTTCGGGGGCCATGTGGTCGGCCTGCACGTCCGCACCGATCCCACCTCGGCGGTGCCGCTGGTGGGCGAGGGCATGTCCGGCGGCATGGTCGAGGAAATGATGACCGTCGCCGCCACCCAGGCCGACGAGCGCGCCGCCCGCGCCCGCGCCGCCTTCGACGCCGCCCGTACCCGCCACGGCATCGCCCTGTCCGAAGTGCCGGTGGACGGCCCCTCGGCCGGGTGGGAGGAAATCACCGGCCGGGAAGAGGAGATCGTCCCCTGGCGCGGCCGCCTGTCCGATCTGGTGGTGCTGGGGCGTCCCACCGACGGGCTGGACCCGGAATCGCTGCTGACCCTCAACGCCGTGCTGATGGAAAGCGGCACGCCGCTGTTGCTGACCCCGCCCGCCGCGCCGCCGACCCAGGCCCGCCGGATCGCCATCGCCTGGAACGGCAGCGCCGAGGCCGGGCGGGCCGTCGCCGCCGCCCTGCCGCTGCTGCGCCGCGCCGACCACGTCACCATCCTGACCGCGCGCGAGGACCGCACCAGCACCGCCAACCCGGCGGCCGAACTGGCGTCGTACCTGGCGTGGCACGGCATCGCCGCCCGGACCCAGGTGGTCCCGGCGGGCAGCCATGCCGGGGTGGCGCTGCTGGAGCAATGCGCGGCGGCCGACGCCGATCTGCTGGTGATGGGCGCCTATACCCATTCCCGCCTGCGCCAGTTGATCCTGGGCGGCGTCACCCGCCACGTCCTGGGCCACGCGCCGTTGCCGCTGCTGTTGTGTCACTGAACATCCGTCATGCCAAGGCGGCCGCATGCCAGCCATGCGGTCGCCTTGTCTTGTGCGGCGCACATGGCGGAATGACGACGCCAAGACAAGCCTCTGCCTGTGCTTGTTGCGCCGCACAGCGAATATTTGTACGGCACCGCAATATGGGACGACCGATACAAGAGTCTGACAGGAAAAACCCGCTTGCCGTGCTACAGTGCATTTCGTGAACGATTGCACCGAACCCCGGTCAAGGGAGGGTGGCCATGTTGTCCCTGGTAGACTGCATCGCGTTCAGCGGCTTGACGCCGGACCAGTTGGAAGCCGTGTCCTGCGCCAAGCACGTTCCCGTCATCGTCGCCGCCGAATGGGCGGAAACCGCTCTCGACAGCCTGGACGGCACCCACGAGGTGGAAGCCGCCCTGGCCGAAGAAGCCAAACTGGCGGCCGACCATCATCTGGCCTGCGCCGAATGCTGGGACAAGGCGCTGGTGGATTTCCGCCGCGACCACCCCGAACTGTGATCTATCCGAACAGATCGCCCTGATTGCCGCCGCCGGACGCCGGGTCCGGCACGGCGCGCAGGTCGCCGTCGAACGGCCGCAGGAAGTGCGCCACCGCCGCGAACGGCACCGCCGGATCGGCCCACGCGGCTTCCGCCTCGGGCGGCAGGATCACCGGCATGCGGTCGTGGACATGGGCGATGGCGGGCGCCGGGGCGCAGGTGACGATCACCATCGCCTGTCCGTCGAACAGCCCGGCCAGGGCCATGACTGCCCCGTCGGCGCGGGACAGAAGCATGCGGGTGCGGCTTTTGCCATCGGCACCGACCTGCCATTCCCACCACGCGGTGGCGGGGATCAGCACGCGGCCGCCCGCGTTCAGCAGATGGCGAAAGGCCGGGCGCTGGTCCAGGGTTTCGGCGCGGGCGTTGATCAACGGCCGCTTGTCCCACGGCACCGCCATGCCCCAGGGCACCAGCCGCGCCCGGCCGCCGCGCAAGGCCAGCACCCGATCGGTGGGCCGCGCCTCGGCCGCCTCGGGCCAGGGCGGCGGCGCGGCCAGCCCGAAGCGGACCATGGCGTCACCCGGCGTCAGCTCCAGTTGGAACCGCGAGCACATCAGCCAGAGAACCGCCCGACGATCAGGAATTCCTTGTTGCCTTCCGGCCCCTTGATCGGGCTGTCGCACAGCCCGGCCACGCTCCAGCCCGGCAGGGCGGCCAGCCAACCGGTGATGCGCTGGCACACTTCCTCGTGCAGTTCCGGTTCGCGGACCACGCCGCCCTTGCCGACCCGGCCCTTGCCCACCTCGAATTGCGGCTTGATCAGCGCCACCAGCCAGCCGCCGGGGCGGACGAAGGCCATGGCGGCGGGCAACACGGTTTCCAGGCCGATGAAGCTGGCGTCGCACACCACCATGTCCACCGGCTGCGGGATCTGTTCCGCCGTCAGGTGGCGGGCGTTGGTGCGTTCCATCACCACCACCCGTTCGTCGGTGCGCAGCTTCCACGCCAATTGCCCATGACCCACGTCCACCGCATAGACGCGGGCGGCGCCACGGGTCAGCAGCACGTCGGTGAAACCGCCGGTGCTGGCGCCGACATCGATGGCCGTCAGGCCGGTGGGATCGATGGCGAAGCGATCCAGCGCCTCCACCAGCTTGAGGCCGCCGCGCGACACCCAGGGGTGGTCCTGGCCCTTCAGTTCCAGCGGCGCGTCCTCGGCCATCTGCTGGCCGGGCTTGTCGATGCGCTTGCCGTCCGACAACACCAGCCCCGCCATCACCAATGCCTGTGCCCGCGACCGGGTTTCAACCAGTCCGCGTTCCACCAGCAATTGATCCACTCGTTTACGCTCAGCCATGAAACATAGCCCCATTCCAAAAACGGCTATGGAAATTGCCGGTCTTATCCGTCAGCATAATCGAAACTAACCCTCCAAGGGACGTCCGAAGAAACAAAATGGCCACACTGTTTTTCACGCACCCCGTCTGCCTGGAGCATGACACAGGCGACTATCACCCGGAATGCGCCGACCGCCTGCGGGCCGTCCTCAACGCTCTCGACGCCGAAGAATTCATGAACCTGCTGCGCGAGGAAGCGCCGCAGGCAACCCGCGAGCAGATTCTGCGCGCCCACTGCCCGCACCATATCGAGCAGTTGCTGTCGACGGAAGTGGCGGCGGGCGAACATCATTACATGGACCCCGACACGGTCATGTCGCCCAAGACCATCGAGGCCGCCCTGCGTTCGGCCGGCGCGGTGGTCGCCGCCGTGGACGCGGTCGCCGCCAAGCAGGCGCGCAACGCCTTTTGCGCCGTGCGGCCGCCGGGGCACCACGCCGAACGCGACGCCTCCATGGGTTTCTGCTTCCTGAACAACGCCGCCATCGGCGCCCTGCACGCCCGCGACGTGCACGGCTTCCAGCGGGTGGCGGTGATCGATTTCGACGTCCACCACGGCAACGGCACCCAGCACATCCTGTGGGACGAGCCGGGGGTGTTCTATGGCTCGACCCACCAGGAACACGCCTATCCCAACACCGGACTGGCCAACGAAACCGGCGGCAAGGGCCGCATGGTCAACGTGCCGCTGCCCGCCGGAACCGGGTCCGACGATTTCCGTCAGGCGTTCGACGACCTGCTGATCTACAAGCTGCGGGAATACGCCCCGGATTTCCTGATCATCTCGGCCGGGTTCGACGCCCATGCCCAGGACCCGCTGGCCCATCTGCGCCTCAAGACCGCCGATTTCCGCTGGGCCACGGAAAAGCTGCTGGACGTCGCCGCCGAAAGCGCGGGCAACCGCGTGGTGTCGGTGCTGGAAGGCGGCTATGAGCCCGCCGCCCTGGCCGCCTCGGTCCGCGAGCACGTGCGCGTGCTGATGGGGCTGTAAAAGGGCATGTCTGCGCAGGCTGTTGGTGGTTTATGTGGATCGCCACCAGCGACGTTTCGCGGCTTCTTGCCACCCAATACAGCCGTCATGCGCGGACTTGATCCGCGCATCCACGCGGTGCCGTCCAGCATGGTGCCGCCGGGAAAACGTGGATGGCCGGGTCAAGCCCGGCC
>JAEXAH010000141.1 GCA_023458315.1 Pseudomonadota bacterium
GCGGCCCCGCCGCCAGACCCTCGCCCGCCCCACCGACCGCGCCAGTCAACCCCGCCCGCCGCCGCGCGGCGGCGGGCTGGCGGTGACGCCCGCCGTGCTGGCCGCCTGGGCCGTCGCCGCCGGGCAGGGCACGGCGCCGCTGCCGTGGACCGCAACCGCCATCGCCGCCGGGCTGGCGCTGATGCTGGCGTCGTGGCTGGACGACCGCCGGTCGTTGCCGGTGGCACCGCGCTTCGCCGCCCATGCGGCGTCGGTGGCGGCGCTGCTGTGGCTGCTGCCCGATGGCGCCCTGGTGTTCCAGGGGCTGCTGCCGCGCTGGGCCGACCTGCTGGTGGCCGGGCTGGGCTGGCTGTGGTTCGTCAACCTGTACAATTTCATGGACGGGATCGACGGCATCACCGGAATCGAAACCGCCGCCCTGGGCCTGGGCATCGCCCTGGTCGCCGCTCTGAACGGCAATGCGCCGCTGGTGCCGCTGGCCCTGGCCGCCGCCGCCGCCGGGCTGGCCTTCCTGGTGTGGAACTGGCACCCGGCCCGCATCTTCCTGGGCGATGTCGGCAGCATTCCGCTGGGGCTGCTGCTGGGCGGATTGCTGGTGCACCTGGCCGCCCAGGGGCAATTGGCGGCGGCGGTGATCCTGCCGCTCTATTATCTGGCGGATGCCACCATCACCCTGGTCAAGCGCGCCCTGCGGGGCGAAAAGGTGTGGCAGGCCCATCGCCAGCATTTCTATCAGCGCGCGGTTCAGGGCGGAAAACGCCACGATCAGGTGGCGGTGGCCATCGCCATCGGCAATGCGGGTCTGGTCGGCTGCGCGGTGCTGGCGGCGCTGGGCTGGACCTGGGCCGGGCTGGCTGCCGCCGGGCTGGTGGTGGCGGGATTGTTGACCGTGCTGCACCGTTGGTCCCTGGGACCGGGAAAGGAGGCGGCATGAAGGTTCTGGTCACGGGCGCCTCGGGGTTCGTCGGCACGGCGTTGTGTCGGCGTCTGCTGGCCGAGGGCTGCAAGGTGGTGGCGGCGGTGCGCCGCGACGACGCCTTTCTGCCGCTGGAGGCCGAGGCCCGCCGGGTGGACGGGCTTGGTCCCGATACCGATTGGCGTGGCGCCCTGGCGGGCTGTGACGCGGTGGTGCATCTGGCCGCCCGCGCCCATGTGATGCGCGACCGTGCCGCCGACCCGTTGACCCTGTTCCGCCGGATCAACCGCGACGGCAGCGTGCGGCTGGCCGAACAGGCGGTGGCGGCGGGGATCGGGCGTTTCGTCTTCGTCAGTTCCATCAAGGTCAACGGCGAGGCGACGCCGCCCGACCGGCCGTTCCGGGCCGAGGACGCGGCGGCGCCGGTCGATCCCTATGGCGTTTCCAAGGCCGAGGCGGAAACGGCGCTGGCCGATCTTGCCACCCGCACCGGATTGTCGCTGGCGGTGGTGCGGCCGCCGTTGGTCCACGGCCCGGGGGTCAAGGGCAATCTGGCGGTGCTGATGAAAGCCCTGCGCCTGGGCTTGCCCCTGCCGCTGGGGGCCATCCGCAACCGCCGCTCGCTGGTGGGGGTGGACAATCTGGCCGATTCCCTGACCTTTCTGGTGCGCTGTCCGGCCCAAGGGCGGTTCCTGGTGCGCGACGGCGAGGACATTTCGACCCCGGAACTGATTCGCCGTCTGGCCGCCGCCGCCGATCGCCCCGCCCGTCTGCTGCCGGTGCCGCCCGCGTTATTGCGTCTGGCCGGGTCGCTGACCGGCAAACGGGCGGCGGTTCAGCGCCTGACCGGGTCGCTGGTGGTGGACGATTCGCCGTTGCGCGCCCTGGGCTGGGTGCCGCCGCTGACTTTGAACGACGGGCTGGCGCGCATGGCCGCCGCCCGTCCGTCGTAACACTTTTCCAGTTGGGAGAGCCGCCCATGGCCGAGGTCATTCCCGTCATCCTGTCCGGTGGTGCCGGAACCCGCCTGTGGCCGCTGTCGCGGGAATTGCGGCCCAAGCAATTGCTGCCGCTGACCGGCGAGGACACGCTGTTGCAGCAGACCGCCCAGCGTCTGGGCGGCCGTCCCATCGTGGTGTGCAACCAGGAACACCGCTTCATCGTCGCCGAGCAATTGCGCGAAATCGGCGTCGAGCCGCGCGGCATCGTCATCGAGCCGGTGGGGCGCAACACCGCCCCCGCCGTGGCGGTGGCGGCGCTGCTGGTGGAGGCCGAGGCGGATTCGCTGTTGCTGGTCATGCCGTCCGACCATCAGATCAAGGACGCCGACGCCTTCCGCGCGGCGGTGGCCAAGGCCGTTCCGCTGGCGGAACAGGGCATGCTGGTGACGTTCGGCATCCAGCCGACCGAGCCCAATACCGGCTATGGCTATATCCGGCGCGGCGCCCCCGCGGGCGAGGGCTTCGCCGTCCGCTCCTTCGTCGAAAAGCCCGATTTGGACACCGCGCGCGGCTATCTGGCCAGCGGCGAATATCTGTGGAACGGCGGCATCTTCCTGTTCTCGGCGCGGGCCTATCTGGACGAATTGGGCAAGCGCCTGCCCGCCATGGTGGACAATTGCCGCGCCGCCTTGGCCGAAGGGGCGTCCGACCTGTTCTTCTTCCGTCTGGCCGACGCCGCCTTCGCCGCCATTGCCGGGCAAAGCATCGATTACGCGGTGATGGAACACACCGACCGCGCGGCGGTGGTGCCGGTGGACATGGGGTGGTCGGATATCGGCTCGTTCTCGGCGCTGTGGGCGGAAAGCCCGCAGGACCAGGACGGCAACGTGCTGCTGGGCGACGTGGTCGCCAGCGCCACCCGCAATTCCTATGTCCGCACCGAGGGCCGTCTGGTGGCGACCCTGGGGGTGGAGAATCTGGTGGTGGTGGCCACCGACGACGCCGTGCTGGTGGCCGACAAGGCCCACGACCAGGACGTCAAGAAGATCGTCGAAAGCCTGAAGGCCGCCAACCGCACCGAGGCCGCCCAGGGCATCCGCGTCTATCGCCCGTGGGGCTGGTTCCAGACCATCGACGATGGCTATCGCTTCCGGGTCAAGCACATCCAGGTCAATCCGGGATCGAAACTGTCCCTGCAAAAGCACTGGCACCGCAGCGAACATTGGGTGGTGGTGACGGGCACCGCGCTGGTGACGTGTGGCGACAAGACGTTCAGCCTGCGCGAGAACGAATCCACCTTCATTCCGGCGGGCACGGTTCACCGGCTGGAAAACCCCGGCAAGCTGCCGCTCAGGATGATCGAGGTGCAGTCGGGCGAGTATGTGGGCGAGGACGACATCGTCCGCATCGAGGACGATTACGGTCGTTAGGAGGGAGCAGTGGACGTTCCGAGCATCCCAGAAAAGAAGCCGCCGATGATCTTGCCGCTCACCGGTGTGCGTGCGCTGGCGGCCGTCATGGTGCTCTTTCTGCACGGAAGTCAGAATTTCCCCAACGTTCTTGGGGAGTGGCCTCTCTTCAGTCGGGGCTATTTGGGGGTCGATCTGTTCTTCCTGCTGTCCGGCGTGGTGATTTCACACGTTTATCTCAACGAGATGGCGCGCCTGAATCTTGCCAACGCCCGCGTCTTCCTGTGGCACCGGATTATCCGTATCTGGCCGGCCCATGTGGTGGTGCTGGCATCCATGATGGTGATGATGGCGGTGGTGGGGGCTCTGCACATCCCCTTTGCCCATCCCGAGGCGTTCCTGTGGCGTGACGTACCGTGGCATCTGCTGTTGCTTCAGGCCTGGGGGTTCAACGACACCGCGTCGTGGAACGGGCCCTCATGGTCGGTCAGCGCGGAATGGTTCGCCTACCTGCTGTTTCCCCTGCTGGCGCCAATCCTTGTTCGGCTGCCGCGATTGGCGGCTCTGGCCGGATCGGCGCTTTCCCTCGGTTTGCTGGCGCTCGGCTTCATCTCGCAGGAACTGTCCCTGGCAGCGGCCTGGAACGGCGTTCCGCCGCTCGCCCGCATATCCGCCGAGTTCCTGGCGGGCGCCTTGGCGTATCGGGCCTTGCTGCACGATGGGGGGACCGTCTTCGCCCGTCGCTTCGGCGGTGCGCTGGCCGTGCTGGGGCTGGCCGGTTTTCTGGCTGGCAGCCTGACGGGCGTCAACGATTTCGTGCTGCTGGCGGCGCTGCTGGCGTTGCTTGTCGGGCTCTATCCGGGGCGTGGGGTGATGGCGGGATTGTTCAGCCTGCCCCTGTTCGTTTGGCTGGGCGAGCTGTCCTATTCCATTTATATCGTCCATTCGCCCATTCTGCTGGTGACGCGCAAGGCACTTGAACGGCTTGGTCTGGTGCCGACATCCGAACCGATGCGGCTTGTCCTGTTCCTTGCGGTCATGGCAATCATCCTGCTGGCAGCCACGCTGCTGCACCGGCTGGTCGAAAAGCCCTTCCGGCAGCTTTGGCGTGACAGATACGGTCGAATCAATGGGCAGGCCGTCGGCGCCACGCTTGTGCCCGAGCTTCGCCCCTAGGGTCAAAACCCAATTAATCTATCGTCAGCGCCGCGGCAAAACGGCCCTCCTGGCAGGAAGAGGGCGCAGCGCGATGCTGAACGCATCGCGCAAGCCGTCTGACGCACCGGGAGGGCCGTTT
>JAEXAH010000142.1 GCA_023458315.1 Pseudomonadota bacterium
GGGTCAGCAGCGGCGCCTCGCGCTCGCGCCAATCGGGGAACAGTTCGGCCAAAGCGTGCGGCTCGAACACCGCGCCCGACAGGATGTGGGCGCCGACCTCGGAGCCCTTTTCCAGCACGCACACCGAAAGATCGGGGTTCACCTGCTTGAGCCGGATCGCCGCCGCCAGACCGCTCGGCCCGGCACCGACCACCACAACGTCGAATTCCATGCTTTCGCGGTCACTGCTCATCACGGCACCTGCCCTAGCAACGGCTGAAAAAACGGTTCATGGCCGTTGATCTGCCGCCATTGCGGCGGCGGCCAAGCGGCCGGATGGCCGCGCCCGGCGAGGGGCACAGCAAAAAAGGAAGAGGGCGGGCTAAGATTGCCATTCGGGAGAACCCGCCCTCTTCAAGGTGCGGCCTCAGGGCTTTGGAGGGCCGCTTAACCAGGAAACGCCGCTGCGGGGAGTGTGTGCCGCAGCCAACGCAGACACCGTAAGACAGGCGGCGGCGGCGATAAATGTCGCCATCGCTCAAACTGCACGCCTTAATTTGCAACATGGCTGAAACGGCAAAAGAAAAGGCCGGGCGGATTGCTCCGCCCGGCCCTTTTCCCAGGAACGATGACCGATCAGTGCGAAGCCGCACCCTCGGCGCCCAGGCCGGTCTGGGCCCGGACGAACTGGTCGTCGAACTTCTCGCGCTCGGCTTCCGCGCCGACGCTGCGGTCCAGCTTGGAGACGATGTACGCCACCAGGAAGGCCGTCGGCATGGAGAACAGAGCGGGCTGGTCATAGGGGAACAGCGCCTGGGCGTTGCCCAGAACGGTCTTCCACACCGCCGGACCCATGATCACCAGGACCACGGCGGTCAACAGACCGGACGCGCCGCCCAGCAGGGCGCCACGGGTGGTCAGGCCCTTCCAGAACATGGACAGGAACAGCACCGGGAAGTTGGCCGAGGCGGCCACGCCGAAGGTCAGACCGACCATGAACACCAGGTTCTGCTTTTCGAACAGAACCGCCAGCAGCACGGCGATGGTGCCGAGGGTCATGGAGGCGATCTTGGAGGCGCGGACTTCGGCGGCTTCCGACGCCTTGCCCTTCATGATGACGTTGGCGAACAGGTCGTGCGAGATGGCCGAGGCACCGGCCAGAACCAGACCGGCCACCACCGCCAGGATGGTGGCGAAGGCCACCGCCGACAGGAAGCCCAGCAGGACGTCGCCGCCCAGGGCCTTGGCCAGATGCATGACCGGCATGTTGCCGCCGCCGATCAGCTTGCCGCCGACCTTGCCACCTTCGAAGAAGTCGGGGTTGGTGCCGACGATGGTGATGGCGGCCAGACCCAGGATACACACCACCATGAAGAAGTAGCCGATCACGCCGGTGGCATACAGCACCGACTTGCGGGCGGCCTTGGCGTCGGCGACGGTGAAGAAGCGCATCAGGATGTGCGGCAGACCGGCGGTGCCGAACATCAGACCCAGCGACAGCGACACGGCCGAAACCGGGTCGGCCAGCAGGGTGCCGGGGCCCATGATCTTGATGCCGTCCTTGTGGAAGCTGATCGCCTTGTCGGCCATGGTTTCAAAGCTGAAACCGAACTGGGCGAAAGCCAGGAACAGCATCAGGGTGCCGCCGCCCAGCAGCAGGCACGCCTTGATGATCTGCACCCAGGTGGTGGCCAGCATGCCGCCGAAGGTCACGTAGATCATCATCAGCGCGCCGACGATGATCACCGCGTACAGGTAATCCAGGCCGAACAGCAACTGGATCAGCTGACCGGCGCCGACCATCTGGATGATCAGGTAGAACACGCACACGGTCAGCGAGCCCACGGCCGCGAAGGTGCGGACCTTGGCCTGATCCAGGCGATAGGACGCGATGTCGGCGAAGGTGAACTTGCCCAGGTTGCGCAGACGCTCGGCCATCAGGAACAGGATGATGGGCCAGCCCACGAAGAAGCCGATGGTGTAGACGAAGCCGTCGAAGCCCTTGGCGTACACCATGGACGACAGGCCCAGCAGGGTGGCGGCGGACATGTAGTCGCCGGCGATGGCCAGACCGTTCTGGGCACCGGTGATGCCGCCGCCCGCGGTGTAGAAGTCGGCGGCGGAACGGGTGCGGGTCGAGGCCCAATAGGTGATGCCCAGCGTCACCGCCACGATGGCCAGGAACATGGCGATGGCGGCGAAGTTCATGGGCTGCTTCTGCACTTCACCGACCGCCGGACCGGCATAGGCCACGGCAGAGGTCAGCAGAAAGGCGGGAACCGCAAGCGCGGTGGACAGGCGGTTCATCACAGCGACTCCCGCAGGATTTCGTTGTTGATGGAATCGAACTCGGTGTTGGCACGGCGCACGTACAGCGCGGTCAGCACCCAGGACAGCACGACGATGCCGAAACCGGCGACCACACCCCAGGTGGTGCGGCCGGTGGACAGCGGAGTGTGCAGCACCTGCGGCGCGAAGGCCACCAGGGCGACGAAGCCGTAATAAGCGCCCAGCACCAGCGCGGCGAACAGCCACGACAGGCGGGTGCGCTTGGCCACCAGCTCCTTGAATTTCGGGTTGGCGCGGATGCGCTCGTAGGTCAGCTTGGACATTCAGCCTCCTTTGATGACGACGCGTCAGTTTTCCCCCTGCGCGCCGCTTTCTCCCAATCCCGGGACATGCTGCCCCGATCATGGAGGCCGATCCTACCCCACCCGATTCTTTCGGACGATGTCATGCCCGGTCATGCCGTGTGGTTGATTTTGCCACACTTGCAAAGCCAAATATTGCATCTGGAAAAATACCCGGTGGCAAATCCCGCCAGCCCGGGCGGTTGCTCAGGACATTGCCCGCAAGGCGGCACGACCTTTAGCCTGCCGGGCAAAATCAACCGACTCTGCCACGGAGCCACGTCCATGACCAACTTCACCCCCAACCTGCGCGACATGGAATTCGTCCTGGCCGAACTGGCCGGACTGGACGAGATCGCCGCCCTGCCCGGTTACGAGGAAGCCAGCCCCGAACTGGTCCACGCCGTGCTGGAGGAAGCGGGCCGCATCGCCGAGAACGTGCTGGCGCCGCTGAACGTGGTGGGCGACCAGCAGGGCGCCCGGCTGGTGGACGGCAAGGTGACGCTGCCCGAGGGCTGGGAAGGCGCCTTCCGCACCATGGTCGAGGGCAACTGGACCGGCCTGCCCTTCCCCGCCGAATGGGGCGGCATGGGCCTGCCCGGCGTGGTCAACGTGGCGGTGGCCGAGATGTGGCAGGCGGCCAACATGGCCTTCACCCTGTGCCCCATGCTGACCCAGGGCGCGGTGCACGCCATCCTGGAATGCGCGTCCGAGGAGCAGAAGGCCATCTATCTGCCCAAGCTGGTGACGGGCGAATGGGCCGGCACCATGAACCTGACCGAATCCTCGGCCGGGTCCGATCTGGGCGCCATCCGCACCAAGGCGGTCCGCCAGGCCGACGGCTCCTATCTGATCAGCGGCCAGAAGATCTTCATCACCTATGGCGACCATGAACTGGCGGAAAACGTCATCCATCTGGTGCTGGCCCGCCTGCCCGACGCGCCGCCCGGCGTCAAGGGCATCAGCCTGTTCATCGTGCCCAAGTTCATGGTCGAGGCCGACGGCGCGCTGGGCGCCCGCAACGACGTCGCCGCCGTGTCGCTGGAACACAAGCTGGGCATCCACGCCAGCCCGACCTGCGTCATGAGCTTCGGCGACAATGGCGGCGCCACCGGCTTCCTGGTCGGCCAGGAAAACCGCGGCCTGGAATACATGTTCGTGATGATGAACCACGCCCGCCTGAACGTCGGCATCCAGGGCCTGGGCATCGCCGAGCGCGCCTATCAGCAGGCCCGTTCCTATGCCCGCGACCGCGTGCAGGGCAAGCCCGCCGGAGCCGCCGCCGTCAGCCCCATCGTCGACCACCCCGACGTGCGCCGCATGCTGATGACCATGAAGGCCAGCATCGAGGCCATGCGCGCCCTGGCCTATGTGGAGGCCGCCGCCCTGGACAAGGCCCACGCCGAGCCGGACGAGGCCAAGCGCGCCGACGCCTTCCGTCTGGCCGAGTTCCTGAACCCGGTGGTCAAGGGCTGGTCCACCGAGACCGGCATCGAGATGGCCTCGTTGGGGGTGCAGGTCCACGGCGGCATGGGCTATGTGGAGGAAACCGGCGCCGCCCAGCACCTGCGCGACGCCCGCATCACCTCGATCTACGAAGGCACCACCGCCATCCAGGCCAACGATCTGGTCAACCGCAAGATCCTGCGCGACAAGGGCGTCACCGCCCGTCAGGTCCTGGCCGAACTGGGCGCCCTGGCCGCCGAACTGGTGACGTCGTCCGACCCCACCCTCAAGGCCATCGGCGTCGAACTGGCCGAGGGCGGCCGCGTCGCCGGGGGCGCCGTGGACTGGCTGCTGTCCGCCGCCGCCCAGGATGCCCGCCTGCCCGCCGCCGCCGCCGTGCCGCTGCTCAAGCTGATGGGCGTGGTGCTGGGCGGTTTCCAGATGGCCCGCGCCGCCAAGGTCGCCGCCGCCAAACTGGCCGAAGGCAACGGCGATTCCGCTTTCCATGATGCCAAGATCAAGACGGCGTGGTTCTATGCCGAGCACATCATGACCCAGGCCCCCGCCCTGCTGGCGTCCATCACCCGGGGTGCCGCGACGGTGATGTCCGTGCCCGCCGATCTTTTGTAAGAAGGGAAAGTCCATGACCCATCAGGACCTGACCGACACCAAGGCCCAGTGCGACGTCTTCGAGGCCATCGCCAGCCGCCGCGCCGTGCGCGCCTTCCGCCCCGATCCGGTGGACCGCGCCACGGTGGAACGCATCCTGGCCCTGGCCGCCCGCGCCCCCAGCGGCACCAACATCCAGCCGTGGCGGGTGTGGGTGGTGTCGGGCGCGCCGCTGAAGCGGCTGACCGGCAAGATCATGGCGGCGCACGAGGCCGACGCGCCGGGATATGACGAGGAATACGCCTATTACCCCGGCGAATGGGTCGAGCCCTACGTCTCGCGCCGCCGCAAGCTGGGCCGCGACCTGTACGCGCTGCTGGGCATCGGCAAGGGCGACACCGCCCGCATGAAGCACCAGTTCGGCCGCAATTACCTGTTCTTCGACGCGCCGGTCGGCCTGTTCATCACCATCGACAAGGCCATGAACACCGGCTCGTGGTACGACATGGGCACCTTTTTGCAGAACATCCTGCTGGCGGCGCGCGGTTTCGGCCTGCACACCTGTCCGCAGCAGGCGTTCAGCAAATACCATCGTATTATCCACGAAGACCTGGGCATTCCCGACAGCCAGACCATTGCCTGCGGTGTCGCCCTGGGCTACGAAGACCCCGACGCGCCCGAGAACAAGCTGGTGACGGAGCGCGAACCGGTGTCCAGCTTCGCCACCTTCGACTGGGAGTGACCTGAATGGCCGTGCGCGAGATTGTCCTGAAGCACCTGTCCGGTGCCGCCGACTGGATCGCGCCGGTTCAGAATTTCAGTTCCCTGGTGGGGATGTCCATGGAGGAATGGCGGCGCGATTTCGCCCGCATCCGCCTGGACATCCGCCCCGAACACGCCAACGGCTTCGGCTATGTGCATGGCGGCGTGCTGCTGACCCTGCTGGACACCGTTTCCGGTTTTTCCGGCATCCACGCCGAGGAAGGCGCCGACCCGGTCGGCTGCTTCACCGTGGCGCTGAACACCAAATTCATCAGCCCGGCACAATCGGGCACCCTGATCGCCGAATCCCACGCCCAGGGCGGCGGCAAGTCGATCTTTTTCACCTATGCCGAAATCCGCGACGAGGCGGGCAAGCTGGTCGCCACCGGCGACGGCACCTTCCGCTATCGCCGCCTGCCGCCGGAACTGGTGGAAATGATCAAGGCGCAGGGCTGACCGTCACGCCTTGACGCTGCGGCGGTATTCGCCGGGATTGGCGCCGGTCCATTTCTTGAACGCCCGGTGAAAGGCGCTGGTTTCGGCGAAACCCAGCTCGGCGGCGATGTCCATGACGCTCATGGTGGAATCCGACAGCAGCGTGATGGCCATGTCGCGGCGCAGCAAATCCTTGATGGCCTGATAGGACTGACCTTCGGCCTCCATGCGGCGGCGCAGGGTCGAGGCCGAGGTCCGCATGTCGTCGGCGATCTCGTCGAAGCCGGGCCAGTCGGCGGGCGGCAGGTCGCGCAGACGACGCTGGATCTGCGCCGCCAGCGAATTGTTGTCCTTGTACTGCACCAGCAAGTTCTCGGGCGCCACCCGCAGGAATTCCTTGAGCGATTCCGCGCTGCGCACCACCGGCAGGGTCAGGTACTTGTAGTCGAAGGCGATGGCGGTGTCGGGCTGGTCGAAACGCAAATCGGCGCAGAACATCAGCGGATATTCCCCGGCCTGCGGCGGCTCGGCATACCGGAACGCCGCCCATTGGATGGGAATGCGGCGGTTGACCAGCCAACAGGCCAGCCGGTGTACGAACATCAGCAGGGTTTCATGGGCGAACAGGCGCGGCTGGCGGTCGGGATTGATCTCCTTGACCGTCAGCACCACCAGACCGTCCTGGCAACTGAGGGTGCCGCGCAGATCGTCCAGCGCCAGCGCGAACGACCGCAGCGCCCGCTTCAGCGCCTTGTCCAAAGTGCGGCATTGCACCACGGCGTGGCACATCATGGCGAAACTGCCGACCTTCATACGCCGGGAATCCTGGCCGAAGAACTCGTCGTCCAGCACCTGGGCGATCAGCCGCAACAGCATGGTGTAGGCGTCGGACGACACCCGCGCATGCGGCAGGGCCAGCAGAGAGGGCGACAGCCCGATCTGTTCCAGCAATTCGTCGGAATCGAATCCCCGGTCGCGCAGACCGTCCAGGACGGCGTCCACGAACCGGATCGAAATAGTGCCTTTTTCCATACTCGTCCTGATGGCGCGCCTCTGGTGCCTTGTCGGGGTGGCGGGCGCGTTTCTCCAAAGCGTCCCCAGACTATCGCAAGCGGCAAAATCTGTCAGGACTTTTGAGTGGTCACGACATCGCCCGCCAGCCGCCGCCGCTATACGCTTCGCGCCAAATTCCTGTGCTGGAGAGCGAAACGCCATGAACATCAAGGACAACGTCTTCATCGTCACCGGTGGCGGCTCGGGCCTGGGCGCGGCGGCCGCGCGCATGATCGTCGACAATGGCGGCATGGTGGTGCTGGCCGACGTCAACGACGCCACCGGCAACGCCACCGCCGCCGAGCTGGGCGCGGCCGCCGCCTTCTGCAAGACCGACGTGTCCGACGAAGCCTCGGCCGCCGCCTGCGTCGATTTCGCCGTTTCCAAGTTCGGCGGCCTGCACGGCCTGATCAATTGCGCGGGCGTGTGCCCCGGCGAGAAGGTGGTGGGCCGCGACGGTCCGCACGCCCTGTCCACCTTCACCCGCACCGTGACCATCAATCTGGTCGGCACCTTCAACATGATCCGTCTGGCCGCCACCGCCATGAGCAAGGGCGAGGCCAACGACAAGGGCGAGCGCGGCGTGATCATCAACACCGCCTCCATCGCCGCCATGGACGGCCAGATCGGCCAGGCCGCCTATGCCGCGTCCAAGGGCGGCGTCATCGGCATGACCCTGCCCATCGCCCGCGAACTGGCGCGCTTCGGCATCCGCATCATGACCGTCGCCCCCGGCATCTTCGCCACCCCCATGGTCCAGGCCATGCCGCAGGAAGTGCAGGACAGCCTGGGCAAGCTGGTGCCCTTCCCGCCCCGTCTGGGCGTGCCGTCGGAATTCGCCGATCTGTGCCGCGCCATCCTCGACAATTGCATGCTGAACGGCGAGGTCATCCGTCTGGATGGCGCCGTGCGCATGGCCGCCAAGTAAGGGAGCCCCCACCATGAGCAATACTGATCCCGTCGTCATCGTCGGCGCCGCCCGTACCGCCATGGGCGGTCTTCAGGGCGACTTCAAGGACATGCCCGCCGCCAAGCTGGGCGCCGCCGCCATCAAGGCCGCCGTCGAGCGCGCGGGCATCGCCGCCGACAGTGTGGAAGAAGTGATCATGGGCTGCGTGCTGCCCGCCGGCCAGGGCCAGGCCCCGGCCCGTCAGGCCAGCCTGGGCGCCGGTCTGCCGCTGTCGGCCGGGTGCACCACCGTCAACAAGATGTGCGGCTCGGGCATGAAGGCCGCCATGCTGGCCCATGACCTGCTGCTGGCGGGCACCAACGACATCATGGTGGCGGGCGGCATGGAAAGCATGACCAACGCCCCCTATCTGCTGGAAAAGGCCCGCGCCGGGTTCCGCCTGGGCCACGGCAAGATCCTGGATCACATGTTCCTGGACGGCCTTGAGGACGCCTATGAGAAGGGCCGCCTGATGGGCACCTTCGCCGAGGATTGCGCCCAATCCTACGGCTTCACCCGCGAGGAACAGGACCGCTGGGCCATCCTGTCGCTGACCCGCGCGCAGAAGGCCATCACCGAGGGCTGGTTCAAGTCCGAGATCACCCCCGTCACCGTCAAGGCGGGCAAGGCCGAGCGCGTGGTGGACAGCGACGAGCAGCCGCCCAAGGCCAATCTGGACAAGATCCCGACCCTGAAGCCCGCCTTCCGCGAGGGCGGCACGGTGACTCCGGCCAACTCGTCCTCCATCTCGGACGGCGCCGCCGCGCTGACCCTGATGCGCCTGTCCACCGCGGAAAAGCTGGGCCTGACCCCCATCGCCGCCATCCGCGCCCATTCCACCCACGCCCACCAGCCCAACCTGTTCGCCACCGCCCCCATCGGCGCCGTGCAGAAGGTGCTGGCCAAGGCGGGCTGGAGCAAGGATCAGGTCGATCTGTACGAGATCAACGAGGCGTTCGCCGTGGTCGCCATGGCCGCCATCAAGGACTTGGCCCTGGACGAGGCCAAGGTCAACGTGCATGGCGGCGCCTGCGCGCTGGGCCACCCCATCGGCGCCTCGGGCGCCCGCATCCTGGTGACGCTGCTGGCGGCGCTGAAGCAGTACGGCGGCAAGAAGGGTGTGGCGTCCTTGTGCATCGGCGGCGGCGAAGCCACCGCCATGGCCGTGGAGATGCTGTAAGATGATCCCGACCGAAGAACAGTCGCTGATCCGCGACACCGCGCGCAATTTCGCGCGCGACCGGCTGACGCCCTTTGCCGAGAAGTGGGACCGCGAGGCCCGCTTCCCGGCCGAGGCGGTGGCCGAGATGGCCGAACTGGGCTTCCTGGGCATGTTGCTGCCCGAGGAACTGGGCGGCTGCGCCACCGGCCACGTCGCCTATGCCATGGCCCTGGAAGAGGTCGCCGCCGGGTGCGGCGCCCTGTCCACAGTGATGAGCGTGCACAATTCCGTGGCCTGCATGCCCATCTACAAATTCGGCACCGAGGAGCAGAAGGCCCGTTTCCTGCCCAAGATGGCCAGCGGCGAATGGCTGGGCGGTTTCTGCCTGACCGAACCGCACGCCGGGTCCGACGCCTCGGCGTTGAAGGTGCGCGCGGTCAAGGACGGCGACCATTACATCCTGAACGGCACCAAGCAGTTCGTCACCTCGGGCAAGTCGGCGCAGGTGCTGATCGTCTTCGCCGTCACCGATCCGGCGGCGGGCAAGAAGGGCATCACCGGCTTCATCGTCCCCACCGACACCCCCGGTTTCTCGGTGGCGCGGGTCGAGGAAAAGATGGGCCAGCATGCCAGCGACACCTGTCAGGTGGTGTTCGAGGACATGCGCATCCCCGCCGATCTGCGCCTGGGCGCCGAGGGCCAGGGCTACAAGGTGGCGCTGTCCAACCTTGAGGGTGGGCGCATCGGCATCGCCTCGCAATGCGTCGGCATGGCCCGCGCCGCGCTGGAGGCCGCCACCGCCTATGCCAAGGAGCGCGTGACCTTCGGCCAGCCGCTGATCGAGCATCAGGCCATCGGCCAGAAGCTGGCCGACATGGCGACCCAGGTCGCCGCCGCCCGGTTGATGGTGCACCACGCCGCCGAACTGCGCGACGCCGGTCTGCCCTGCCTGACCGAAGCGTCCATGGCCAAGCTGTTCGCGTCCGAAATGGCGGAAAAGGTCGCCTCGGCCGCCATCCAGGTTCTGGGCGGCTACGGCTACCTCAAGGATTTCCCGGTGGAACGCATCTACCGCGACGTCCGCGTCTGCCAGATTTATGAAGGGGCGAGCGAAATCCAGCGCATGTTGATTGCCCGGTCACTGTAACGGACGGCGCCATATGCCTCAAGCGATGGCCGGGCTCGTCCCGGCCATTGTCGTTCGGAGGGCATGGATGCAAAATGGTGCGGCTCCAAAAGCGCTGTGCTATTTTGCCGACATCAACTCCGTTGATCGGAGGGCTCCGCCAATGCGCGCTGTCGTTGCCTGTCTACTTGATGGTCACAACCATCCACGCTACAGTCCGACCGCAGCCTCCGGCATGGTTGCTGAAGCTTCGTATTGCCCGGAAACCAGAATGATCAGCGTCATTAGAACACAGCAAATATGTGATAAAATCGGCACAACAAATTGCAAGTGCGACTATTTCACAAAAATGCCGTGCGAAAACATCGAACTCCGTATCAACCACATCAATTGGATGACAACGGAAGAAAAGGTACTTTTATCAGCGAATTGCGGCGCGACACTGGAATTTTGCGTACAAAATGGGATGGTTTATTTCCCAACAGGCACGAATGATAGCTCAGGACGCCATCATTGCATGGCCTCTTGGTATGTGAACTCGCACGTCCATACCTGCAACGACCACGGAGAATTGTTCTCCCTGACACACCGCACAAAGCCCGGAAAGCCCCGCAAGCACGAGGGCAACATCTCCGAGGCGCCGTGCCAAGTCGCCACCGCCGATGCCCACATCGATGGCCTCAAGGTCGTCGCCGGCACCCGACATGTCCCGGCAAGCCACATAGCCTCCCCCGCCACCTATCACCTGACTGTCGCGGGTAAGAAAGAACCCCACGCCTGGGACAAGGAAATCTCGGCCGTGAGGCTCTCGCCATCCGGTCGCTACGTCGCCATCGGCGACAAGAGCGGGGCGCTGGCCATCCTCGAGGTGGACACGCTCACCGAAAAATATCGGTCCACCTCGGCGTTCGAAGACCCCGCCCCTCCCGACCTCGTCTCGCCCCCCACTCCACCCCAATCCAGTCCGCCTATCCATTTCTTTGCCTGGGCAAGCGATGAGACCCGCCTGACGTTCTCCGCGCCCGGTTCGGACAAGATCGGCATCTGGGACGAACGAACCAACACACACTATCCGGTGGACGCCCCCGGCGCCGTCTCGGTCGAGGTGGTGAGAGCCCAGATCATGATCGTTCGGACGATACAGGGATCGGAATACAAGCTGGTTCCCGCCTTCCTGAATGGCCGCACGCTGCAATTCGGAAAGGCATTCGACGACGGGAGAAACGTTTCCCTGTCGGATATGGATCGCATTGCTCTCAATCACAATGCAAAACTTCTCGCCACCTACTCATCTTCCAAACGACAACTCAACGTTTGGAAAATCGGGTAAAGGGGGGCAAAAATGAAAACGACGAACAAAAACATTTACGGCACGACTGAAACGCAGTTTGCGTTTCCACCGATATATCAATACGACAAAACAATTTTCCTCTGCGACCGTAATGGGCACGCAGAGAAATTCGTCAACAATATAACTAACAACAAAGAACAAACTATTCTTAAGTACTCAACACGAAAATCTGGCATTATGCCAGAGCACCACAAGTTTGCGTCCGCATTCAAATTTAATTTTGATGAAATACCAAGGCTTTTATTCTCGGAAATTCGCAGATCTTCCAGAATTTTTCTTTGCGTCAACGACACTCAAGAGGCTCAGCGGATTGCGCAGGATCCCTCCCTGCATATTCTCAAGACCGCCATGGCCACATGTTCGCGAAGAATGCCCAGATGGGGACGCGAACCAGAGTTCGCTTTGCTTGTCGTCCAAGACAAGTGCGCGAATTGCGGCTCAATTCAGGAAAGCATGACCGCCTTCGACCGGGTTATTTTTGTCAGCCGACAAAAATCGAAAAAACATGGCGACTGCCTACAACGGTGCCTCAGCAGAAATGATTTCATTAGAAGCGAAATTTTTGCCGAGCGCCTCGAAGCGATTCTCCCCGCCATTCAATCTGAATCCACCGGCAACCCGGTGGATGAGATTAAGCATATCATTTTGAATGCACTCCACAATTACCCGTCAAGAATATCCGTCGATGACGTAATCAATAGCGCCTGCCCGCCCTCAGAAAAAGAAGACCCATCTCGTATAAACAATATCCACCTAGCACTTGAGGCGCTGGATAAGACATGCACATTTCGGCTATTTGAAAAAACAAACACCATAATGAAGGATTACGGCGCATATAGAGCAGCTGCGACCGCCATTTGGTCCGCTATCATCAACACTGAAGATGACTTAATATTCGGGGCACAAACGTGTGCGAAGATATCGCGCATAACTGTGGACGACATCTACGACAAACTTTCGGACGACAAGCGGCACAACAACGTTGTCAAGGCGGCTATATCCGATACGTTAGACGAGATGAACAGTGTCGATATCCTTCGGTGGTATCCGCAAAAGGGCATATGCTTGGTGCCCAGCACCATGACCAATTTTTTTGCCTGCGAAGATATATTCAAATACGCCAACCCAAATGCAACATGGTCAAGCATAGTAATTAGAAAGGGAAACGACGATGATTACTGGCTTGGAGTTGCATACCCGAAACACAAAACCCGTTTTGTTCTTAATTACAGGAATGGACTTATCGGATTTGACCTGGGAAAGCGGTCAACAGTGATAGAATTTGATGCATTCATCAATAGAAAGAAGCTTGGATCAAAAGAAGCGACGGGGGATGCGCCGATAATTACGGATTTCGCCCGCGCATGGGGAGTGATGTGTGGAATTTTTCACCTGTTGAGCGACGTTCGCAAGATTCCCGACGCAATCAACGTCACAGGGATAGCGATCAATGACGTTCGGGACGTCGTTTACGATATTGACATTACAGGGCGCCCGGTGACCAGACTGCGGCGAGAAGCAAGAAATTATCTTGCAGCCTTCTCTGCGGCTCTTGCCGTCTCGCTGTTGAGGGCTGGTTCGGCGCTGCACCGGTTGTTCTGAGGCGGACGCGGAAACGCCATGTTGCTACGCAATATGGCAAATCCGCTCATGCAGGTTGGGCTCTCCCGACATCGATTCGCATACGGCGGAAACGCTAGGCTTCGCTCAACAGAAAATCCAAGGTTGAGGGAAGGTCCATGCCCGACGGCAGCGAAAACAAGCTCAGCGTCAAGCCCAGCAACAACATCCGTTTCGTTACCGCCACCAGCCTGTTCGATGGCCACGACGCGTCCATCAACATCATGCGGCGTCTGCTGCAACAGGGCGGTGTCGAGGTCATCCACCTGGGCCATAACCGCTCGGTCGAGGAAATCGTCACCGCCGCCATCCACGAGGATGTGCAGGGTATCGCCGTCAGCTCGTACCAGGGCGGCCATATCGAATTCTTCAAGTACATGATCGACCTGCTGCGCGAGCGCGGCGCCGGTCATGTCCGCGTGTTCGGCGGCGGCGGCGGCGTGATCGTCGTGCCGGAAATCCGCGAACTGGAAGCCTATGGCGTCGAGCGCATCTATTCCCCCGAGGACGGCCAGAAGCTGGGCCTGGAGGGCATGATCGCCGACGTGGTGCGCCGCACCGATTTCGACGTGTGCAAGGAACTGCCGCCCAGCCTGCAAGGCATCGACGCCCCCGACCGCCAAAAGCTGGCCCGCCTGATCTCGGCCCTGGAAAACGGCAAGATCGACGCCAAGCTGAAGGAACAGATCGCCGAGGCCGCCAAGGCCCGCACCGTTCCCGTGCTGGGCATCACCGGCACCGGCGGCGCCGGTAAGTCGTCGCTGACCGACGAACTGATCCGCCGTTTCCGCATCGACAAGCCTGACTTCAAGATCGCCGTCATCGCCGTCGATCCGTCCAAGCGCAAGACCGGCGGCGCCCTGCTGGGCGACCGCATCCGCATGAACGCCGTCAACGGCCCGGTCTACATGCGCTCGCTGGCCACCCGTCAGGCCGGTTCGGAAGTGCCCGCCCACGTCCCCGCCATCGTCGAACTGTGCAAGGCCGCCGGTTTCGATCTGGTGATCGTGGAAACCCCCGGCATCGGCCAGGCGGATTCGGCGGTGGCCGAACTGGGCGATCTGTCGCTGTACGTCATGACCCCGGAATTCGGCGCCGCCAGCCAGTTGGAAAAGATCGACATGCTCGATCACGCCGATCTGGTCGCCATCAACAAGTTCGACCGCAAGGGCGGCCAGGACGCGCTGCGCGACGTGCGCAAGCAGGTTCAGCGCAACCGCGGCGCCTTCACCGTCGGCGCCGAGACCATGCCGGTCTACGGCACCATCGCGTCGCGCTTCAACGACGACGGCGTGACCGCGCTGTATCTGGGCCTGCTGGACGCCCTGGGCGACAAGGGCTTCGCCCTGGGCAAGTCGTCCCTGCCCCGCCCGGCCTCCAACGCCTCGACCGCCGGCACCGCCATCGTGCCGCCGTCGCGCGTGCGCTATCTGGCCGAGATCGCCGACGCGGTGCGCGGCTATCACGCCCATTCGGAAAAGCAGTCGCAGACCGCCCGCGAGTTGCAGCAATTGACCGGCACCAAGGAAATGCTGGACAAGAATTGCGGCTGCCAGGTGGGCGAGATCGACGCGCTGATCGAACAGCGCCAGAACGCGCTCGACCCGCGCGCCAAGAAGCTGATCGACATCTGGCCGAAGGTGAAGGAAAGCTATTCCGGCGACGAATACGTGGTGAAGATCCGCGACAAGGAAATCCGCTCCACCATCGTTTCCGAATCGCTGTCCGGCACCAAGATCAAGAAGGTGGTGCTGCCGCCGTACAAGGATCACGGCGAGCTGCTGCGCTGGCTGCTCAAGGAGAACGTGCCCGGCACCTTCCCGTTCACCGCCGGTGTGTTCGCCTTCAAGCGCGAGAACGAGGACCCGACCCGCATGTTCGCGGGTGAAGGCGACGCCTTCCGCACCAACGCCCGCTTCAAGCTGCTGAGCAAGGACAGCGCCGCCACCCGCCTGTCCACCGCCTTCGACTCGGTGACGCTGTACGGCTGCGACCCGGACGAGCGCCCCGACATCTACGGCAAGATCGGCAATTCCGGCGTGTCCATCGCCACCCTGGACGACATGAAGGTGCTGTATTCGGGCTTCGACCTGTGTGCGCCGTCGACCTCGGTGTCCATGACCATCAACGGCCCGGCGCCGGTGATCCTGGCCCTGTTCTTCAACACCGCCATCGACCAGCAGGTCGAGAAGTTCGAGCGTGACAACGGCCGCCAGCCCACCGACGACGAACTGGCGAAGATCAAGGAATGGACCCTGGAAAGCGTGCGCGGCACCGTCCAGGCCGACATCCTCAAGGAAGACCAGGGTCAGAACACCTGCATCTTCTCGACCGATTTCGCCCTCAAGCTGATGGGCGACATCCAGGAATACTTCGTCCACAACCGGGTGCGGAACTTCTATTCCGTCTCCATCTCGGGCTACCACATCGCCGAGGCCGGGGCCAACCCCATCTCGCAGTTGGCCTTCACCCTGGCCAACGGTTTCACCTATGTGGAATCGTACCTGGCGCGCGGCATGCACATCGACGATTTCGCTCCCAACCTGTCGTTCTTCTTCTCGAACGGCATGGACCCGGAATATTCGGTGATCGGCCGCGTCGCCCGCCGCATCTGGGCCGTCGCCATGCGCGACAAGTACGGCGCCAACGAACGGTCGCAGAAGCTGAAGTACCACGTCCAGACCTCGGGCCGTTCGCTGCACGCCCAGGAAGTGGATTTCAACGACATCCGCACCACCTTGCAGGCGCTGATCGCCATCTACGACAATTGCAACAGCCTGCACACCAACGCCCATGACGAGGCGTACACCACGCCGACCGCCGAATCGGTGCGCCGCGCCGTCGCCATTCAGATGATCATCAACCGCGAATGGGGCGTCGCCAAGAACGAGAACCCCAACCAGGGTTCGTTCTTCCTGGAAGAACTGACCGATCTGGTGGAAGAGGCCGTGCTTCAGGAATTCGAGCGCATCGCCGAGCGCGGCGGCGTGCTGGGCGCCATGGAAACCGGCTATCAGCGCGGCAAGATCCAGGACGAATCGCTGTACTACGAACACAAGAAGCACGACGGTTCCTATCCGATCATCGGCGTCAACACCTTCCTCAACCCCAACCCGCCCGAGGAAGCCGAGATCGAGTTGCAGCGTTCCACCGACGAGGAAAAGCAGAGCCAGTTGAAGCGTCTGCGCGACTTCCACGCCCGCAACGCCGCCAGCGCGCCCGAGGTGCTGAACCGTCTGCAACAGGCCGCCATCAAGAACGAGAACATGTTCGCCGTGCTGATGGACGCCGTCCGCCACTGCTCGCTGGGCCAGATCACCGGCGCGCTGTACGAGGTCGGCGGTCAGTATCGCCGCAACATGTGATCCCTTCCCGGTACCTCTCCGTCGGTCCCGCCGACGGAGAGGCGCCCCGCTGATCAAGAGAGCGCCCCAAGCTCCTGCCACACCTCAACCCGCCTCAGGGGAGAAACGATGTCCGACGAACTCCAGTCCTTTCTCAAGGCCCGCGATTTCCTGCTGGCCCATCGCACCGACTACGATACCGCCTATCGTGATTTCCGCTGGCCGCAGTTGAAGAACTTCAACTGGGCGCTGGATTATTTCGACGTCATGGCCAAGGGCAACGACAAGCCCGCGCTGTGGATCGTCGACGACAACGGCGAGGTCAAGCTGACCTTCGCCGAGATGTCCGAGCGTTCCAACCGCGTCGCCAATTTCCTGCGCGCCCAGGGCGTGAAGCGTGGCGATGTGGTGCTGATGATGCTGAACAACGTGGTGCCGCTGTGGGAAACCATGCTGGCCTGCATGAAGCTGGGCGCCAAGATCATCCCCGCCACCACCCTGCTGGTGACTGAGGATCTCAAGGACCGCTTCGAGCGCGGCGGCGCCGCCCATGTGGTGGCCGGTGCCGACCAGACCGCCAAGTTCGACGCCCTGGACAACAGCTTCACCAAGATCGTGGTGGGCGGTGCCCATGACGGCTGGACCAGCTTCGACGAGGCTTACAAGGCCAGCGCCGAGTTCACCCCCGATGGCGTGACCAGCGTCGACGACACCCTGCTGCTGTACTTCACCTCGGGCACCACGGCCAAGCCCAAGCTGGTGGCCCATTCCTACCAATCCTATCCGGTCGGCCACCTGTCCACCATGTACTGGATCGGCCTGCAACCGGGCGACATCCACCTGAACATCAGCTCGCCGGGCTGGGCCAAGCACGCGTGGTCCAACTTCTTCGCGCCGTGGAACGCGGGCACCACCGTGTTCGTCTACAATTACGGCCGCTTCTCGGCCAAGGCCATGCTGGACGTCATCGTCCGCTGCGGCATCACCTCGCTGTGCGCGCCGCCGACCGTGTGGCGCATGCTGATCCAGGAAGACCTGGCCTCGTACCCGGTCAAGATCCGCGAGCTGGTGGGCGCGGGCGAGCCCCTGAACCCCGAGGTCATCGACCGCGTCAAGGCCGCCTGGGGCATCACCATCCGCGACGGCTACGGCCAGACCGAAACCACCTGTCAGATCGGCAACCCGCCGGGCCAGTTGGTCAAGGAAGGCTCCATGGGCCGTCCCATGCCGGGCTATTTCGTCGCCCTGCTGGATTCCGACGACAACCCGGCCGAGGAAGGCGAAATCTCGCTGAACCTGGAAAAGCGTCCGCTGGGCCTGATGCAGGGCTACAAGGACGATCCGGAAAAGACCGCCAGCCTGATGCGCGCCGGTCACTACCATTGCGGCGACGTGGCCAGCATCGACAAGGACGGCTACATCACCTATGTCGGTCGCGCCGACGACGTGTTCAAGGCGTCCGACTACCGCATCAGCCCGTTCGAGCTGGAAAGCGCCCTGATCGAGCACCCGGCCATCGCCGAGGCCGCCGTGGTGCCCAGCCCCGATCCGGTGCGTCTGGCGGTGCCGAAGGCGTTCCTGGTGCTGCGCGCCGGTTTCGAGCCGTCGCGTGAACTGGCCATCGACATCTTCAAGCACATCCGCGCGACGCTGGCGCCCTACAAGCGCGTCCGCCGCATCGAGATCTCGGACCTGCCCAAGACCATCTCGGGCAAGATCCGTCGTGTCGAGTTGAAGCGCATCGAGGAAGAGCGCCGCAACAAGGGCATTCGTGTCGAAGGCGAATATTTCGAGGAAGATTTCTCGGAAGTCACCGCCTGAGCCAGCCTTTAGGCAAGAGGCCCGCCAACCAGAAGGTTGGCGGGCCTTTTTATTGATCCCCATCAAAAAAAGCGGCCCGGGTGGCGAACCACCCGGGCCTCAGTGTTTCCGGCTCAGGGAAATCGGAGAATAGCCGGAGGGTTCAAAGCCGCCTTACGGCACCATCCACGGCGTCACGTAAGCCTGGAACATGGTGATCAGGCCGATGATGATGACAAAGGCGATGCTGTGCTTGACCGTGAAGCGGAACAGGTTGGATTCCTGGCCGACCAGACCCACGGCGGCACAGGCGACCGCGATGGATTGCGGGCTGATCATCTTGCCGGTGACGCCGCCGGTGGTGTTGGCGGCCACCAGCAGGGTTTCCGGCGCGCCGATCTGATGGGCGGTGGTCGCCTGCAACGAGCAGAACAGCGCGTTGGACGAGGTATCCGAACCGGTCAGGAACACGCCCAGCCAGCCGAGGATCGGCGAGAAGAACGGGAACGCGGCGCCGGTACCGGCCAGCAGCAGGGCCAGGGTCGAGGACAGGCCCGAGTAATTGGCGACGAAGGCGAAGGCCAGAACGGTGCCGATGGTGTAGATCGGGCGCTTCAGCTCGTTCAGGGTTTCGACGAAGATCTTGACGCCCTGGGCCGGGTTCAGCTTGAGCACGGCCATGGAGATCAGCGCCGACAACAGGATGGCGGTGCCGGTGGCCGAGATCAGGTTGAGATCGTAAACGGCGGGCATGGCGGTGGCCTTGGCCACGATCGGCTCGCCCTTGGTGACAAGCTTGTCCAGACCCGGGATGGGGAAGGACAGAACAGTGTCGGCCAGCGCGCCGCCCTTGACGAACAGCGCCTTGAAATCCTTCAGCGACCAGATGGTGACGACCGCGGTCAGGATCAGGAACGGCGACCACGCCTTGAAGATCTGGCCGAAGCTGTAATCATGGGAATGACGCTCTTCCTCGGTGATTTCCTTGAAGCGGAAGATGCGCTTGGGCTTCCACACCTTCAGGAACAGGGTCAGGCTGACCAGCGAGATCAGGGCCGAGGTGATGTCCGGCAGCTCGGGACCGATGAAGTTCGAGGTGAAGAACACGCCGATGGCGAAGCTGACACCCGCAACCGTGATGGCCGGCCAGGTTTCCTTGATGCCGCGCCAGCCGTCCATGATGGCGACGATCCAGAACGGCACGATGATCGACAGCAGCGGCAATTGACGACCGGCCATCTGGCCGATCTTGAACGGATCAAGACCCGTCACCTTGCCCGCCACGATCATGGGAATGCCCATGGCGCCGAACGCCACCGGGGCGGTGTTGGCGATCAGGCACAGACCGGCGGCATAGAGCGGGTTGAAGCCCAGGCCGACCAGCAGGGCGGCGGTGATGGCCACCGGGGCGCCGAAACCGGCGGCGCCTTCCAGGAACGCGCCGAACGAGAAGCCGACCATCAGCATCTGAAGACGCTGGTCCTCGGTGATGGACACCACCGACGCGCGGATGATGTCGAACTGGCCGGTCTTGACGGTGATCTTGTACAGGAACACCGCCGCGACGATGATCCAGGCGATCGGCCACAGACCGTACAAAAAGCCGTAACCGGCCGAGGCCAGGGCCATGGGCACCGGCATCTGATAGAAGAACACCGCGACCGCCAGGGCGATGGCGACCGTGGCGGTGCCGGCCCAATGGCCCTTCATGCGGAACACCGCCAAAGCGGCGAAAAAGAAGATGATCGGCAACGAAGCTACCAGCGACGATAGCCACAGATTGCCGGCAGGATCGTAGATCTGCATCCAGGGCTGCATGTTTCCTCCCGGTGGGAACGTCGGCCGTGTGGCCCCCGTTCGGGAAGCCCTGGCCCGGCCATTTTGGAAAGGTTCTTGCCTTCGCGGCCTGCTTGGTAAAAAAATATGACCGCTTGTTGCGAGTGGATAACTCGATTGCTGCGCATTTGTAAATTGGAAAATGCAGCATTAAATTCATCCACCCCCCTGGAGCGGCCATCACACCGGCGCTATGTTGAATCCATGAGCAACGCGAACCCGCCCGAATCCACCCCTGACGACGCGGTCGACCTGATCGATCCGTTGTCGCGCCTGTTGCATTCGCACCCGGAAACCGCCTTCGACTACCTGGAATTCCGCCGCCTGCTGGCCGGAACCGCCGCCGCCTACGCCGCCGAACGCGCGTCCGAGGACCAGATCGAACGGCTGCGCCTGTGCCTGCGCGCCATGGAGGAAGCCCACGCCCTGGACGACCCGGACCAGGAAGCGCAGGTGGACGCCCAGTTCCATCTGGCCTGTTACGAGATGGCGGGCAATCCGGTGATGACCCACATCATGCGCCGCCTGTTCGAGATGCTGCGCAGCGGCGTGTTCTACGACCGCGCCGATTTGTACCTGCGCCGCGGCGTGCGCGAGGGCTTTCTGCGTCAGCACCAGGCCATCTATGCCGCCATCGCCGCCCGCAATCCCGACGCGGCGCGGGCGGCGGCGGATGCCCATCTCGCCTCGACCGCCGAGGCATTGCGCGAGGCGCAGCGCGCCGACCTGCGCCGCGAAGTTTCCCTGCGCCGCCGCGACGGGCTGGACCTGATGGTCCCCACCCGTCCCCGGCGCGGCGAGTAGGACCGGCTTTCGACCCCTAGCTGAAACCACACGGAAATTTCTGGGCAAAACATTTTACCACTTGTCGAAATCGGTCATATTGGCTAACCATTTCCAACACCCCGCAGAAGGGTGTCGTCCCAGAGGAAACGCCATGTCCGAGATTGCGCGGCCCCAGCGGCCGAACACCGTCTATTTCTTTGGCACCTGCGTCATCGACCTGTTCTATCCCGGAGCCGGTCTGGCGGGCATGGAGCTGTTGCAGCGCCAGGGCCTGCGCGTGGTGTTTCCCGCCGATCAAAGCTGTTGCGGACAACCCGCCCGCAATTCCGGCTATCTGGACGAGGCCCGCGCCGTGGCGCTGCGCCAGATCGAAACCTTCCCCAACGACTGGCCCATCGTGGTGCCGTCCGGGTCATGCGCGGGCATGATGAAGACTCATTATCCCGATCTGTTCGAGGGCCGCCCCGAACACGCGCGGGCCAAGGCGTTTTCCGCCCGCGTCTATGAGCTGACCGATTTCCTGGTCAACGTGCTGGACATCAAGCTGGAGGACAAGGGCGAGCCGGTGCGCGTCACTTGGCACGGCTCGTGCCATTCCATGCGCGAGATGGGCGTGGTCGATCAGCCCAAGTCGCTGTTGCGGCAATTGTCCAACGTCACCCTGGTGGAAAACCCGCGCGAGAAGGAATGCTGCGGCTTCGGCGGCACCTTCGCGGTGCGCCAGCCGGAAATCTCGGCGGCCATGGTCACGGACAAGGTGGCGGCCATCGAGGAAACCGGCGCGTCGCAAGTGCTGTCGGGCGATTGCGGCTGCCTGATGAACATCAACGGCGCCATGGACAAGGCCAAGAAGGGCATCGCCGGGCGCCACATCGCCGAATTCCTGTTGGAGCGCACGACCACGGGAGGCGCCAAGTGAGCGACTTCACGCAACGCGCGCCCATCGCGCTGAACGACCCCACCCTGCGCCGCAATTTCCGCCGGGCCATGGACGGCCTGATGGTCAAGCGTGCCGCGCAATTCACCGATCCCCAAGCCTGGGCGGCGCTGCGCGAGCGCGGCGCCATGGTCAAGGCCCGCGCCGTCGCCCGCCTGCCGGAATTGCTGGAGCAGTTGGAAGCCAAGTGCACCGCCAACGGCATTCAGGTGCATTGGGCGGAAAGCACCGCCGAGGCCAACGCCATCGTGCTGGGCATCTTGCAAAAGGCCGGGGCGAAGAAGGTCATCAAGGGCAAGTCCATGGTGTCCGAGGAAATGGAACTGAACCATTTCCTGGACGGCCACGGCATCAAGGCGGTGGAATCCGACCTGGGTGAGTACATCATCCAGTTGGCGCACGAAGCGCCCAGCCACATCGTCATGCCCTGCATCCACAAGAACAAGGGCGAGATCGCCCAGTTGTTCGCCGAGAACATCGAGGGCCTGGGCTATACCGAGGACGTGGACGCCCTGACCGCCGCCGCCCGCCGGGCACTGCGCGACGAATTCGCCACCGCCGACGCCGGTATCTCCGGCGTCAACGTGGCGGTGGCCGAGACCGGCACCCTGGTGCTGGTGGAGAACGAGGGCAACGGCCGCCTGTCCACCACCCTGCCGCCGCTGCACATCGCGCTGATGGGCATCGAAAAGCTGGCGGAAACCCTGGACGACGTGCCGCCGCTGCTGGCGCTGCTGCCGCGTTCCGCCACCGGCCAGCCCATCACCACCTATGTCAACATGATCACCAGCCCACGCAAGCCGGGCGAAAAGGACGGCCCCCAGGCGGTGCATCTGGTGCTGCTGGACAGCGGCCGTTCGCGCGTTTACGACGACCAGGAACTGCGCGACACCCTGCGCTGCATCCGCTGCGGCGCCTGCATGAACCACTGCCCGGTCTACAGCCGGGTCGGCGGCCACACCTACAAATTCGTCTATCCCGGCCCCATCGGCAAAATCCTGACGCCGCAGCTTGAGGGCCTGGATTGCGCGGGCGACCAGCCGCACGCCTCGACCCTTTGCAATGCCTGCGTCGAAGTCTGCCCGGTCAAGATTCCCATCGCCGATCTGCTGGTGCGGCTGCGCACCGAATCGGTGCATCCCGGCGGCAGCGTCGCGGTCAAGGGCGCAGGCTCCCGGCGGTCGTGGCATGAAACCCTGTCGTGGCGCGGCTGGGCCTTCATGTATGCCCATCCCAAGGTCTACGGAATCGCCACCCGCCTGATGGCCCGCCTGGGCAATCTGATCCCCGAGAACGCGCCGATGATGCGTCAGTGGACCAAGATCCGCACCAAGCCGAAATTCGCGGGCAAGACCCTGCACGAACTGGCCCGCGAGAAGGGGTTCGACCATGAGTGAAGCCGCCCGCTCCCGCATTCTCGGCCGTCTGCGCGCCGCGCCGCGCACCGCCGCCCCTGCCCTGCCCGACTGGCAGCCGCCCGCCTATGACCCGGCCGAGCGCGTCGCACGCTTCTGCTCGGTGCTGGAGGGCTCGCATGCCGAGGTTTACCGCGTCACCCTGGCCGACTGGCCCTATCGCCTGCGCACCATCCTGGAGGAGCGCGGCACCACATCGGTGATGTTCGCCCCCAATACCGAGGGCGGCCGCCGTCTGACCTCGGCCTGGGGCGATATCGGCCCCAAGCTGGTGCCCTATGACAAATCGGTCGAGGAGTTGAAGGACACGCTGGTGCACGGCGTCGAATCCGGCTTCACCACCACCCGCGGCGGCATCGCCGAGACCGGCACCCTGGTGCTGTGGCCCGACAGCGACGAGCCGCGCCTGCTGTCGCTGCTGCCGCCGCTGCACATCGCCCTGGTGCGCGCCGCCGACATCGTCGACAACCTGCCGTGCCTGATCCACGCCCAGGGCTGGGCGCAATCCATGCCCACCAACGCCGTGCTGATTTCCGGCCCCAGCAAGACCGCGGACATCGAACAGACCCTGGCCTATGGCGTCCATGGCCCCAAGGAACTGATCGTCCTGGTGGTCGAGGATTAAGGCCGCCATGGCCGACGTGGAATTCGACAACCGGTTCGGCCAGGAACTTTGCGACGTCTTCGCCGCCGAGTTGGGCCTGACCTGTTCCTTCATGGGCGAAGGCGGCACCATCGTCGCCTCGAGCGCGCGGGAGCGCATCGGCACCACCCATGCCATCGCCGCCCGCGTCATGGCGGGCGAGATGGAGGAATACGCCGTCACCGCCGAGGAAGCCGCGCGATCCGGCACCATGCGCGAAGGCGTCAACATGGCCATCGATTTCGAAGGCCGCCGCCTGATCAATTTCGGCATCGCCGGGCCGCTGGGCACCGTGCGGCCGCTGGCCCGCATCGTGCGCTTCTGCCTGACCTCGCTGTTGCGCACGCGGCAGGAGGAAAAGACCATCATCGAAGCCTTCGCCCGCGAAACCGGCGGCGTCGGCGCCAAGATGATCGACATCGCCGAGGACATCGACCACATCGCCGCCCAAGTCACCGGCCAGGGCGCGTTGCTGGCCGAGTTGCAACAGGGCATCCGCGCGCTGTCGGCCAGCAATCACCGCATCGTCGGCGACGTGGGCGAAACCCTGGCGGGCGCCCGGGCCGCCGCCGCCGAGGCCGTGGACTCGCAGCAACGGGTGCGCGGCTCGCTGGGCGGCATCGACCAGTTGGCCAGCATGGTCACGGACAATCGCGGCCTGCTGGTGGAATTGTCCGAGGCGCTGGGCGGCGTGGTCGGCGTCGCCGACGACATCGGCCGCATCGCCAAGCAGACCAATCTGCTGGCCCTGAACGCCACCATCGAGGCGGCCCGCGCCGGAGAGGCCGGCAAGGGCTTCGCCGTGGTGGCGTCCGAGGTCAAGGAATTGTCACGCCGCACCGGCAGCGCCACCCAGGAAATCCGCGCGACCCTGGACAAACTGAGCGGCACCGCCCACCGGCTGATCGAACGCGGCGACGAAGGCGCCGAGCGCGCGGGCAGCCTGGGCGCCGAAACCCACGCCATCGGCACCACCATCGACCATATCCGCGAGGCCCTGGCCGACATCGCCGGACGCATCGACCGGGTCAGCAGCGACACCGGCGCCATCAACGACCAATCCGAGCGCATGATCGGCGAGATCGACCGCGCCGCCGCCGCCATCGGCGAATTCGAGACGCGGCTGACCCAGGCCCGCACCCGCCTTCAGGATCTGCTGCGATCGGGCGAGCGTCTGGTGGTTCTGACCGCCGAAACCGGCATCGAAACCAGCGAAACGCCCTTCGTCGCCCTGGCCCGCGAGAAGGCGGCGGAAATCGGCGTCCTGCTCGAACGCGCGGTGGATGCGGGCGACATCACCCTGGACGCGCTGTTCGACGAGGCTTACCGGCCCATCCCCGGCAGCAATCCGCCGCAATACACGTCGCGCTTCACCGAATTCATGGAACGGGTGCTGCCCGCCATCATCGAGCCGGTGGTGGACAATCACGAACGCGCCATGTTCTGCACCGCCAGCGACCGCAACGGCTATGTCCCGGTGCATAACCGCCGCTATTCCCAGCCCCAGGGCGCCGATCCCGCCTGGAACGCCGCCCATTGCCGCAACCGCCGCAAGTTCGACGACGAAGTCGGGCTGAAGGCGGCGCGCAACCGCGAGCCGTTCCTGGTGCAAAGCTACCGCCGCGACATGGGCGGCGGCCGCACCGTGCTGATCCTCGACGTTTCCGCCCCCATCACCGTCAAGGGCCGCGCCTGGGGCGCGTTGCGTCTTGGCTATATCTGAGCATTGGACACCATGAACGCCATCGCCACCAAGACCACCCGCGATTACGACGCGCTCGCCGCCCGCCTGGGCGCCATCGTCCCGGCCGAGCGCCTGATCCGCGACCCGCTGCGCACCCTGGCCTACGGCACCGACGCCAGCTTCTACCGACTGATCCCGCAGATCGTCATCAAGGCCGACACCGAGGCCGAGGTGATCGCCATCCTGGCCGAATGCCGCGCCGCCCAGGCCCCCGTCACCTTCCGCGCCGCCGGGACCTCGCTGTCCGGTCAGGCAGTCACCGATTCGGTGCTGCTGGTGCTGGGCGATGGCTGGAACGGCGTCAAGATCGAGGACGATGGCAAGACCATCCGCCTGCAACCGGGCGTCATCGGCGCCGAGGCCAACCGCCGTCTGGCCGCCTTCGCCCGCAAGATCGGCCCCGACCCGGCATCCATCGATTCCGCCAAGATCGGCGGCATGGCCGCCAACAATTCGTCGGGCATGTGCTGCGGCACCGCCGACAATTCCTATCAGACCATGCTGTCGCTGCGGCTGATCCTGGCCGACGGCACCCTGGTGGATACCGGCGATGCCGCCAGCGTTGCCGCCTTCCGCGCCAGCCATGGCGCGCTGCTGGACGAACTGGCCGAACTGGGCCGCGCCACCCGCGACAACCCGGCCCTGGCCGAGCGCATCCGGTCGAAATTCGCCATCAAGAACACCACCGGCTATTCCATCAACGCCCTGGTGGATTTCGAAGACCCCATGGACATCCTGACCCATCTGATGATCGGGTCCGAGGGCACGCTGGGCTTCATCGCCGAAATCACCTACCGCACCGTGCCCGAGCATGCCCACAAGGCCAGCGCCCTGCTGCTGTTCCCGGACATCGCCGAGGCGTGCCGTGCCGTCGCCGACCTCAAGCAATCGCCGGTGTCGGCGGTGGAGCTGATGGACCGCCCGGCCCTGCGCTCGGTCGAGGACAAGCCCGGCATGCCCGCCGAGATCATCGGCGTGGCCGAGGGCGTCACCGCCCTGCTGGTGGAAACCCGCGCAGAGACCGCCGAGGGCCTGACCGCCAACATCGACACCATCAAGCAGGTGCTGGCCGCCTATGCCACCCTGCATCCGCCCGCCTTCACCGCCGACCCGGACGAGTTCGGCAAGCTGTGGAAGATCCGCAAGGGCCTGTTCCCGGCGGTGGGCGCCGTGCGCAAGACCGGCACCACGGTGATCATCGAGGACGTGGCGGTGAAGATCCCCGATCTCGCCCAGGCCATGCTTGATCTGCAAGCGCTGTTCGCCAAGCACGGCTATGCCGAGGCCATCATTTTCGGCCATGCGCTGGACGGCAACGTGCATTTCGTCTTCACCCAGGATTTCGGCATCCGGGCCGAGGTGGACCGCTATGCCGCCTTCATGGACGACGTTTGCCACCTGATCACCGACAAGTATGACGGCTCGCTGAAGGCCGAGCACGGCACCGGCCGCAACATGGCGCCCTTCGTGGAAATGGAATGGGGCCGCGAGGCCACCGCCCTGATGTGGCGCCTGAAGCGGCTGCTGGACCCGGCCAATCTGCTGAACCCCGGCGTCATCCTGGATGACGATCCCTATGCCCATCTGTGGAACCTCAAGGCGCTGCCCGCCGCCGATCCGCTGGTGGACACCTGCATCGAATGCGGCTTCTGCGAGCGCATGTGCCCCAGCCACGGCCTGACGCTGAGCCCGCGCCAGCGCATCACCGGCTGGCGCGAGATTTCCCGCCGCGCCGCCGAGGGCGACAAGGCCGAAGAACTGCGCAAGCTCTATGATTACCAAGGCCTGGACACCTGCGCCGCCTGCGGCCTGTGCTCCACCGCCTGCCCGGTCGGCATCGAAACCGGTTTGCTGACCAAGGCGCTGCGTGGCCGCAAGCTGTCGCCGCTGCAAAAGGCCCTGGGCGGCATGGCCGCCCGCCATTACGGCACCGCCATGGCCGGTGCCCGCGCCGCCCTGGTGGCGGGCCGCGTCGCCCACGCCCTGACCGGCGGCATGTTCCCCAAGCTGCATGCCTCGCTGACCCATGCGGGCAAGGTCCCGGCGGCCTCGGCCACCACCGGTACGCCGGTGGTCTATGTGCCGTCCTGCGCCACCCGCACCCTGGGCACCTCGTGGGGCGCCCCTGAATCCGACGCAGTGCCGGAACGCATGACCAAGCTGCTGGAAAAGGCCGGGTTCCAGGTCATCTTCCCCGACAATCTGGGCAATCTGTGCTGCGGCCAGTCGTTCGAGAGCAAGGGCATGGCCGAACAGGCCGATGCCAAGTCGTCGGAAATGGAGCGCGCCCTGCTGGCGGCGTCGGACAATGGCCGCATCCCGGTGCTGATGGACGCCTCGGCCTGTACCCTGCGGCTCAAGCGGGTGCTGGACAAGCGCCTGACCGTGCATGACAGCATCGAATTCCTGCACGACCACGTCATGCCGCGCCTGGAGATCACCAAGGAAACCCGCCCGGTGCTGGTGCATTTGAATTGCTCGGCCCGCCGCATGGGGCTGGACGGCAAGATGGTGGCCTTGGCCAAAGCCTGCGCCGAGCAGGTGGTGGTGCCGGAAGGAATCGGCTGCTGCGGCTTCGCCGGTGACAAGGGCTTCACCACCCCGGAACTGAACGACCACGCCCTGCGCCGCCTGCCGGAAGCGGTTCCGGCCGATGCCGAGGGCGGCTATTCCTCCAACCGTACCTGCGAGATCGGCCTGTCCGACCATTCGGGCAAGCCCTATCGCTCGGTCGCCTATCTGCTGGACCGGGTCAGCCGCGCCCGGGAATGATCCCGGTTCCACGAATTTTCGATTCGTGGAACCGGCTTGCGGCCATTGAGGCCGCGGCCAAGCGGGCGGAGGCCCGCGCCCGGCGAGGGACTATAGGAAAGTTCCGACCCCGGGGTCGGAACTTTCCGGAACAGTGGATCAGGCCAGGGATTCCAGGAAACCGGCCGACGGCGTGAAGAACGCCGCCCCCGTCACCGCCCGGGTGAAATCCAGCAGGCGGTCGCAATGGCCGTCGCCGTCACGCAACACCATGCGTTCCAGCATGCGGCGGAACGGTGCCGGATCGGCGCAATAGGCGACGAAATACAGGCCGTTTTCCGCGATGCCGCCCCACGGCAGGCTGTGGCGCAGCACTTCCAGTTCCTCGCCATCATCCTCGATCACCACGCGGGCGATGTGGGCGGTGGGCGGCTTGACGTCGTCGTCCAGTTCCTCGTCCGCGTCCTTGGTGCGGCCGATGCAGCCTTCCTGTTCGGCAACCGGCATGGCCTCCCAGCGTGACAGGTCGTGCACATAGCGTTGCAGACTGACATAGGAGCCCCCGGCGAAGGGACCGTCGGCCACCAGCGCCACCTCGGCGCGCTCGTCGCCCTCGGGGTTCTCGGTGCCATCGACGAAGCCGGTCAGGTCGCGGCCGCCCAGATGCTTGTAGCCCATCACCTCCTCGACCAGTTCGGCGCCGCCCGCCAGCGCCTTCAGGAAGTCGCGGGCCAGGATCAGGTTGGCGTCGTGGCGCGGCGAATGGATGTGCAGGAACAGGTCGGCCGGGGTGGCGGGCGCCACGCGCGGGCCGTCGGCCAGCGGCGCGAAAGGAACCAGCCCCGGCGGCGCATCGCATCCGGTGACATCGCGCCACGCCCGGGCACCGATGCCCAGGGCGCTGACCAGGGCCGCCTCGCCCAGCCGCTCGGCCACCTGCCGGGTCAGCGCGGGCAGCGCCGCCGCCGCCTTGCGCACCCGCGCCGCGCCGTCGGCCGTCACCGTCAGGGTGATGAACAAGGCGAAATTACCGGTTTCCGCGCAGATTGCCGTTTGCGCCACAGCCATCCGTTACCCCCTTTGCCGTTGTGCATGCTGGGACGGCCTTGCCGTCATTCATAATCGGACGGCAGCTTAGACCAAACCAGGGGCGGAGTGAACGCGGGCCGCTCGAAAAACTTTGGCTGTGCGGTTCCGACCTATGTACAATGCCGGATACACCCTTGGTAGATGACCATACCTCGGTCGAACCACCAAGGCGGACGGGTGGGGATGGGGACGAGTTTGACGGCACATGGCATCGAGGCGCCGCACCGCGCGCCCGGCGGGCTGACTATCGGCCGCCTGGTGTTCGGATTGGTGGCGGTGCTGGTTCTGGGCGTGTGGGGCGCGGTGCTGCGCGACGCGCACCAGCAATACCGGCTGTTCCAGGAAACCCAGCGGGTGATGGCCGACAACGTGTTGGTCGACCGTCTGCTGTCGGCCGGTCGCGCCATGATCCTGGAACGGGGATACATGGCGCTGTCCCTGGCGGCCCCGGCCCCGGCGGCCCGGGAACCCCTGGCCCTGATCCTTGAAAGCCGCCACAGCGCCGAGGGCGACCTGGCCGCCGCCCTGCCCCGTCTGGCCCAGCCGAGCGAATTGCGCGACGCCCTGGCCCGGCTGGAGGCATTGCGCCCGCGCGCCGACCACGCCGCCACCCTGCCCTTGGCCGAGCGCGATCCCGCGTTGCGCGGTGAATGGCGGGCCACCTATGGCACGGTGCTGCACGAACTGGCCGATGCGGTGCGCGATACGGCATTGCCCGGCACGCGCGGCGTCATCGCGGTGCGCCGCCTGACCCGCATCAAACTGGCGGCGCTGGAACTGCGCCGGGTGGTGGGCGAGGAAGCGGCCCGCATCGGCGACGCCGCCGCGTCGGGCCGCGCGCTGACGCCCGCCGAACTGATGGCCCTGGCCCAATTGCGCGGCGGCGCAGGCATGATCTGGGCCGACCTGTGGACCGAGGCCGAGAACGTCGCGTCTCCCGATCTGCTGACCGTCCTGGAAGACGTCCGCACCGTCCTGAAATCCGCCTTGTGGCCGTTGCAGGACCGTATCGTCGCGGCGTCGCTGAACGGTGCCCCGCTGACCCTGTCGGCGGCGGAATACAGTGCCGTCTCGGCGCCGGTGCTGGACCAGTTGGCCCGGTTGATGGACCTGTCGCGCGACGCGACCGCCGCCCAGGCGCTGGCCGCCAACCGCGCCGCCGCCCGGGCGCTGACCCTGCACACCGCCCTGGCTTTGATCGCGCTGGGCTTCGGCATCGCCGCCCTGGTGGTGTTGCGCCGCCGCCTGCTGGCGCCGTTGCGACGGCTGCGTTCCGATCTGCGGCGGCTGGCACGCGGCGACCTGGACATCGCCACCATCGCCCCGGGCCACGACGACGAGTTGGGGCAGATGCGGGCCGCCATCAACGAATTCCGCGACGTGCTGGACGAACGCCGGGCCTTGTGGAACGCCCTGCCCGACCTGATCTGCTTCAAGGATGCCGAAGGGCGCTGGCAGTGGATCAACGGCGCCGCCGCCACCCTGTTCGCGCTGGAGGACGCCGATTACCGCGGACGGAACGACGAGGCGGTGGCCCGCGCCGCGCCCCATCTGGCGCCATGGCTGCAATCGGCCGCCGCCGCCGACGAGGGCGTGCGCCGCGACGGCACCACCCTGAGCCGCGAAGAGGTGATCGCCGACATCCACGGCGACATCCACTTCTTTCAGGTGCTGCGGGTGCCGCTGTTCCATGCCGGGCGGGTGTGTCGCGGCTCGGTGGTGCTGGGGCGCGACGTCACCGACCGCCGCCGCACGGAAATGGCCATGGCGCGGCTGGCGCAGCAGAACCAGTTGCTGCTGGATTGCGCGGGCGAAGGCATCATCGGCCTGGATGCCCAGGGCCGCATCACCTTCGTCAACCCGGCGGTCGAGCGGCTGACCGGCTGGGATTCCCCCGACATGGTCGGCGAGGTGCAACACCACCTGATGCATTCCCGCCATACCGACGGCACCCCCTATGCCGAGGCGGATTGCCCCATCCACCAGACCCTGGTGGACGGCCAGACCCGCCATTGCGAGCGCGAAACCTTTTGGCGGCGCGACGGCAGCCCCCTGCCGGTGGAATTCACCGTCACCCCCATCCGCGAACAGGGCGGCGTGCGCGGGGCGGTGGTGATCTTCCGCGACATTCAGGCCCGCCTGAACGCCGAGCAGGAAATCGATTCGCTGCTGGCCGACCTCAAGCGTTCCAACGGCGAACTGGAACGTTTCGCCTATGTGGCGTCGCACGACCTGCGCCAGCCGTTGCGCATGATCAACAGCTACCTGACCCTGCTGGAGCGCCGCATGCAGGGCCGCCTGGAGGACGAGGAAAAGGAATTCCTTGGGTTCGCCGTGGACGGCGCCCAGCGCATGGACCGCATGATCCTGGACCTGCTGGATTATTCCCGCATCGGCCGCAGCAACGACACCGAGCAGGTGCGGCTGGCCGACGTGCTGGGCGGCGCCCTGTCCAGCCTGGGGCCGCTGGCCCAGGAAAGCGGCGCCGAGATCACCATCCCGGCCGATCTGCCCCTGGTGTCGGGCGTGCGTTCGGAACTGGAGCGCCTGTTCCAGAACCTGCTGTCCAATGCCCTGAAATTCCGGGTCGAGGACAGAAAGCCGCGTATCGACGTCACCTGCACGGCCCAAGGCGATACTTGGCTGCTGACGGTGGCCGACAACGGCATCGGCATCGATCCGGCCCAGCACGACCGCCTGTTCACCATCTTCCAGCGTCTGGTGCCCCAGACCCGCTACGAGGGCACCGGCATCGGCCTGGCGTCGTGCCGCAAGATCGTCGAACATCACGGCGGCCGCATCTGGATCGAGTCCCGACCCGGTCAGGGCACCACTTTCCTGTTCACCCTGCCCCGCCATAATCAACACCTTGCGGAATAAGATCGGCGGCGGGACGCGGCTCGTGCTTTTCGTCTTGGCGCCCTTATACCTTCGCAGTAGATTCCCAACATCGCGCCGCGCTTTGGAAACGTCATGTCCAACCAACAGCCGATAACCGCCCCGGGACGCCCGCGGCGATCCCCCTGGTCGGCATACCGCGTGGCGCTGGTGGTCATCGCGGGTCTGTTGGGCTGCGTGGCGGTTCACCTGAAGCTGACCCATGACAAGGCGATCCGCGACGCCGAAACCCTGATCCAGTCGCTGGCCCTCGCCTCGGAACAGCATATCGGCGGCAGCCTGGAGGCGGTGGATTCCCTGTTGGGGGAACTGGCGGCCACCGTGCGCGAGGATCGTCTGTCCGACCCGCGTTTCCAGCGCAATTTCGCCGCCCGCCTGCCATCCTATCCGGAAGTCCGCTACATGGCGGTGGTCGGCGCCGATGGCCGCATCCTGCCGCAAAGCTGGCCGCAAGGCGTGCTGAGTCGCACTGTCATCGACGTGTCGGACCGGCTGTACTTCACCGCCCAGCGCGACGCCACCGGCCCCGCGCGGCTGGTGGTGGGCGATCCGGTGGTCGGCCTCAACACCAACGAACGCACCCTGCATCTGTCGCGGCCGGTGCGCGGCCGCGACGGCAAATTCGCGGGCGTGGTGGTGGCGGCCGTCAACCCCGACCTTTACGCCGGGTTCCTGTCGTCGGTGCTGTATGACGAATCCGGGTCCACCGAATTGCTGTCCCTGGGCGGCCGCATCGTCGCCCGCGCGCCGAACCACACCCGCGAATTCGGCCGCGACATTTCGGACAGCGACCTGTTCCGCGTCTGGGTGCCGCGCCAGCCCGTCGGGGTGGCCCATCTGGTCGCCCGCACCGACGGCATCGACAAGATGCTGGCCTATCGGGTGATGCCGGAATTCTCGCTGATGGTCACGGCCGGCATCTCGCGCGACAAGGCGCTGGCGGGATGGCGACGGATGGCCCTGGCCGAAGTGCCGCTGGCCGCCGCCTTTTGCGGCCTGCTGCTGTACTGGACCCGCCACATCCGGCGGCAGAACAGCCAGTTGGACGCCGAGCAGCACAAGCTGGAGGAAACCGTCGCCCAGCGCAGCCGCCAATTGGAGGACGCCCGCCATCTGGCCGACCTGCGCACCGAGCAATTGGGCCGCATCAACGAGGAACTGAAGCGCCTGACCCTGGTGGCGTCGCATCATTTGCAGGAACCGCTGCGGTCCATCGTCAGTTGCAGCCAGATGGTGGCGCGGTCGCTGGCGCCGTCCATCCCCGACGGCCTGCACGCCGAGGTCGACACCATCTGCGCCGAGGGCCTGAAGCTGAAGGCGCGGCTGAGTACCTTTGAATCGCGGGTCGCCGAACTGACCCGCAACGCCGCCGAGCGCGACGCCCCCGAAGCGGCCATGCCGCCGCTGCCGCCGCCGGAACCGCCCGCCGCCCGCTCGCTGACCGCCCGCGCGGTGGCCGTGGCCATCGGCGGCGCCCTGCTGATCGGCAACGTGCTTCAGGCCCGCCACGACCACGACGCCGCCATCCAGGCCGCCGAGAACCTGACCGGCGCCGTGGTCAAAAGCATCGCCCACCATCTGCAAGCCTCGTTCCGCCGCATCCACACTCTGCTGGACGACGTGGTGCTGGCCGCCGAGGACGGCCGCCTGGACGACGAATCCTTCGGCGAGCGCCTGACCGCGCGGCTGGCCACCATGCCGGAAGTGCGCATGGTGTCGCTGGCCGACGCCAACGGCCTGCTGCTGCCGCAGACCTGGCCGCCATACCGGATCGCCGAACGCGGCCTGACCGTGGCGGAACGGGAATATTTCCTGGAACAGTCCAAGACGCCGCGCCGTGGCCAGTTGGTGGTCGGCCGCCCGCGCATGGGCATGGTGGAAAAAGAACGCTCCATCCAGTTCTCGCTGCCCATCCTGTCCGTCAACGGCCGGTTCGAGGGTCTGAGCATCGCCTCGGTCAACCCCGACCTGTACGCCCGCTTCCTGGACGCCATGCTGCTGGACGAGGACGGCGCCTCGGCGGTGATCACCCTGTCCGGCCACATGCTGGCCCGCGCCCCCAAGCATGCCGAGAAATTCGGCATCGACATCTCCAACAGCGACCTGTTCGTGCGCTTCCTGCCGCGCTCGCCCGACGGCATCGCCCATCTGGTGTCCAAGGCCGACGGCAACGACAAGCTGTTGGGCTATCGCGTCATCCCCGGTTTCCCGCTGGTGGTGACGTCGGGCTATTCCAAGGACAAGGCGCTGGCGGAATGGCGGGTGGTGTCGGGGCTGAGCAGCGTCCTGGCCATCCTGGCTTCGGCCATCCTGTATCTGTGGGCCCATCGCGCCGACCGCCACGCCCATCGTCTGTGGCTGTACCGCCGCCAGTTGGCGGTCGAGGTGGCGGTGCGCACCGCCGGGCTGGCCACGGCCCACCACGAGGCGGAAAACCGCTCGTCCCAGATGGCCGCCGCCAACGACCGCCTGCACGATCTGGTGCGCATGATCGCCGCCGACCTGAGCGGGCCGCTGGAGATCATGTCCGCCCACATCGCCCGCATGCGCGACCTGGCCGATCCCGATAACGAGGAATGCCGCCATTGGCTGGGCTTCATCCTGGCCAGCGACGTTCACCTCAAGGCGCTGTTGCGCGATTATCCCCGCTTCGTCGCCGCCCTGTGCCAGCAGCCGGAACCGGCCCCGGTCGATTGCGCCGCCGTGGTGCGGCAGGCGGTCGAACGACTGGGCCAGCCGTGGCGTGAAAGCGGCATCCGCCTGGAATGCGGTCCCTTGCCGTCGGTTCTGGCCGATGCCCGGCAACTGGAGGAAGTCTTCGTGCAATTGTTGGGCAACGCCGCCGCCCATGCCGCCCGCCCGGCCCCGGCCGTGGTGCACATCGCCGCCGAACGCCAGGACGGCGTCTGGCGGATCAGCGTCACCGATTCCGGCCCCGGCCTGCCGCCGGTCAACCCCGACCACCTGTTCCGCGCCTTTGAAACCGCCCACGACCGCAACCCGGATTCCACCGGGCTGGGGCTGCCGCTGTGCCGGGTGATCGTCCAGGCCCATGGCGGGCGCATCTGGGCGTCCTCGCGCCCCGGCAAGGGCTGTACCGTCAGCTTCACCCTGCCCGCCGCCGATGACGACGAGGTCCGGCCATGATCCAGGCGCGCGGCAAATCGTTCCCCAGAAAGCTGGTTGCCCTGACGGTGGCGGTCAACCTGTTCGTCGCCATTCTGGCGGCGCTGGCCCTGGCCAATTCCCACGCCCACCAGCGCCGCACCGCCGAAACCGTGTCGCAGAATCTGGCCCAGGTCCTGGAACGATCCGTCGCCGCCACCTTCGCCCGCGCCGACGACGCCCTGGTGGCGGTGGCCGAGGAAATCCGCCGCCAGGAACAGAACGGCCGTTCGGACGAAGCCGCCATCCAGAACCTGATGGCCCGTCATGCCGGACGCGCCCCCGGCATCATCGGCCTGCGCACCGCCGATGCCGACGGCGTGGTGCGCCGGGTGGTGGGCGGCACCGGCACCGCCCGCCCGCCCATCGCCGACCGCGACTATTTCATCCGCCTGCGCGACGGCGCCGACCACGGCCCGGTGATCTCGGAACCGGTGTTCGGCCGCATCAGCGACCGTTGGATCATCGTGCTGGCCCGGCGACTGGAACACGCCGACGGCAGCTTCGCCGGGGTGGTGTTCGCGCCGTTGGCGCTGGACAGCATCTCGGCCTCGTTCTCGGCCCTGGACCTTGGCGCCAACGGCGTCGTTTCGCTGCGCGACCATACGCTCAACACCATCGCGCGTTATCCGCAGACCCTGCAAAACGGTGAAAGCGCCATCGGCCTGCGCGACGCGTCGCGGGAATTGCAGGCCATGGTGTCGGGCGCCGACGACGCGGGCACCTTCCACACCTCCACCGCCATGGACAACGTGCCGCGCACCGCGTCGTATCGCCGCGTCGCCGGGTATCCCCTGTACGTGGTGGTGGGACTGGCGGTGGCCGACCACATGCGCGACTGGTGGGCGGAACTGACGCGCACGGTGCTGCTGCTGGCGGTATTCGCGGGCCTCAGCATCTGGGCGGTGCGCTGGATGCTGCGCAGTTGGCGGGAAGAGGAAAACGCGCTGGAACGCGCCTCGGAAGCCTCGGCCCGGCTGGGCGCCGTGCTGGGCAGCGCCCCCATCGGCCTGGCCATCGTCGATGGCGACCGCCGCATCCGCGAGGCCAACGCCGCCCTGGCCGCCATCTTCGGCGTGGCTGCCGATGGCCTGCACTGCGCCACCACACGCGCCCTGTACGCCACGGACGAGGAATTCCACTCGCTGGGCGCCCGGGCCTATCCCACGGTCAAGGCGGGACTGACCTATGCCGAAACCGTTTCCATGTGCCGCCGCGACGGCAGCCGGTTCTGGTGCAGGCTGATCGGCCGTCAGGTCGATTCCAGCCAGCCCGAACTGGGCAACGTGTGGATCTTCGAGGACATCACCGAACAGATCGTCACCACCCAGGCGTTGCGCGACAGCGAGGAACGCCTGCGCGTGCTGGTGGACGGAGTGCGCGACTACGCCATCCTGCGCCTGGCCCCGGACGGGACGGTCCAGACCTGGAACCAGGGGGCGCAGGCGCTGAAGGGCTACGAATCCGCCGAGATCCTGGGCCGGTCCTTCGCCTGCTTCTTCACCGCCGAGGACGCGGCGGCGGGCGTGCCGCAACAGGCCCTGGACAGCGCCCGCCAACACGGCCGCCACGAGATGGAAGGCTGGCGCGTGCGCAAGGACGGCGGCCGGTTCTGGGCCAGCACCCTGCTGACCGCCCTGCATGACGACGAAGGCGGCGTGCGCGGCTTTGCCGAGATCACCCGCGACATCACCGAGCAACGCCGCGCCGCCGAGGAAATCCGCCGCCTCGCCAGCTATCAGAAGGCCATCCTGGACAACACCCCGGTCGGCATCGCCATCCTGGGGCTGGACCGCACCATCGTTCAGGCCAACAACGCCTTTTGCGCCATCTATGGCCGCGACGGCGAGGATCTGGGCGGGCAACCGGCCGCCATCCTGTACGACGACCCCGAACAAAGCCGCGACGTCAAGGAACGGGCCTATCCGCTGGTGGCGGCGGGCGGCACCTTCGTGGACGACGTGCAGATGAGCCGCCGCGACGGCAGCCGCGTCTGGGTGCGGCTGGTCGCCCATCTGGTGGACGTCACCCACCCCGAACTGGGGGTGGTGTGGACGGCACAGGATATCTCGGCGCTCAAGGAACTGAACGAAAGCCTGCTGCGGTCCAACACCGAACTGGAACGTTTCGCCTATGTGGCGTCGCACGACCTGCGCCAGCCGCTGCGCATGATCAGCAGCTACATGGGGCTGGTGGAACGACGGCTGCGCAAGGACGACCTGCTGGACGACGAGATGCGGGAATTCCTGGGCTATGCCATCGACGGCGCCCAGCGCATGGACCGCATGATCGTCGACATGCTGGATTATTCGCGCATCGGCCGCCAATCCTCGCCCATGGAGGAGATGCCCTTGCAGGCGCCGCTGGACCGTGCCCTGGGCAATCTGGCCGCCGCCATGGTCGAGGCCGGGGCCGAGATCGTGGTCCCCACCCCGCTGCCACACGTGGTGGGCAGCGCCTCGGAACTGGAGCGGCTGTTCCAGAACCTGATCGGCAACGCCCTGAAGTTCCGCGCCGAGGGACGGCCGCCCCGCGTCGCCGTCACCTGCCGCGAAACCCCGACGGAATGGATCGTCTCGGTGGCCGACAACGGCATCGGCATCGACCCGGCCCAGCACGACCGCCTGTTCGCGCTGTTCTCGCGGCTGGTGTCGCCGCAGCAATACGAAGGCACCGGCATCGGCCTTGCCGCCTGCCGCAAGATCGCCGAACACCACGGCGGCCGCATCTGGGTGGAATCCTCGGTCGGCGACGGCACCACCTTCCACGTCGCCCTGGCCCGCCGCCGGAGCTGATGCCATGCAGGCGCTGACCCCGGAATTGCTGGTGCGGGCCTATGCCATGGGCATCTTTCCCATGGCGCGGTCACGCACCGATTCCCGTCTGCAATGGATCGACCCCGACGATCGCGGAATCCTGCCGCTGGATGCCTTTCACATCCCGCGATCGCTGAAAAAGACGCTGCGCCGCGAGGTGTTCCACATCCGCTTCGACACCGCCTTCGCCCAGGTCATGGAAAAATGCGCGGAAACCGCCGCCGACCGTGACGACACCTGGATCAACGACGAGATCATCCGGCTGTTCGTCGACCTGCACCGCCGGGGGTTGGCCCATTCGGTGGAAAGCTGGCGCGACGGCAAGCTGGTGGGCGGGCTTTACGGTCTGGCACTGGGCGGCGCCTTTTTCGGCGAAAGCATGTTCAGCCGCGAAACCGACGCCTCGAAGGTGGCGCTGGTCCATCTGGTGGCGGCGTTGCGGCACGGCGGCTTTTGCCTGCTGGACACCCAGTTCATCACCGACCATCTGGGCCGCTTCGGCGCGCAGGAAATTCCCCGCGCCGAATACCACCGCCTTCTGGCCGCGGCACTGCCCCAGCCCGCCGCCTTTCCCCCGGCGCCGGTGCCGTGGGAAGGGGCGCTCAACCCGTCCTGATCACTTCTCGCAATCGAGAACGCGGATGTCGTAGACCGGGTGCTCCATGGCCGACAGCGCCGGGCTGGACGCGAACATCCAGCCGCGGAACAGGCTTTGCGCCGGCTGGTTGGCCCGCAATTCCCAGATGTCGAGGAAGGCTGCGCTTTCCGGGTTTTCCTCGGGCCGCCGCTTCTTGCACGAACGGGCGATGATCTCCAGCGTGCCGAAGCGCACCGGGCGGCCGACCGGCGCCTCGATCGTCACCACATGCGCCGTCACCTTGTCCAGACCTTGCAGCACCGCCACGTCCAGCGACAGGTCCGACGCCCCCGGCGACTGGGCGGCGGCAGGGGCCGCCAGGGTCAGGGCGCAGGCGGCAAGGGCAACGGAAAAACGCGTCATCGGCATCGGAAATATCCGGATTTGGTGGTCACTTGCCGCCCGCCCTCGATCCGGGGCGGCGCGGCCACGGGATCGTACCCGCCGGGACAGGTGGATTCCAGCGCCGAACGGCAGCTTTGCAAACGCATCGGGTCGTCGCAATCGGCGTAATAGATGTTGCCGGACGGATCGTTGAACCGCGTCACCTCGACACAGCCCGCCGCCAGCAGGCATCCCAGCACCACGATGATTCTCACGCCCGTCCTCCGTTCTCGACTGGCCTGGCGCTTGCAAGCTTTACGCGCAGGATTCATTGGGGGATCTCACGATCATGATCAATTCCGTCAACCAATCGGCCGCCGCCGCCTTGGGCGGCACCAGCGGCGGCACTACCCCGGCGGTTTCCACCGGCGGCGGCTTCGACGCCGCCCTGAAGGCGGCGCAAAAGGCCGAGGCCGACCGCAAGGCCCACGCCAGCGAACTGGAGAGTATCAAGACCAAGGGATTCAGCAACTGGGTCCGCGATACCCAGATGGAAAAACTGAAGGAAGAACTGCGCAAGCGGGTGATGGCCGAGATGGGCGTCAGCGAGGACGACCTGAGCAAGCTGTCCTCGGTCATGCGCGAAATCCTGGAAAAGAAAATCCAGGAGGCGGTGGACAAGCGCATGGACGAGGAAATCGCCAAGCAGCAGGAAGAACAGAACGGCGGCAAGGTCGCCAGCCTGACCCGGCAGGCCGAACAGCAGACCGGCAAGAATGACCAGGACGGCAAAGATTGCCCGGTCATTCCTGCCCTGTCGTGGCCCGGCGGCGCGTCGGTGTTTTAGCGTCCGCTTACTGTCCGCCCCCGGCCGGAGCCGTCAGCCCCGGCACCTGGCCCGGGGCGGACGGCGCGTCCGAGGTGGCCAGGAAGATCAGTTCGCCCACCATTTCCTCGATGGACTTGAAATCCTTGGTCTTGGTGATGACGCCGCCCTCGGGGATACGCTCGGCCGAGCGGCCCGGTTCCAGCTTGAGGAACTTTCCGCCCAGCAGACCTTCCGAGGCGATGGAGGCGACGGTGTCCTTGGGCAGACGGATTTCCGGCAGGATGGTCAGGTGCACCACGGCGTTATAGGTCGCCGGGTCCAGTTCGTGCCTGGCGACGGTGCCAACCTTGATGCCGTTGATGCGCACGTCGGAACCGTCGTCCAGGCCGCCGATGCTGGCGAACTGGGCGGTGACGGCATAGCCCGACACCTGCTTGAGGTCGGCATGGTTGTAGGCGAAGGCCAGGAAAAAGGCCGCCACCGCCAGCACCACCGCCCCCATCACCGTCTCGATCAGATTGCGTCCCATCTTTGCCTTGGACCCTTTCGCCAGTCAGCCGCTTATGGCCTGTCAGTCGGTTATGGACGGCACCGCCTTGCCGGCATAGCCGCGCTTGGCCTTGGCCTGCTGGATGATCATGTCCACCAGTTCCTCCAGGACCATGGCGTCCTGGGTGAAGCTGATTTCCTGTCCCGGCTTCAGCATGACGTCGTCGCCGCCCGGCTTCAGCTCGATATACTTGGCGCCCAACAGACCGTCGGTCTGGATGGCGGCGGCGGTGTCGGCGGTCAGGTGCACGTTGGGGGCGATGCGCAGCGCCAGTTCGGCCCGGTAATCCGGGCCAAGGCGCTGTTCCACCACCTTGCCGACCGTGACGCCGGACAGACGGACCTTGCTGCCGACCATGATGCCGTCGGCGCGCTTGAACCGCGCGGTCAGCACATAGCCCGCCTGGGCATCGCCCTTGGGGCCGTCTTCCTTGGCATAGACCAGGACGAACATGGCCACGGCCACCAGCACGACCACGGCGCCGATGATGGTGTCGCGGTATCCGCCTTTCGTGACCATGGCGCCCTCCCCTTGCACGCTGATGTCAATCCCGGTCCCGCGACGGGATCAGGGCTGCCACGCCTCGTAATCGCCCGCGGCGCGCTCGCGCTTGCCGCCGCGCAGGTCGTGGCCGGGCGGCAGATAGGCGCCGGTGGTGCCGGTGGCGTTGGCCTCGTGCGGCTTCTGCCAGGGCTGGCGCGGCATGTCGGTCAGCGGCTTCTCGGCGGTGTAGTGCAGCCAGGCGTGCCATTCCGGCGGAATGGTCGATGCCTCGGTGGGGCCGTTGAACACCACCCAGCGCTTGGTGCGGCCGCTCTTGGCCGCCGAACGCTCGGTATAATAGCGGTTGCCGCTGGTGTCGGTGCCCACCAGGCGGCCCTTGGCCCAGGTGTACATCAGGGTGCCAAAGCTGGTCATCTCGTCCCGGCCTCTTCTTATGGAGTGGTGATTGGCGATCGCAGGGCGGGACTATGGCAAAACCTGCGCCACGCGTCCAGAGGCAGACGGAGATGCCGCGCATACGTTTAAAACACCTGATTTTTTGAGACTATATAATGTGTCTCCTACGCAAGTTGGGGGCAAAATCTTGTTGATCCCGAAAACGCACTGGCATAATGTGCGCCTCGCTTGGGGGCGAGCCACAAGATATGGTGTGGCAGTCGAACCGGGGGGAAAAAAGGGGATTCCCGGGTTCCGCCAACGCTCACGAGCGCCACACAAGGCCATCGAAGCGAGCGAGGGGAACCAATGCGCGTTCAGCGTCATTTCACCAAGTCCGGCGGGTCCGCCTATGCCGGGCTCGAATTCCGCACCGCCTCCAGCGAAATCCGCAATCCCGACGGGTCCGTGGTGTTCTCCGCCACCGACATCGAAGTCCCCGCGGAATGGTCGCAGGTTGCCTGCGACGTGCTGGCCCAGAAATATTTCCGCAAGGCGGGCGTGCCCGCGCGCCTGAAGCGCGTGGCGGAAAAGGGCGTGCCGGAATGGCTGCAACGCCACGAGCCCGACGCCGCCGCCCTGGAGGCGCTGCCCGAGAGCGAGCGCCTGACCGGCGAGAAGAGCGCGCGACAGGTGTTCGACCGTCTGGCCGGAACCTGGACCTATTGGGGCTGGAAGGGCGGCTATTTCGCGTCCGAGGACGACGCCCGCGCCTTCCGCGACGAAATGGCCTTCATGCTGGCCGCCCAGATGGGCGCCCCCAACAGCCCGCAATGGTTCAACACCGGCCTGCATTGGGCCTATGGCATCGACGGCCCCGGCCAGGGCCATTACTACGTGGATTACAAGACCGGCAAGATGGTCCGGTCCAAATCGTCCTATGAACACCCGCAGCCGCACGCCTGCTTCATCCAGTCCATCGAGGACGATCTGGTGAACGAAGGCGGCATCATGGATCTGTGGGTGCGCGAGGCGCGCCTGTTCAAGTACGGCTCGGGCACCGGCACCAATTTCTCGCGCCTGCGCGGCGTCGGCGAGAAGCTGTCGGGCGGCGGCAAGTCGTCGGGCCTGATGAGCTTCCTGAAGATCGGCGACCGCGCGGCGGGCGCCATCAAGTCGGGCGGCACCACCCGCCGCGCCGCCAAGATGGTGGTGGTCGACGTCGATCACCCCGACATCGAGGATTTCATCAACTGGAAGGTGGTCGAAGAGCAGAAGGTCGCCGCCCTGGTCGCCGGGTCCAAGCTGGCCAACCGCCATCTGGGCGAGGTCATGGCCGCCTGCACCCAGTGGGACGGCGACATGCAATCCGATGCCCGCTTCGACCCCAAGCAGAACAAGCGGCTGAAAAAGGCCATCCTGGCCGCCCGCGCCGCCATGCTGCCGGAAAACTACATCCAGCGCGTGATCCAGTTCGCCCGCCAGGGTTATGACCAGATCGAGTTCCCGGTGTTCGACACCGATTGGGATTCCGAGGCGTACCTGACCGTTTCCGGCCAGAATTCCAACAACACCGTGCGCGTCACCGACGATTTCCTGAACGCGGTGATGGAGGACGGCGAGTGGGTGCTGAAGCACCGCGCCTCGGGCAAGGTCAAGAAGACGCTGAAGGCCCGCGCCCTGTGGGAGCATATCGGCGAGGCCGCCTGGGCCTGCGCCGATCCGGGCATCCAGTTCGACACCACCATCAACGACTGGCACACCTGCCCGGAATCGGGGCGCATCAACGCCTCCAATCCGTGCTCGGAATACATGTTCCTGGACGACACCGCCTGCAATCTGGCGTCCCTGAACCTGATGTGCTTCCGCACCAAGGACGGCGCTTTCGACATCGAGGGGTTCCGCCACGCCTGCCGTCTGTGGACCATGGTGCTGGAAATCTCGGTGCTGATGGCCCAGTTCCCGTCCGAGAAGATCGCCCAGCTTTCCTATGATTTCCGCACCCTGGGCCTGGGCTATGCCAATGTGGGCGGCCTGCTGATGGCGTCCGGCCTGCCCTACGATTCCGACAAGGGCCGCGCGCTGATCGGCGCCATCACCGCCCTGATGACCGGCGAATCCTATGTCACCTCGGCCGAGATGTCGGGCGAATTGGGCACGTTCCCCGGCTTCCCGGCCAACAAGGACGGCATGTTGCGGGTCATCCGCAACCATCGCCGCGCCGCCTATGGCCTGACCTCGGGCTATGAGGGCCTGGCCACCAACCCGGTGCCGCTGGATGCCGAGAATTGCCCCGACGCCGCCCTGGTGGCCGCCGCCCGCGTCGCCTGGGACAACGCCCTGACCCTGGGCGAGAAGCACGGCTTCCGCAACGCCCAGGCCACCGTGGTCGCCCCCACCGGCACCATCGGTCTGGTGATGGATTGCGACACCACCGGCATCGAGCCCGATTTCGCCCTGGTGAAGTTCAAGAAGCTGGCCGGTGGCGGCTATTTCAAGATCATCAACCGCATGGTGCCCGAGGCCCTGCGCAATCTGGGCTATTCGGAAAACGACGTGGCCGAGATGATCCGCTACGCCGTCGGCCATGCCACCTTGCGCGACGCGCCGGGCGTCAACCATGACCGGCTGAAGGCCAAGGGCTTCGACGACGCCGCGCTGGAGCGGCTGGAACAAAGCCTGGAAGCGGCCTTCGACATCAAGTTCGTGTTCAACAAATACGCCCTGGGCGCCGATTTCTGCGTCGATAAGCTGGGCATCCCGGCCGCCAAGCTGGACGACCTGTCCTTCGACATGCTGGCCCATCTCGGCTTCACCAAGGCCGAGATCGACGCCGCCAACACCTATTGCTGCGGCGCCATGACCCTGGAGGGCGCGCCCTTCCTGAAGGCCGAGCACCTGCCGGTGTTCGACTGCGCCAACGCCTGCGGCAAGATCGGCACCCGCTTCCTGTCGGTGGACAGCCATATCCGCATGATGGCGGCGGCGCAGCCCTTCATCTCGGGCGCCATCTCCAAGACCATCAACATGCCGAACTCGGCATCGGTGGACGATTGCAAGAACGCCTACATGCTGTCGTGGCGCCTGGGGCTCAAGGCCAACGCGCTGTACCGTGACGGTTCCAAGCTCAGCCAGCCGTTGCAGGCCGCCGTGCTGGACGACGCGGGCGACCTGGAGGAAGCGGTGGCCGAGGCGCCCATGGCGGCCCGCGCCGAAATCGTGGCCGAACGCATCGTCGAACGGGTGATCACCGCCGCCCGCCGCTCCAAGCTGCCCGACCGCCGCAAGGGCTATACCCAGAAGGCCATGGTCGGCGGCCACAAGGTCTATCTGCGCACCGGCGAGTACGAGGACGGCAAGCTGGGCGAGATCTTCATCGACATGCACAAGGAAGGCGCCGCCTTCCGCGCCATGATGAACAATTTCGCCATCGCCGTGTCCATCGGCCTGCAATACGGCGTGCCGCTCGAGGAATTCGTCGAGGCGTTCACCTTCACCCGCTTCGAGCCGTCGGGCATGGTCGAAGGCAACGACACCATCAAGATGTCCACCTCGATCCTGGACTACATCTTCCGCGAACTGGCCATTTCCTACCTGTCGCGCAACGATCTGGCCCATGTGGAACCGGCCGATCTGACCCCCGACACCGTGGGCAAGGGCAACGCCCAAAGCCAGGGCGTGCAGGCCGCGCTGAACAACGTGGTGGAACGCGTCGCCTCCAAGGGCTACGTGCGCTCCAAGTTCCTGGTGGTCAAGGGCGGCGCCACCACCGCCGCCGGCCTGTCGGCCGATCTGACCGGCACCACCACCACCCCCATCAGCCAACCGGTGATGGCCCTGGAAGTGGACACCGAAGTCGCCATCCAGGAATTCGACGCCCGCGCCGAACAAATCCGCCACGCCCGCATGAAAGGCTACGAAGGCGACGCCTGCCCCGAATGCGGCAACTTCACCCTGGTCCGCAACGGCACCTGCCTGAAGTGCGACACCTGCGGCGGCACGACAGGCTGCTCGTAAGCTTGGCGACATAATTATTCTGTGGGCCGGGGCACGCCCCGGCCCACATTGTGTTTGTGCTGGTGCGGCGGCCTGCGCTGGGGCGATGCCGTGCCATTCGACCCGATGATCCTGGCTCCAGCGCAGTCATGCTGGTGAACTCGGTGCCGTTGCCGCTGACGATCATCAGCGACCTACCGCGCCGAACGATCATTGCGGGATCACGCCGCCAGACGGGTGATCCAGCGTTCGATGGCGGCGACGTGTTCCGCCTCTTCCTCGACGAATTCGCGGGCCATGGCCTTGATTTCCGGGTCGTCGCTGTTGTCCAGCACGCCCTGGTAAAAGGCCAGCCCTTGCCGTTCCGCGTCCAGCGCCAGATCCATGGCCTGATGCACGTCCATGTTGGGGTCGGCGCCCCAGATGGCGGCGGCCTCGGGACTTTCCAGGTCGGGCCATTGGAACTGGCCGGGGGCCATTTCCGGCAGATCGTGGAAGCCGCCGCGCTTGCGCGCCTCGTCCAGATGCAGGCGCGAGAAATAGGCCATCTGACGGAAGAATTCCGCCACATCCTTGTTGGCGAAGGACGAAGCCACGTCCGCCAGTTCATCGAAGCGCAAGGCGGCTTCCTGTTCCAGACGGGCGGCGTAAACCAGAAATTCCTCGACCGACTTCATTCCCTACTCCTTGCGTGTCAGGGGGGAGAGTTTCGGTGGCGGAGGAACAAAGACTAACTTTTATGCAGGAATGTTTCCAGCACAATCATTGTGCAGAGACGATCCAGCCGCCGCCCAGCACCCGCTCGCCGCGATAGAACACGCAGGCTTGACCGGGGGCGACACCCTCTTCCGGTTCGGCCAGGATCACCGTGGCGGTGCCATCGGCATGACGGGTCAGGCGGGCCGGTTTCGGCGGCCGGGTCGAGCGCACCCGCACCGCGACCGCGACGTCGTCGGCCTCGGCACCGCCCAGCCAGTTGACGTTCCGCAGGGTGATGACGGTCCGCCCCAGCGCCGCGCGCGGGCCGACCACCACCCGGCGGCTTTCCGCCTCCAGCCGCACCACATACAGCGGCGCGCCGCCGCCCAGGCCCAGGCCCTTCCGCTGGCCGATGGTGTAATGGATGATGCCGTCGTGACGGCCCAGCACGCGACCGTCCACATGCACGATCTCGCCGCCCTCGATGGCGCCGGGGCGCAGGCGGTGCACCAGCCCGGCGTAATCGCCGTCGGGCACGAAACAGATATCCTGGCTGTCACGCTTGGCCGCCACCGGCAGATTGTGACGGACGGCGATGGCGCGGGTTTCGTCCTTGCTGAGCATGCCGCCCAGCGGAAAACGCAGGAATTCCAACTGGTCGCGGGTGGTGGAGAACAGGAAATAGCTCTGGTCGCGGCTGGGATCGACGCCCTTCAGCATCTCGGCGCCATCCGGCCCATCCACCCGGCGCACGTAATGGCCGGTGGCCAGCGCGTCGGCGCCCAGATCGCGCGCCACCTGGAACAGATCGCGGAACTTGACCGTCTGGTTGCACAGCACGCAGGGGATCGGCGTCTCGCCGCGCAGATAGGCATCGGCGAACGGGTCGATCACGTCGGCCTGGAAGGTGCTTTCCATGTCCATGACGTAATGGGCGATGCCCAGGGCATCGGCCACGGCGCGGGCGTCGTGGATGTCCTTGGAACCGCAACAGGTCTTGGGGCGGCACACCGCCGCGCCGTGGTCGTAGAGTTGCAGGGTGACGCCGACCACTTCCCACCCCTGCTCTTTCAGCAGCGCGGCGGTGGCCGAGGAATCCACGCCCCCCGACATGGCGACGACGATACGGCCCGACATCTACTTCGCTCCCAATGCATCGGCCAGGGTGGACAGGCTCTTGGAATGGAACTCGCGCCGGTACAGCACCGCCACCACCATTGCGGCGGCGACCAGGAACACCCAGGTGTGGACGAACCACAGCATCATGGCCAGCGCGAAATAATAGGCCCGCAGCCCACGATTGAAGCTGTTGGCCGCCAGGCTTTGCAGCCGCGCGGCATGCGAGGCGAACACTTCCTTCAGCATGTCGTCGGCGCGCGGTTCCGGCGCCGCGCCCATGATGATGCAGCAATAGTTGAACTGGCGCAGACACCATGTGAACTGGAAAAAGGCGTAGACGAAGACCAGGGCCAGCAACAACACCTTCATCTCGAACGCTTCCAGCCCCGACGATCCTGCGAAGGGCAGGTCGCGGTAGACGGTGAAGGCCCGTTCGCCCGATCCCATCAGCGCCACCAGACCGCCCAGCACCAGGATGGAGGCCGAGGCGAAGAACGCCACCGAGCGCATCAGCGATCCCACCAGCGACACGTCGGCCACCCGATTGTCGCGGTCGCACAGCGCCCGCATCCAGGCGCGGCGATGGCGCACCATGACCGCCGACAGCGACCGCCCCAGCAGGGTCCGGTGTTCGGCCATCAGGGTATAGCCCACCCACAACACCACGAAGGCGGCGAAGGCGGCGATGTCGATCAGCGGAATGCCGTGGATCATGGCGCCAGTCTCCTCAAAACGGCATGGCCGGGACAAGCCCGGCCATGACTGCGCTCTGCGTGGTGTTCCCTCAGTCCCGCTCGTCGATCCAGGCCATCTGGATGGCCTCCAGGATCTTCTCGTTGGACTTGTTGGGATCGTCGTCGAAATCGGCCAGCGCGCAGACCCAGGCGTGCAGATCGGTGAACCGCAGGTTCACGTTGTCCGCCTGGGGATGCGCTTCCTCCAGCGCGATGGCGATGTCGATGACGTCACCCCACTTCATTATTTCTTGTCCACGGCCATGTTGCGGGTGGCGGCGGGGACGCTGACCACCAGGCCGTCCAGATCCTTGTTGAAGATGATCTGGCAGCCCAGGCGCGAGGTGCTGGTCAGGCCGAAGGCCAGGTCCAGCATGTCTTCCTCGTCTTCCGAGGCGGGCTTCAGCTTGTCATACCATTCCTGGGCGACCACCAGATGGCAGGTGGAGCAGGCCAGCGAGCCTTCGCAGGCGCCTTCCAGTTCCACCTTGTTGCGGTGGGCGATCTCCAGCACCGACAGGCCCTCGGGGGCCTCGACCTCGAGGCGCGCGCCGTCGGGCTGGATAAAGGTCATCTTGGGCATTACGGCAATCCTTGGCTAAAACCCCGGCGCGGGATTGGTACGATCGGCGCCCGGGCTGGTTCGATCCCCAACAATTATTCGTCGCCCCCCAGGGCGTCGTCGAGACGGTCGACCGACACGCCGGCCAGCGCCTGACGGATGCCACGGTCCATGCGCTTTTCGGCGAAGGACTTGGTGGCGGCCTCCAATTGCTCGACCGCCGCGTTGACGGCGTCGCGGTCGGAACCCGCGCACGCCTGTTCGACACGCTTCAAGGCTGCATCGATACCCTGCCGTTCGTCATCCGACAAGAGGTCCGCGTCAACCGACAGCGCGGAATTCACCGCCAGCACCGATCGGCGGGCCTCGACCACAGCTTCCGCGAGCAGACGCTGGGCCATATCCTCGCGGGCGTTTTCCATGGAAGCACGCAACATGTTGGCCATTTCGTCCTCGGACAGCCCATAGGACGGCTTCACCGCCACCTGCTGTTCGATGCCGGTGGTCAGTTCCTTGGCCGCCACGGTCAGCAGGCCGTCGGCGTCAACCTGGAAGGTGACGCGGATGCGCGCCGCGCCCGCCGCCATGGGCGGAATGCCGCGCAGCACGAAGCGGGCCAGCGAGCGGTTCTGGTCCACCATCTCGCGCTCGCCCTGGACGGCGTGAATGGCCATGGCGGTCTGGCCGTCCTGATAGGTGGTGAATTCCTGGGCCATGGCCACCGGAATGGGGGTGTTGCGCGGAATGACCTTTTCCACGATGCCGCCCATGGTCTCGATGCCCAGGCTGAGCGGGGTGACGTCCAGCAGCAGGGTGTCGGAGCCGCGGGTCAGCGCCTCGGCCTGAAGGGCGGCGCCGACCGCCACCACTTCGTCGGGGTTGATGTCGCTGAGCGGTTCGCTGCCGAAGAACTCGGCCACCCGGCGGCGCACCAGCGGCATGCGGGTGGAGCCGCCCACCAGCACCACGCCCTTGATGTCGGCCACGTCGATGCCCGCGTCCTCGACCACGTTGCGGCAGATGTCGATGGTGCGCGACACGAATTGCCCGGCCAGGGATTCCAGGGTGGCGCGGTCCAGGGCGTGGCGCGACGGCTTGCCGTCCACCTCGATCATCCATTCGCCGGACTCGCGCGCGGTCAGGCATTCCTTGGCGACGCGGGCGGTCATCAGCGCCTGCTTGGCCTCGCCGGGGGAAATGGTCTGGGCGCCCAGATCGGCGGCGCGGGCGGCCAGGAAATGTTCGGCCACCGCATGGTCGATATCGTCGCCGCCCAGCACGGCGTCGCCGCCGGTGGCCTTCACCTGGAAGACGCCCTTTTCCATCTTGAGGATGGAGATATCGAAGGTGCCGCCGCCCAGATCGTAGACGGCATACAGACCCTCGACACCGTTATCCAGGCCATAGGCCAGGGCGGCGGCGGTGGGTTCGTTGACCAGACGCAGCACTTCCAGATCGGCCAGACGGGCGGCGTCCTTGGTGGCGGTGCGGGCGGCATCGTCGAAATAGGCGGGGACGGTGATCACCGCCCGGCTGACGTGACGGCCGCTCAGGGCTTCCTCGGCGCGGGCCTTGATGGCGCGCAGGATGTCGGCGGAAATCTCCACCGGGGTCATCACCCGCCCGGCGACGCGCAGGCGCACCATGCCGCCCTCGGGGTTGGGCTCGACCGTATAGGGCAGCGTGCCCGCCAGCGCCTTGACGTCCTCGATGCCGCGCCCCATCAGGCGCTTGATGGACGACACCACATGGTCGGGGGTTTCCAGGATCGCCTCGCGCGCCTTGGCGCCCACCTCGACCGCGCCGTCGTCGCGGTAATGCACCACCGACGGGATCAGGGCGCGGCCATCGGCGCCGCGCAACACCTCGGTCTCGCCGTCGAAGGACAACGCCACCACCGAATTGGTGGTGCCCAGATCGATGCCGACCGCCGCCCCCGCTTCCTGTTCATGCGGCGCCGGGGTTTCGCCCGGTTCGTGCAATTGGAGCAGGACGAGACCGTCGGACATGGGAAATCCTCTCAGATGTTGGGCGGACGGACGGGCGCGCTTCTAGCGCAGCGCCCGGGTCAGGCGGGTTTTCTTGCTGCGGGCCTCTTCGGCCAGCTTGGTCAGGTATTTCAGGCGGGTGGTCAGGCCCGCCGCCTTTTCCAGATCGTTGGCGGCGAAGGCGGCCGAGATGTGGCACTGCGCCGACAGTACATCGGCGTCGGCCTCGGCCGACAGCTTGGTGATGCGGTCGGGGGTATCGGCCTCGGCCAGCGCCTCGCGCTTTTCCATCTGCTCCATCAGCAACTCGGGGTCCGAGATGGTGCCGCAGGCGGTCAGATCCACCGGACGCCCCAGCAGCCCCAGCAGATAGGCGGCGCGCTTCAGCGGCTCCTTCAGCGTCTCGTAAGCTTCGTTCAGGGCGGTCGCCTGTTGCTGCGACAAAGCGCGTTCCTTGGGCGACTTGGCGGCGAAACGGTCGGGATGCAGGCGGCGCTGGAAGCCGAAATACTGGCGTTCCAGTTCGTCGTTATCGATCTCGAAGGTCGGCCGCAGGCCCAGCCGCGCGTAATGATCGATGGCCCCCGGCCCCTGCACCGCCCCGCACACGGAACAGAACAGGGCGCGCGACGCCACCGGCCCCTTGCAGGACCAGCACGGCACCACGGCGGCGACGGCGGACGCGTTCATACCCCCGCCCCCCATCAGACGTGGAACGACTCGCCGCAACCGCAGCGGCCCTTCTCGTTCGGGTTCCGGAACACGAAGCCCGACTGCATCTTGTCCTCGACCCAATCCATTTCGGTGCCGAAGATGAACATGCTGGCCTTGGGGTCGATCAGCACGGTGACGCCGTTCATTTCGACCACTTCGTCGAATTGCGATTTCTCGTCGGCGTATTCCAGGGTGTAGGACATGCCCGAACAGCCCTTGGTGCGCACACCGATGCGGATACCGGCCGAAGGCTTGCCGCGCTTTTCCAACAGCGCCTTGACGCGTTCGGCAGCGGCTTCGGTCATCGAGATGGGAGCCTTCATTTCCATGGCCTGCGATCCCTTTCCAGACAATAGCGGGGCGTTGCGACGGCGGCCTATTGGGCCGCCGTGTCGTCCGCGATTCCGGCCTTGCTCTTATAATCCTTGATGGCGGCCTTGATAGCATCCTCGGCCAGCACCGAACAATGGATCTTGACCGGCGGCAGCGCCAGTTCCTGGGCGATGTCGGTGTTCTTGATGGCCGCGGCCTCGTCCAGGGTCTTGCCCTTCACCCATTCGGTGACGAGCGACGACGAAGCGATGGCCGAACCGCAGCCGAAGGTCTTGAACTTGGCGTCCTCGATGATGCCTTCGGGGCTGACCTTGATTTGCAGCTTCATGACGTCGCCGCAGGCGGGGGCGCCGACCAGACCGGTGCCGACATCGGCCGATTCCTTGTCGAGCGCGCCGACGTTGCGCGGGTTCTCGTAATGGTCGACGACCTTGTCGCTGTAAGCCATTTTGTCCTCCAAAAACCTGGCGGGCACAAAGCCCGACTGGATTACTCCAGAATTATTCTAATCCGCGCGCGGCCAAGACTCAATGCTCGGCCCACTGGATGGACTTGAGATCGACGCCTTCCTGGTGCATGTCCCACAGCGGGCTCATGGAGCGCAGGTGCTCGACCGCCTTGACCACATGGTCGATGGCGTAGTCGATGTCCTCGTCGGTGGTGAAACGGCCCATGCCGAAACGGATCGAGGTATGGGCCATCTCGGCGTCCAGGCCCAGGGCGCGCAGCACGTAGGACGGCTCCAGCGAAGCCGAGGTGCAGGCGGAACCCGACGACACCGCCAGATCCTTGATGCCCATCATCAGTCCCTCGCCCTCGACGAAGGCGAAGGAAATGTTCAGGTTGCCGGGGATGCGGGCATCCATGTCGCCGTTGACGTAGATTTCCGCCAGACGCTGTTGCAGGCCGCCCAGCAGGCGGGTTTGCAGACGGCGCAGACGCTCGGCCTCGGCGCCCATTTCCGCCTTGGCGATAGCGCAGGCTTCGCCCAGGCCGACGCACAGCGGCGTCGCCAGGGTGCCCGAGCGCATGCCGCGTTCCTGGCCGCCGCCATTGATCAGCGGCACGATGCGCACGCGCGGACGGCGGCGGACATACAGCGCGCCAATACCCTTGGGTCCATAGATCTTGTGGCCCGAGATGGACATCAGGTCGATGTTCATGGCGTTGACGTCCAGCGGGATCTTGCCGACCGCCTGGGCGCAATCGGTGTGGAAGAACGCGCCCTTCTTGCGACAGATGGCGCCGATCTCGGCCAGCGGCTGGATCACGCCGATCTCGTTGTTGACGCCCATGACCGAAACGATGGCGGTCTTGTCGGTGACGGCGGCGTCCAGTTCCGCCAGATCGATCAGGCCGTTGGCCTTGACCGGCAGATAGGTGACGCGGAAGCCTTCCTGTTCCAGATGGCGGCAGGTATCCAGCACGCATTTGTGCTCCGTCACCACGGTGACGATGTGGTCCTTCTTGTCCTTGTAGAAGTGGGCCACGCCCTTCAGCGCCAGATTGTTGGATTCGGTGGCGCCCGAGGTGAAGATGATTTCCTTGGCATCGGCGCCGATGATGGCGGCGATCTGCTCGCGGGCGATCTCGACCGCCTCTTCCGCTTCCCAGCCGTAGCGGTGGGTGCGCGAATGGGCGTTGCCGAACTTCTCGGTGAAATAGGGGATCATCTTCTCGACCACGCGCGGGTCGCAGGGGGTGGTGGCCTGGTAGTCGAGATAGATCGGTTGGCCGGGGGCCCGGCCGATGGTGTTGGGGGTGGCGGCAACGGTCATGTAATCGATCCTTCTCGCTCAGGCGGCTTGCGCCGCGTCCCTTACGTCCATTCCCTTGCGCCGGGCGAGGTCGCACCACGCGCTCAGGAACATCTCCACATCATCCGCGCTGCTGTTCCAGCCCAGGGAAACCCGGATGGCGGAACCGGAAACCGCCTTGTCGAGTCCCATGGCGCGCAGCACCGCGCTCTCCCCCACCTTGCCCGAGGAACAGGCGGACCCGGCGCTGACGGCCACACCGGCCAGATCCAGCGCCATCACCTGCACCTGGGACGGCACCCCCGGAAGGGCAAGGCACGCGGTGTTGCACAGCCGGGCCGCGGCCGCACCAACCACCACCGCGCCCGGTATCCGGGCCAACGCCGCCCTTTCCAGGCGTTCACGCAACTCCCTTACCCTGTCGCCCTCGGCGCCGTGATCGGCGGCCAGTCGGGCGGCTGTTCCGAAGCCGACGATGCCGGGAAGATTTTCGGTCCCGGCACGGCGGCGCCGCTCCTGACCTCCTCCCAGCAAGAACGGTGCCAGGGCGAAATCGGGATTGGCCAGCACCAGCGCGCCGATTCCGGGCGGCCCGCCCAGCTTGTGGGCGCTCAATGTCAGAAAGTCGACATTCAGCCCCGACAAAGTGACCGACATACGACCCGGCGCCTGGGCGGCGTCGCAATGGACCAGCGCGCCATGGGCGCGGGCGATTTCCGCCAGTTGGGCCACCGGCTGAATCACCCCGGTTTCGTTGTTGGCCAGCATCACCGACACCAGTGCCGACGCCGGATCGGCGGCCAGCATCTCTTGCAATGCCGACACCCGCACCACGCCATTGCCGTCGACCGGGATCATCTCCACCGTCTCGCCCGCTTCGCGCACCGAGGCGTGCTCGACCGCCGACACCAGCAGGCGGCGACGGCCACAGCCGCGCAGCGCCAGGGCGTTGGCCTCGGTCCCGCCCGAGGTGAAGATCACGCCCGCAGGCGGCGCTTGCACCAGGGCGGCGACGGCGGCACGGGCATCCTCGAGCCGGGCACGGGCGGCGCGGCCGCAGGCATGGACAGAAGACGGGTTGCCGGGTTCGGCCAGCGCCTCGGCCATGGCCGCGACCACTTCGGGGCGCGCGGGCGCCCCGGCATTGTAGTCGAGATAGGCCAGACGAGACACGAACGCGAAACTCCTTACTGGGCGGCGACGGTGCCGCCGCCGCCGAAGATGCCCGACGTGCCCAGGATGCGGCGCTCGCACACATCGGCCAGCGACACCGAGGACAGGTACAGGTAAATCTGGTTGCCCAGCTCTTCCCACAGATCGTGGGTCAGGCAGCGGCCCTTGTTGTTGTGGCAGCCGGCCGGGGTGCCGGGCGAGCAACGGGTGGTCTGGATGGGTTCGTCCACCGCCAGGATGATGTCCGAGATGCGCATCTGACCGGCCGGGCGCGACAGCAGATAGCCGCCGCCGGGGCCGCGCACGCTCTTGACCAGACCGCCCTTGCGCAGCTTGCCGAACAATTGTTCCAGATACGACAGCGAGATTTCCTGCCGCTCGGCGATGTCGGCCAGCGCCACCGGGCTGCCCTGCGAGTTGCTACACAAATCCACCATCGCCATGACGGCGTATCGGCCTTTGGTGCTGAGTTTCACGTCTGCTCTCCCGGTTTCGGCACGGCGCGGCCCGCCCTGCCCTTTGCTCTTGAGGGGTGACTAAAGACCGGCGGCGGCCTGGGGCGGCTCGGGCCGATCTTCGTCGGAGACCTGGGTGGCGCCCGGGGCGGCGGCAGGGCGCCCGGCCTCCAGCTCGGCCACCCGCGCCAGCAGGGTATCCACCTGCCCGCGCAGGGAATCGATGGCGCGGGCCACCGGATCGGGCATGTCGTCGTCGGCCAGACCATAGGCGCAGAACGCCGCCTCGCCCGGCTTGGGCTTGCGCATGGCGATGCGCGCGGGGATGCCCACCATGGTCACACCCGGCGGCACGTCGGTCAGCACCACGGCATTGGCGCCGACACGCGCCCCGGCGGACACGGTGATCGGTCCCAGAACCTGGGCGCCCGAGCCGATGATGACCCCGTCCTCCAGGGTCGGGTGACGCTTGCCCTTGTGCAGCGAGGTGCCGCCCAGGGTGACGCCGTGATACAGGGTGACGTCGTCACCGATGATGGCGGTTTCGCCGATCACCACGCCGGTGCCATGGTCGATGAACAGGCGGCGGCCGATGGTGGCGCCGGGGTGGATTTCAATTCCCGTGAAGATCTTCGCCACATGGGAAATGAAGCGCCCCAGCACCCGCAAACCGTTGCCCCAGCACCAATGCGCGACCCGGTAAAGGATCAGCGCATGCAGTCCCGGGTAGCACAGAACCACCTCGAGGGTGGAGTGCGCGGCCGGGTCGCGGCTGCGGATCGACGCGATATCTTCTTGAAGACTCTTGAAAACCATGGTCGGCAATATGCTAATCTATCCGGCGATTGAGCACCCCTGGTCAGGGGGGGATATCCCATCGGGGGTGCCCAGGTTTGAAATGAATATAGGATGCCCGACAAAGCCGGTCAAGTTTGACCGGTACCAATCGCCATATGCCTGACGCAATTCCCCGACATCACCGCTCGGTTTCTTCGCCTGTGCGCGGACCGGACGGATGCGGGCAATAACACGCTATAAACTAGGGGACATCGATGCCCGAGGTGATTTTCAACGGACCGGACGGCCGTCTTGAAGGCCGGTATCACCATTCCAAGCTGCCCAACGCCCCCGTCGCCCTGTTGCTGCATCCGCATCCGCAGCACGGCGGCACCATGAACAACAAGGTGGTCTACACCCTGTACCACGCGTTCGTGCGCAAGGGATTCTCGACCCTTCGGTTCAACTTTCGCGGCGTCGGCCGCAGCCAGGGCAAGTTCGACAACGGCCAGGGGGAATTGTCGGACGCCGCCTCGGCGCTGGACTGGATGCAGACCTACAACCCCAACGCCGCCGCGTGCTGGGTGGGCGGGTTCTCGTTCGGCGCCTGGATCGGCATGCAATTGCTGATGCGCCGCCCGGAAATCGACGGTTTCGTCTCGGTGGCGCCGCCGGCCAACGCCTACGACTTCACCTTCCTGGCGCCCTGCCCGTCCTCGGGCCTGATCGTCCACGGCACCTCGGACGACGTGGTCCCCGAGCCGTCGGTGGCCAAGCTGGCCGCCAAGCTGGGCACGCAAAAGAACATCCGCGTCAAGTATCGCCAGGTGGAAGGCGCCAACCACTTCTTCGGGGCGCATCTGGACCCGCTGAACGACGTGGTCGACCAATACCTGTCCGAAGCCGTGGCCGAGGCGCCAAGCCTGACCCCGGCGATGGAACCGGCCCTGGCGGCCGCCGCCACCTGAAAACAAAAAAACCCTCTCCCGGCCGGGAGAGGGTTTTTTCTTGGAAACTTGCCGTTCAGGCCACCGCCGCCCGCCGGGTTTGCGCCAGGAAACGGCGGCATTGCTGTTCCGGGTCGTAGCCCAGCAGGGTGCCGAGCATGAAATCCTCTTCCGGCGTCAGCCGCGCCAGCGGCTTGGTGACGATGCTGCGCGCCGTCTCGATCCATGCCGCATGGCCGAACAGCACGTTGACCTTGGCGGCGCTGACCTCGTGCACATGATAATCCACCCCTTCCCGCTCCAGCCGCTGCCGCACGGCCTGGGCCTCGGGCGGGGTCATGGTCATCATGAACATGCGCCGCACCCCCTTGCGATACTCATAGAGGTGATGGGCAAGGAAGCGCAGCGCCACGCCGCCGTCTACGACAATTGCCTGATCCATGCCGCGATCCGCCTTTCCGTCAGGTCCGATTGGTTGTCCTCGTCCAATGCCAGGCCGACGAAGCGGCCGTCGCGCTCGCCCGCCGAGGCGACGAAGTCGTAGCCCTCGGTGTCGGTGAAGCCCAGCACCCGCGCGCCGCGCGCCACCACCCGGTCATACAGGATGCCGATGGCGTCCACGAACGAGTCCGGATAGGTGTACTGGTCGCCGGTGCCGAACAGCGCCACCGTCTTGCCCTCCAGCCGGGCGGCATCGATCAGCGCCAGGCCGGAATCCTCCCAGTCGCATTGCAACTCGCCCAGGCCGTAGGTGGGAGAGCCCAGGATCAGCAGGTCGCATTCCTCGAAATCGGCGATCTTGGCCTTGCGCACGTCCAGCGCCTTGCCCTTGACCGCCGCCGCGATGCGCGCGGCCACCACCTTGGTGCCGCCCGCGTCCGAGCCATAGATTACCGTGGTTCGCATGTCCTCCTCGATCTCCCCCGTGTTTCGAGCGGAACAAGGTTAATGCGATTGCGAATTACTTGCAATAGCCGACAATGGAAAAAGCCGCGACCCGATGGCACGCGGCTTTTTCCCGGGATGTCAGCGCCCGCAATCGGCCTCGGCCAGCCGGGTCCAACTGGCGGGCGGCTTGCTGTAATTGGCCTGGGTCAGTTCGATGATGCGCATGCGGAAGATGCGGCCCTGATGGGGCTTGACCACCGAACACAGGGCGGCGGCGTATTGCGCCCACGGCACCTTCTCGGGCTTGACCAGCACGTACATGTTGCCGGAAGTGTCCACCTGGGCATCCACGGCGCGCGGCTGCGCCTTGACCGCCGCCACCGCCGAGGCCTGGTCGGCATGGGCCGGGGTGACGGCCGCGGGGACGACCAGGGCCGCACACAGGAAAAGCAGCGCCCAACGGGCCATGTGGTACTCCTGTCCGTTTTCGCACGAAGGCAATACGACCCTAGCCCCGCCGCCGCCGGGCGTCGATAGGGTGCTTACCCGATGCCGACCTTATCGCGGATGAAAGCGCCCGCCCCCCAGGGCGCGCGGCGCCCCGGTGGTTTCGGGAAAGGTCAGCGGCAGGCCGCGCAGGCTGCGCACCGCCAGATAGGCGAAAGCCTGGGCCTCCAGCGCGTCGCCGTCCCAGCCGATCGTTTCGACCGGCTGCACCGGCACCGCCAGTTCGGCGGCCAGGGCGGCCATCAGCACCGGGTTGTGGCGACCGCCGCCGCACACCAGCCAGCGCCCGGCGGGGCTGGGAAAGTGCTCGGCGGCGCGGGCCACCGCGCGGGCGGTGAAGGCGGTCAGGGTGGCGGCGCCGTCGGCCGCCGACAGATCGGCGGTCAGGCGGCGGGCCAACGTCTGGAAATCGTCGCGGTCCAGGGATTTCGGCGGCCGCTGTTCGAAATAGGGATGGGCGGCGAAATCCGCCACCCGGTCGGCATGCACCCGTCCGGCGGCGGCCAGGGCGCCGCCCTGGTCCACCGGGCAGCCGGTATGGGCCAGCGCCCAATCGTCGATCAGGGCGTTGCCGGGACCGGTGTCGAAGGCCAGCAGGCCATCATCCGCGCCGATCCAGGTGACGTTGCCCACCCCGCCCAGATTCAGCACCGCCAGCGCGCCGTGCCCGCGCAATCCGGCGGCGGCCAGGGCGCGGTGGAACACCGGCACCAGCGGCGCCCCCTGCCCGCCCGCCAGCACGTCATTGGCACGGAAATCGTTGACCACCGGAATGCCGGTCAGATGCGCCAGCAGGGCGCCGTCGCCGATCTGCCAGGTCCGGCGCCGTTCCGGCCGGTGCAGGATGGTGTGGCCGTGAAAACCGATGACGTCCACCGCCGCCCGCTCCAGCCCGGCGGCGGCGACCAGATCGTCCACCACCCGGGCGTGGAAGCGGGTCATCTCGGCCTCGACCTCGGCCACCGGGCCGATCCCGCCCAGCACCGAACGCAGACGCGCACGCAATCCATCGTCATAGGGCCGGGTCAGGGCGGCGCCGGTCCGTTCCACCGTCACGCCGTCGGTGGCGACCAGGGCGGCATCCACGCCGTCCAGCGACGTGCCGCTCATCAGCCCCAGGGCAAGCATGGTCATGGCAGGAATCGCCCCCGGCACGTTGTGACAAGGCGGCGATTGTGCTAAACGGGCCACCTTTCCGCAAGCAACCGAATGATGCGCGCCATGACCACCGCCCGTTCCGAATTCCTTCGCGTCGTCGCCGAGCGCGGCTACATGCACCAGTGCACCGACTGGGAAGCGCTGGACAAGCGCCTGGGCGAAGGTCCGGCGGCGGCCTATATCGGCTTTGACTGCACCGCCGAATCCCTGCATGTGGGCGGCCTGATGCAGATCATGCTGCTGCGCTGGTGGCAGAAGACCGGCAACAAGCCCATCGTGCTGATGGGCGGCGGCACCACCCGCATCGGCGATCCGACCGGCAAGGACGAAGCGCGCAAGATGCTGACCGACGATGTCATCGCCAAGAACATGGCGGGCATCAAGAAGGTGTTCGCCAAGTACCTGACCTTCGGCGACGGCGCCACCGACGCGCTGATGGTGAACAACGCCGACTGGCTGGACCAGTTGAACTACATCGCCTTCCTGCGCGATTACGGCAAGCATTTCACCATCAACCGCATGCTGACCTTCGATTCGGTCAAGCTGCGCCTGGAGCGTGAGCAGCCCCTCACCTTCCTGGAATTCAACTACATGATCCTTCAGGGCTACGATTTCGCCGAACTGTGGGCCCGCCACAAGTGCCTGTTGCAGATGGGCGGGTCCGACCAGTGGGGCAACATCGTCAACGGCGTCGAATTGGGCCGCCGGGTCCATCAGGCCGAGCTGTACGGCCTGACCAGCCCGCTGCTGACCACCAGCTCGGGCGCCAAGATGGGCAAGACCGTGGGCGGCGCCGTGTGGCTGAACGCCGAAATGCTGAGCCCGTGGGAATTCTGGCAGTACTGGCGCAACACCGAGGACGCCGATGTCGGCCGCTTCCTCAAGCTGTACACCGAACTGCCGCTGGACGAGATCGCCCGGCTGGAGGCGTTGCAGGGCGCCGAGATCAACGAAGCCAAGAAGATCCTGGCGGGCGAGGTCACGCGCCTGTGCCACGGCGAGGACGCCGCGCGCGAAGCCGCCGAAACCGCCCGCAAGACCTTCGAGGAAGGCGCGCTGTCGGACAACCTGCCGACCGTCACCATCCCCGCCGCCGAACTGGCGGCCGGTATCCCGGCCTTCGCCCTGTTCGTGCGCGCCGGGCTGGCCGCCTCGAACGGCGAAGCCCGCCGTCTGATCCAGGGCGGCGGCGGCAAGGTCAACGACGTCGCCGTCAAGGACCCCGCCGAAACGGTGGGCAATGACGCCCTCAAGGACGGCGTGATCAAGCTGACCGCCGGCAAGAAGCGCCATACCCTGGTCAAGCCGGACTGACCGGAAAAAGCCCCGCCCCGGCGGGGCTTTTTGCTGCCGCCGTCAGAACGCGATGTCGGTGCCGGTGCGGGCCTTCAGTTCGGCCGCCAGCACCTCGTGCAGCACCAATGCGGAATCACGGGTCGAAACCCAGCGCCCGTCCACATGGGCGAAATGGGTGGCGCCGCCGACCGGCGACGACATCCAGATTTCCCGGTTGGGGGCGTGCTTGTTGATGATGTACTGCCCGCCGCCCGACAGGCTGAGGGTCAGGATGCCCGCATGCAGGTCGGCATCGACGACATCGCCCAGCACGTCGTCCACGGTGTCGCACAGATGCTCCAGCACCTGATCGGCCAGGGCGGTGAAGCGGCTTTCATCCAGGCTCATTCGGGGATCTCCGTTCAATGCGGCGGCGATGGTAGCCGAGCCCCCCGCCCCTGCCAAGCCGCCGGACCTGTGGCTTATCCCCCAAAGTATAAATTGCGCGCCATTGTTTAACCGGTGATACTGGACGCTGACAATAAGGCGGCCACCGCGCGGCGAAGCCATGCGGAAAAACCGGACCGCCCCACACTCAGGGAGGAAGGACAATGACCCGCATTCTGGTCATCGAGGCCGAGGACCGTGCCCGCCACGCGCTGCGCACCATCCTGGAGGGGGCCGGCTACGAGGTGGAAAGCGCCGCCGATCGCGCTGCCGCCGGACGGCTGCATGCCGACCACGCCGCCGATCTGGTGGTGACGGGCGACATGGATGGCCAGACCCCCGCCATCTTCACCGGCGCCCGCGTGCTGGCGGTGCCGGGCGGCGTCGCCGGGCGCGAAATGGACGTGGCCGAACGGGTGCGCGCCCTGGGCGCCGCCCATGTGCTGCCCAAGCCGTTCCGCCGCGACGATCTGCTGGCGGCGGTGCAGACCACCCTGACCATGGACCGCCATCCGTTCTGACCGGAACCGGGGACGGCAACAACATATGGGGGCGCGGCCGTCGCGCCCCTTTTTGCATGCCGGTGAAAAAAACACCAAACCCAGGCTTGCATGGCCCGGCGCTTTTCTGTATAGAGGCGCCTTCGATTTGCGGAGCAGTACGCCATGAAGAACGACATTCATCCGGACTACCACGAGATCAACGTGGTCATGACGGACGGCACCGAGTTCACGACCAAGTCGACCTGGGGCAAGCCGGGCGACACCATGCGTCTGGACATCGACCCGAAGTCCCATCCGGCCTGGACCGGCGTTCACCGCATGGTGGATACCGGCGGCCAGATCGCGAAGTTCAACAAGCGCTTCGCCAGCTTCGGCATCAAGTCGTAAGGTGATCGACGGCGGCCTTCGGGTCGCCGTTTCCCGTTCCGCCGCCGCAAGTTCAGGCCGCCCGCAGGGGCGGCCTTTTCTGCTTTTTCATGGACTTCGGCGGGCGAAGCGGGTACAGCAGACGGCAAGGGAAGCCGTCACTCTGGCCTGTCACAAGGAAAGATCGGCCGGGGAGGATTGGGGTACCAGCAGCCATGATCATCGTCCATTACGAGGTATACGTCCTCGAAGGCCGGGGCTGGATGCTGCACGCCCGTTTTCCACGTACCGAGCGGGAAACCGCCATCCTTGAAGCCAAGGAACTGGAAAACACGCTAAGCATCCGCGTCCGCGTGCTGCGCGAAACCTATTACACCGACGACAACAGCTTCGAGGAAGCCGAGGTCTACTGCACCCAGGGCGCGCCACGCGACATGGGCAAGCAAGGCGGCGGCCATGCCCAGGCACGCGCGGCGGGTGGCGGCGCGGCCGCCCGGGCCCGCACGCCAGCCGCCGCCAGCGCCCGGTCCTCGTCCTCCACCACCACCTTCCGCCAGCCGCCCAAACGGCGCCGCCCGCCCGAGGAAACCGCCCACGCCCGCCAGTTGATGGCCCGGCTGCTGGCCATCACCGCCGTGGCCCTGGCCGCCGCCTTGCTGAGCATCAAACTGATGCCCGAGGCCATCCAGTTGCTGTGGAAGATGGGCTTCAACCTGACCGTCACCCGCGAAAGCTACGGCCAGTTGCTGTTCCTGGTGTTCGTCGGCACGTTCCTGCTGGTGGCGGTGCCGCTGGCCATGCGCTTCCTGCCGCGCCAGACCGCCATCCCGCAATTCCGCAAACCCGGCTTCGCCTGGGGCGGCGGCGGCGCCAAGCCGGTGCAAAGCGCCGAGGAGATCCAGCGCGAGCGTCAGGTCAAGAAATCCCTGGACAAGCTGGCCGCCCAGGCCCTGGCCGATGAAGCCAGGGCCAAGGCCGACGAAGCGGACGAGGACGAGGACGAAACGCCCGCCCCGCTGGACCCCAAGGATTTGGACCTGCCGGAAATCAACCCCGGCCCCGAGGACGCCGCCCTGCCCGAAATCCGCCCCGATCCCGAGCCGAGGGAGGAAGCCCCCAAGGCCAAGGACGAGGACAAGGGCAAGGACAAAAGCCGCAAGGAAGAGGCCGCCAGCGTCGAAAGCCTGCAACCCACCGTCATGCGTTTCCTGGACGGTGCCGTGGCCCAGGCCAAGGTACTGGTGCCCAACATGGACGCCTTCACCAAATTCGCCCTGCACCTGTATCTGGCCGGGGCGGTGGAAACCCTGTGCGACTTCAAGAAGCTGGGCGAAGGCGCCAAGGCCAAGCTGGTGGGCGCCGCCCTGGAAACCCTGGGCACCAGCGGCGACCTGGCGCGCAAGTTCTATGACAAGCTCGAGGAATACCTGCTGGAACCGCGCTATCTGGGCGTGGTCCAGGCCGGGCGCGACGCCATGTCCGATTTCATGCTCGGCAACGAGGGCAGCGCCCATCGCGCCCTGCGCGACGCCTTCCTGGAATGGACCAGGAAAAGCGACAAGAAGGCCCAGATCGTCACCGTCATGTTCACCGACATGGTGGGATCGACCGACATGACCCAGGCCCGCGGCGACGCCGCCGCCCAGGAAGTGGTGCGCAAGCACAATTCCATCGTGCGCGGCGCCCTGGCCCAGTTCGGCGGCAAGGAAATCAAACATACCGGCGACGGCATCATGGCGTCGTTCGGCACCGCCGCCGCCGCGGTCGAGGCGTCGGTGGCCATCCAGCGCCAGGTCAACCAGCACAACACCCGCCTGCCCGCCCAGGCGCTGCACCTGCGCATCGGCCTGAACGCCGGCGAACCCATCGAGGAAGAGGACGATCTGTTCGGCGCCACCGTACAATTGGCCGCCCGCGTCTGCGCCGCCACCAACGCCGATCAGGTGCTGTGCACCGGCGTGGTCAAGGACCTGACCGTCGGCAAGGGCGCCGCCAGCTTCCGCTCCATCGGCGACAAATACCTGAAGGGCTTCAAGGACGCGGTGCCGCTGTACGAGGTGGTCTGGGGGGGATAAGTCAATGGCCCAGCGCGATTCCGCGCTGAGCCATTTTGGTCGCCGCGCCGCCCTATCAGGTCTTGAGGTCGCGGGCGACGCTGGTCATGTCGTCGGCGGTCTTGAACACCTGCGAGTTCATGGAATACGCCTTCTGCGTCATGATCATGCGGGTGAATTCGTCCTCGATGGCCACGGTCGAGCTTTCCAGCGACGAGGTGACGAAACTGGAGGCGCCGGGGGCGTCCTCGATGCCGCTGACCACCAGATCGCCCGCCTCCTTGGTGCGACGGAACAGGGTGCCGGAAATGGGCTCCAGGGCGTTGTCGGCGGTGAAATTGGCCACCGGAACCTTGAACAAGGTACGCGAGCGGCCGTTGTCGTAATAGCCCACCAACTCACCCTTGGGATTGAAGGTGGTGGTCATCAGCGTGCCCTTGCCGTAACCGTCCTGGCTGATGGTTCCCAGATACATGCTGCCGTCGTCATACTGGGAAATCTTGGACAGGTCGAAGGCGACCGTCGCCGCCCCCGTGGTCGGCGGCGTGCCGGTGGTCCAGGAAAACGCCTGACTGAGCGTGCCGTTGGCCGGGCTGGTCAGCTTGCCGTTATTATCGAACGTCACCTCGATGGGGGTCGAGGCGGTGGTGGTGCCGGTGCCGCCGTCGGGATACATGTACCAGGTGTTGACGCCCGACCGCTCGAACCGCAGCGTCGCCGTGTGTTCGGTGTAATTGGCGTCGAACACCGACACCGGAATATTGAACATGTCGCCGCGCTTGGGCGGCGTCAGGTCCACCGCCTGGCTGGTGCTGCCCGCCGGGGCGGCCCAGGTGAAGTTGACGGTGGGGTTGGTGGCGGGCGAAATCACCTTGCCGGTGCTGTCCACTTCGACGTCCCAGGTGGAAACGTCCATGGTCGCGTTGGCCAGACTGGCGGTGGCGGTATAGGTGGTCGCCCCCGTCCGCGTCCAGTTGATGGTCATGCTTTGGTTGGCGGTGCTGGGATCGGTGATGTTCTGCTGGGTCTGCGAACCGCCGATGCGGGCGTCGCGCGGCAGGTTGGCGATGATGCTGGCCGACGTCGTGGCGCGGCCCGGCATGGTGATGGAACTGGGCTTCAGCGTCGACGAGGCGTCGACCCCCGCCGTGCCGTTGTTGGGAATGGGACGCGGCGCCAGGGTGTACACCGGCTCCAGCTTGGCGCTGGAGGAAATGGCGCCGGTGTCGTCGGCCATCCAGCCCAGCAGGTAGCTGCCGTCATTGCTGAGGAAGTACGAACGCGCCAGGGTGGCGTCGGTGTCGGGACCATAGGCGCGGGTCCAGGCACCGGCGCGGGTGTACAGGACCGAACTGGGGCTGTTGGTGTCGATGGTGGTGGGAACGTTGTCCACCCCCGCCCCGGCCGTCGCCGCCGAAGCCGCCGCCGCCCCCGAAGTCGGACGGGCCACCATGAAGAAGCCGTTGCCGTTGATGGCAAGGTCGCTCCAGGTGCTGGACGACAGGATGCCGCCCTGCACGTCGATCAGGTTCCGCTGGGTGGCCTTGACCCCGAAAATGTTCAGGCCGTTGGTGTGCGTGGTCGGCGACGCCTTGTGTTCGGACAGATTGGTCGCGAACATCAATTCCTGGCGCTTGTAGCCGGTGGTGTTGACGTTGGAGATGTTCTGGCTGATCGATCCCAGATCATTGGTGAACACCTGCATCGCCGTACTGGCGTTGGTGAATGCGCCCCACAACATGCCGAGCCTCCTTCAGGCCGCCGAACAGAATATAACCCGGAAACCGGGGTTGCAGGCGGCGTGCCAGTTGGAGAATCGTTTTATTTCAATTGATTAGACTTAACCACACCCGGCAAGAGCTGCCGTCATGCCAGGAAGGCCCTGCCCGCCCGGCAGCTTTTGCCCACGCAGCGGGGGATGACGGTGATACGGCCGACCCGGCACATCCGGGCGCGAAAAAACCACCGCCCCCCTACGGCATGTTTCAGCCGTGGATGCCGGGGGCTTCCTGGCCGGTGCTTTCCACGTATTCGGTATAGCCGCCCGCGTATTGGTGGACGCCCTCGGGGGTCAGTTCCAGCACGCGGTTGGACAGGGCGGCCAGGAAGTGGCGATCGTGCGAGACGAACAGCATGGTGCCCTCATAGGACGCCAGCGCCTTGACCAGCATTTCCTTGGTGTCCAGGTCCAGGTGGTTGGTGGGTTCGTCCAGCACCAGGAAATTGGGCGGGTTGAACAGCATGACGGCCATGACCAGCCGGGCCTTTTCGCCGCCCGACAACACCCGGCACTTCTTTTCCACGTCGTCGCCGGAAAAGCCGAAGCAGCCCGCCAAAGCGCGCAGCGAGCCCTGGTTGGCCTGGGGGAAATAGCCGTCCAGGGTTTCGAACACCGTCTTTTCCCCGTCCAGCAAATCCATGGCGTGCTGCGAGAAATAGCCCATCTTGACGCTGGCGCCGATGGTGACGGTGCCCTGGTCGGGTTCGGTGACGCCCGCCACCAGCTTGAGCAGGGTGGACTTGCCCGCGCCGTTGACGCCCATGACGCACCAGCGTTCCTTGCGCCGGATGATCAGGTCCAGTCCCTGATAGATGGCGCGGCTGCCATAGCCCTTGTGCACGTTCTTCAGCACCGCCACGTCATCGCCCGAGCGCGGCGCCGTCGGGAAGTCGAAGGCCACCACCTGACGGCGGCGCGGCGGTTCGAAACGTTCGATCTTGTCCAGTTTCTTGACGCGGCTTTGCACCTGGGCAGCGTGCGAGGCCCGCGCCTTGAAGCGTTCGATGAATTTGATTTCCTTGGCCAGCATGGCCTGCTGGCGCTCGAACTGGGCCTGCTGCTGCTTTTCGTTCTGGGCGCGCTGGCGTTCGTAGAATTCGTAATTGCCGGCATAGGTGTTCAGCGTGCCGCCATCGATTTCGATGATCTTGTTGACGATGCGGTTCATGAACTCGCGGTCGTGCGAGGTCATCAGCAGCGCGCCGTCGTAATTCTTCAGAAAGCCTTCCAGCCAGATCAGGCTTTCGATGTCCAGGTGGTTGCTGGGCTCGTCCAGCAGCATGACGTCGGGGCGCATCAGCAGGATGCGGGCCAGGGCGACGCGCATTTTCCAGCCGCCCGACAGGCCGCCGACATCGCCGTCCATCATCTCCTGGCTGAAGCTGAGACCGGCCAGCACCTCGCGCGCCTTGCCCTCCAGTTCATAGCCGCCCAATTCCTCGAACCGCGCCTGAACCTCGCCATAGCGTTCGATCACCGCGTCCATGTCGTCGCGGTCGGGGTCGCACATGGCCGCCTCCAACTCGCGCAGTTCGGCGGCGACCGAACTGACCGGACCGGCGCCGTCCATGACCTCGGACACGGCGCTGCGGCCCGCCATCTCGCCCACATCCTGGTTGAAATAGCCGATGGTGGTCAGCTTCTCGATGGAAACCTGCCCGTCATCCGGTTCCTCCTCGCCCATGATCATGCGGAACAGGGTGGTCTTGCCCGCGCCGTTGGGACCGAGCAGGCCGATCTTCTCGCCCCGGTTCAGGGCGGCGGAGGATTCGCAGAACAGGATGCGGTGGCTGTTCTGCTTGCTGACGTTCTCGAAACGGATCATGGATTTTCGGTTTCCGGTGAAATGGCCGCTTCTTATGCCACAGGATGCCGCCCGCGCAACAGTCGCAGGCCGTTGAACACCACCAGCAGCGAGGCGCCCATGTCGGCGGCGATGGCCCCCCACAGGGTGGCGATGCCGCCAAAGGCCAGCACGGTGAACAGCAGCTTGATGCCCAGGGCGAAGGCGATGTTCTGGTGCAGCACCCGCCGCATGCGCCGGGAATGGCCGACCAGCCACGCCAGCCTGCCCAGATCGTCGGACATCAGGGCCAGATCGGCGGTTTCGATGGCGGTGTCGGTTCCGGCGGCGCCCATGGCGATGCCCAAGGATGCCTTGACCATGGCCGGGGCGTCGTTGACACCGTCGCCGACCATGGCCACGGCGCCGTGGCGGGCCACCAGATCGGCCACCGCCGCCACCTTGTCCTCGGGCAGCAATTCCGCCCGCACCTCGTCCAGCCCCAGTTGGGCGCCGATGCGTTCGGCGGTGGCGCGGTTGTCGCCGGTCAGCATGACCAGCCGCTCGATCCCCGCCCGGCGCAACGCCGCCAGGGCGGCGGCGGCCTCGGGCCGCACCCGGTCGGACAGGGCGATCAGGCCGCAGACATGGCGGTCGCTGCCGATCACCACCACGCTTCGCCCCTCGGCTTCCAATTGCTCGGCCAGGGCGTGCACTTCCGGCGTCTCGTCGCCGCGTTCCTCCAGATAGCGGTGCGAGCCCAGCCAATGGACGCGGCCGTCGATGATGCCGGTCGCCCCCTTGCCCGGCAGCGCCTGGACGCCCTGGGCCGGGACGGCGGCCACCCCGCGCGCGGCGGCGTGGGCCAGGATGGCGCGGGCGATGGGGTGGCCGCTGCGGGCCTCCAGCGCCGCCGCGCGGGCCAGCAACCCGACCTCGTCATGGCCGTTCAGCGCCACCACCCGATCCACCGCCAGCCGTCCCTCGGTCACGGTGCCGGTCTTGTCGAAGGCCACCACCCGCAGCCGCGCCGGGCTTTCCAGATGTTCGCCGCCCTTGACCAGCACACCGGCCCGCGCCGCCGCCGCCATGGCCGCCACCACCGTCACCGGGGTCGAGATCACCAGGGCGCAGGGACAGGCGATGACCAGCAGCACCAGCGCGCGATAGATCCATTCATCCCAGCCGCCGCCCGACAGCAGCGGCGGCACCACCGCCACCGCCAGGGCCAGCGCCATGACGATGGGGGTGTAGATGGCGGCGAAACGGTCGACCCAGCGTTCGGTGGCGGATCGGCGGCTTTGCGCCTCGGCCACCAGCCGGGCGACACGGGCCAGGGTGGTGTCGGCGGCGGCGCGGGTGTTTTCCACCTCCAGCACGCCATCGCCGTTGACGGTGCCCGCGAACACTTCGGCCCCCGGCTGCTTGGCCACCGGCACGCTTTCGCCGGTGACGGGGGCCTGATCCACGGCGCTTTCACCGCTCCGCACCCGACCGTCCAGCGGAATACGTTCGCCGGGATGGACCACGAACAGCGCCCCCACCGGCACCGCCTCGGGGGCGATTTCGCTTTCGCTTCCGTCGGCGTGGCGCAGGCGCGCCACCGTCGGCGTCAAGTCCATCAGCGCGGCGATGGCCCGCCGCGCCCGCCCGGCGCTCCAGCTTTCCAGGGCCAGCGACAGCGCGAACAGGAACGAGACGGTCGCCGCCTCGAGCCAGTCGCCCAGGGCCACCGCCCCCGCCACCGCCACGCACATCAGCAGGTTCATGTCCGGCCGCAGCCGCCGCGCCGCCAGCATCGCCTTGGGCAGCACCAGCCACAGGCCGATCAGGATGGCGACGGCAAAGGCCGGGCGCGCCAGCCACGGCCCGGCGCCCAGCAGGTCCGCCGCCCAGCCGATGGCGGTGGCCAGGGCGCTGGCCGCCGCCAGACCGGCCTGGACCGTGCGGCGGCGGTCCTGATGGTCATGACCCGAGGCCGCCGCCCACGGCACCGCGCGCATGCCGGTGCGGGCCACCGCCGCCATGATGGCGTCGGCATCGGCCCCCTGCCCCGGTTCCAGCACCACCATGCGGCCGTTGAGCACGTCGAAGGCCAGATTGTCGGCGCCGCCCACCAGCGGCCCGACCTCGGCCCTGAGGATCGCCACCTCTTCGGCGCAATCCAGGCCGCTGACCCGGAACGACCGGCCGCGACCGGCGGCGACCGGCGCGGCGGGCGCCGGATCGGCCTTGCGGTCGTGGCAGTGGTTGTTGGCGCAGCATTGGGCGGCCATGGCGATGCTCCTTGTGTTCGATCGGACCATGGAGGCATGCTGGACCCTGTAGTCACTACAGGGTCAAGAGGCCATGAAAGCCCTCAGCATCGGCAAGCTTGGCGAGCGGACCGGCGTCAACGTGGAAACCATCCGCTATTACGAGAAGATCGGCCTGTTGCCGGAACCCGGCCGCAGCGCATCGGGATACCGGCAATACGGCGACGAGCATTTGCGCCGCCTGCATTTCATCCGGCGCGGCCGCGACCTGGGCTTTTCCATCGAGGCCATCCGCGAATTGCTGCGACTGGCGGTGCATCCGGAATATCCGTGCCAGGACGCCGACCGGCTGGCGGCCGAGCATCTGGCCGAGGTCGAGCGCAAGATCGCCGAACTGGAACGGCTGCGCGGCGCCCTGCGCGGCATGGTCAATTGCTGCGCCCACACCGTCGCCGAGTGCAGGATCATCGACGCCCTGGCGTCGTGAAGGATGATCCACGCCCTGGCGTCGTGAAGGATGGGCTACGCCCTGGCGTCGTGAACCAAGCAAAAAGGCCCCGCCGTTTCCAGCGGGGCCAGTCTTGCGTTCCGAGGGGATTATTGCTTCTTGTGAACCGCGTTCCAGGTTTCGTTCAACTCGCGCTCGGCGTTGAACGCGCCCTGGGGCAGCTTGTGGGCCACGCCCTTGTGGCAGTCGATACAGGTCTTGCCTTCTTCCATGGCTTCGTCATGGCGGATCTGCGCCCGCTTCTGCTGCCGCGACAGGTCGAAGCTGGAGAAGCTGTGGCAGTTCCGGCATTCCCGCGAATCGGTTTCCTTCATGCGGGTCCATTCATTCTTGGCCAGCGTCAGGCGCTTGGCCTCGAACTTCTCGCGCGTGTCGATGGTGCCCAGAACCTTGTGCAGAACCTCGTTCGACGCCTGGATCTTGCGCTTGATCTTGTAGAACCACGGCCGGGGCACGTGGCAATCCGGGCAGGTGGCGCGCACGCCGGACCGGTTCTGGTCGTGGATGGTGCCGCGATATTCACGATAGACGTTCTGTTCCATCTCGTGGCAGCTGATGCAGAACGCCTCGGTGTTGGTCAGTTCCATGGCGGTGTTGAAACCGCCCCAGAAGATGATGCCGCCGGCGAAGCCGACCACCAGCAGGGCGCCCAGCGACCAACGGCCCGACGGCTTGCGCAGCATCGACCACATCTGGCACAGCAGGCCCTTGAGGCCCGGCTTGGCCGTGGCGGCGGCTTCGTTGTCGTTGCTCATGACCGAGATCCTTTCGCGGCGTCAGCGGTTGGTGACGGCCGGCTGGAACTTGTTTTCCACCAGCGGCTTGGCGTCGACCTGCGGCACGTGGCACTGGGTGCAGACATAGCGGTTGCCGTTCACCGTGTCCTGGCGCACGCCGTTGCGGTCGAGATAGTGCAGGTCCGAAATCTTCGGCGCCTTTTCCTGGTCGGAATACGGCCATTCATGGCAACGCAGGCACTGGTTGACCTTGAGGTCGATCTCGTATTTTTCCGTGGTGTGCGGCACCAGCGGCGGCTGCTGACGATAGGCACGCTCCAGCTTGACGCCGTCCTGAACCTTGAAGGTTTCCGGCGCCTTGTCGGGCGTGTTGACGGCGGAACCGCGCAGACCCTTCAGGTCCTCGGCGGAAACGGTCGCGCTCCCCATGCCGAGGCCGAGGGCCAGGCCCAGGGCGACGGCGATAGCCATGATCTTGGTCTTCACAGCACTCACTCCCCTTGCAGAACACGTTTGGTGTCGGCCGGAACCTCGTTGTGGAAACGGGTGCCGAACCGGAAAACTTGTTTGGAACAGACGTCGATGCAGCGGCCGCAATTGGTGCAGTCGCCGGACACGATGACCGGCCCCACGCCCTTGTCCGCGCCACGCAGCGCCGGCGCGATCACCTGGCGTTCGGGGCAGACGGCGAAACATTCCATGCAATTGTCGCAGGCGGCGCGGCCATCGGCCCGCACCCGCAGGATGGAGACACGGCCCAGCAGGCCGTAAAAGGCCCCCACCGGACACAGATGCCCGCACCAGCCGTTGGCGGCGACGCCAAGGTCGAACAGCAGCACCGCCGCCGCCGCGACCAGGGCGGCGCTGCCGCCCAGGATGGCGCCGGTGACGATACCGCGATGCAGCATGGTCACGGGGTTGACCAGTTCCCAGACGATGGCGCCGGACACAGCCGAGCCCACCAGCACACCGGCCAACAGCCACAGCCGCAGACGACGGTCGAGACCCAGGCTTTCCTTGAGCCCCAGCCGACGGCGCAGCCAGACGGCGAAATCGCTGATCAGATTGACCGGGCAGGCCCAGGCGCAGAACGCCCGGCCGCCGACCAGCAGGTAAAAGGCCAGTACGATGGCGGCGCCGACCAGCGCCGCGCTTTCCAGCATGTGACCGGCCAGCAGCGATTGCAGGGCGATCAGCGGGTCGGTCAGCGGCAACACCCCCAGGGTCAGGCTGGACGCCAGAGTGCCCTTGGTGATCCACAGCCCGAACAGCGGACCGCTGAGGAACACGGCCAGGAAGGCCAGTTGCGCGGCCCGACGGGCCAGCAACCACTTATTGGCGGACAGCCACCCCGTCCGGGCGGCCTTGGACGCGCCGGGGATCATGGCTTGAACTCCTTGAAGCCGCCGCCCGAATTGCGTTCGGGTCCGGGCAGGCCCTGCTCCATGCCGCGGATGGGCAGTTGCAGGTTGTCGTCGATCAACGCCTTGCCGGCCTTTTCCTTTTCCTTCCAGCCCAGACGGTAATGCTTGCCCAACTCGCCCACAGCCTGGGCGTGGGGCAGAACCTTGATGGCCGCCTCGTCCAGCACGCAGGCTTTCTCGCACTTGCCGCAGCCGGTGCACTTGTCGGTATGCACCACCGGCAGCAGGAAGGCGTGCTTGCCGGTGCGCTCGTTGTGATGCATCTCGAGCGTGATGGCCTGATCCGACAGCGGGCAGACGCGGTAACAGACGTCGCAGCGCAGGCCCAGATAGTTCAGGCAGGTTTCATGGCCGACCAGCACCGCCACGCCCATCTTGGCGTTCTTGATGTCGGTCAGCCCCTTGTCCAGCGCCCCGGTGGGACAGGCGGCGACGCAGGGAATGTGCTCGCACATCTCGCACGGGATGTTGCGGCCGGTATAGAACGGCGTGCCCAGGGCCGGGCCGTCGCCGGGCTCGGCCAGGGCCAGGGTGCCATAGGGGCAATCGCGCACGCACAGGCCACAGCGCACGCAGGCGGACAGGAAATCGTGTTCGTCGATGGCCCCCGGCGGCCGCAAGGCGACCGCCTCGGCCCGCCGATGGGCGGGCACGCTGAGCAACAGGGCCAGCACCCCGGCTCCGCAGGCGGCGCGCAAGCCCCCCGTGAGCAGGCTGCGCCGATCCATGTTCGCTTTGTTGTCGGCCATTTCTCACCAGCCTTTGGGTGGGGCCGCCGTTCCGTCGGGAACGGCGGCCCGGCCCCTTACGCCTTTTCCACCTTGACCGCGCACTTCTTGAAATCCGTCTCTTTCGAGATCGGGCAAGTGGCGTCCAGGGTGAGCTTGTTGATCAGGATCGATTCGTCGAAGAACGGCACGAAGATCAGTCCCTCCGGCGGCCGGTTGCGGCCACGGGTGTCGACACGGGTCTGGATTTCGCCGCGCCGGCTCTTGATCTTCACGACGTCGCCGTTGCGCAGATTGCGCTTCTTGGCGTCGTTGGGATGCATGTAGCACAGCGCCGACGGCACCGCCTTGTGCAGTTCCGGCACGCGCCGGGTCATGGAACCCGAATGCCAGTGTTCCAGCACGCGGCCGGTGCACAGCCACAGGTCGAATTCGGCATCGGGCTTTTCCGGCGGGTCCTGGTACGGCAGGGCGATGATCCACGCCTTGCCGTCGGGCTTGCCGTAGAACTTGACGCCTTCGCCCGCCTTGACGTAGGGGTCGAAGCCCTCGCGGTAGCGCCACAGGGTTTCCTTGCCGTCCACCACCGGCCAGCGCAGGCCGCGGGCCTTGTGGTACATGTCGAAATCGGCCAGATCGTGGCCATGGCCGCGACCGAAGGCGGCGTATTCCTCGAACAGACCCTTCTGGACGTAGAAGCCGAAAGCCTTGCTTTCGTCGTTCTCGAAGCCCTGGGCAACTTCCGACACCGGGAACTTGTCCACCTGGCCGTTCTTGAACAGCACTTCGAACACGGTCTTGCCCTTGAGCTGCGGCGCCTTGTCCAGCAATTCGGCGGGCCACACCTCCTCGATCTTGAAGCGCTTGGCGAATTCCATCAGCTGCCACAGATCCGAGCGGGCCTCGCCCGGGGCCTTGACCTGCTGGCGCCAGAACTGGGTGCGGCGTTCGGCGTTGCCGTAGGCGCCTTCCTTTTCCATCCACATGGCGGTGGGCAGGATCAGGTCGGCCGACAGCGCGGTCACGGTCGGATAGGGATCGGAGACCACCACGAAGGCTTCGGGGTTGCGGTAGCCCGGATAGCCCTCTTCATTCATGTTGGGGGCGGTCTGCATGTTGTTGGTGCACATCACCCAATAGGCGTTCAGCTTGCCATCCTTCAGCATGCGGTGCTGAAGCACGGCGTGATAGCCGATCTTGGGATTGATGGTGCCCGCCGGGATCTTCCAGATGCCTTCGGTGATCTGGCGGTGCTTTTCGTTGACCACCACCATGTCGGCGGGCAGGCGATGGGCGAAGGTGCCGACCTCGCGCGCGGTGCCGCAGGCCGAGGGCTGGCCGGTCAGCGAGAACGGACCGCAGCCGGGGGTCGAGATCTTGCCCACCAGCAGGTGCACGTTGTAGATCATGTTGTTGACCCACGTACCGCGCGTATGCTGGTTGAAGCCCATGGTCCAGAACGAAACGACCTTGACCTTGGGGTCGGCGTACAGCTTGGCCAGGGCGATCAGCTTGTCCTCGGGCACGCCCGACAGCTTGGACACCTTTTCCACGGTGTAATCGGCGACGAACGCCTTGAACTCGTCGAAGGTGAAGTTCTCGACCTTGTTGGGGTCGCCCTTGCCCTCGCCATAGCCGTTGTTGCCGGCCGCCTGCTCCAACGGATTGTTGGGGCGCAGGCCGAAGCCGATGTCGGTGACGCCCTTCTTGAAGTTCACCGCCTTGGCGATGAAGTCCTTGTCGTAGGCGTTGTTCTGGATGATGTAGTTGCAGATGAAGTTCAGGATGGCCAGATCGGTGTTCGGCACGAACACCATGGGCACGTCGGCCAGATCGAACGATTTGTGCTCATAGGTGGACAGCACGGCCACCTTGGCGCCTTCGTGGGTCAGGCGGCGGTCGGTGATGCGCGACCACAGGATCGGGTGCATCTCGGCCATGTTGCTGCCCCACAGGGCGAAGGCGTCGGCCTGTTCGATGTCGTCATAGCAGCCCATGGGCTCGTCCATGCCGAACGTGCGCATGAAGCCGGTGACGGCCGAGGCCATGCAGTGGCGGGCGTTGGGGTCCAAATTGTTGGAGCGGAAGCCCGCCTTGAACAGCTTGGACGCGGCATAGCCTTCCCAGATGGTCCACTGGCCGGAACCGAACATGCCGATACGGGTGACGCCGTCCGGCTTCTTCAGTTGTTCCTTCCACTTCTCGGCCATGATGTCGAAGGCCTGGTCCCACGAGATCGGCGCGAATTCGCCGTTCTTGTCGAACTTGCCGTTCTTCATGCGCAGCAGCGGCTTGGTCAGGCGGTCCTGGCCGTACATGATCTTGGACAGGAAATAGCCCTTGATGCAATTCAGGCCGCGGTTGACCGGCGCGTCGGGGTCGCCCTGGGTCGCCACCACGCGGCCGTCCTGCACGCCCACCAGAACGCCGCAGCCGGTGCCGCAGAAACGGCACACGCCCTTGTCCCAGCGGATGTTGTTGGGCTTGACGGTCTGCGCCACCGCCGGCACAGCCATGCCGGCCGCCGCCGCGGTGGCGGCGACGGCCTGGGACTTGATGAAGTCGCGCCTGGTGAGGCTCATGGAACGATCTCCCCTTCCAAATCGGAATCGAAATGGTGATAGGCCAGGGCGACAGAGAGCACGCCCGGAACCTGAATGAATTGCTCGATGGTCTTGCCCGCCCATGTGTCGGCGGCGTCCTCGACGGTCAGGATCAGCTTGCCGTCGTCGCCGATGACGTGGACCTCGACGCCGGGCAGCGCCTCCAGCCGGGCCGCCGTGCCATGGCGGTCGTCGGGCCGGGCGTGCACCAGGACGCCGCAGATGTTTTCGACCTGGCGGACCGGGCGGTCGACCTCGGCCCTGGCGAAAGAGTTCACGCGCATGCCTGTTCCTCCGATGGCGACGCGGCCGGTACCAGCGCCAGCGCGCCGACCGGACAGACGGAAAGACAATCGCCGCAGCCGGTGCAGGCAGCGGCGTCGATGACGGGAATGGCCCGGCCGCCCAACAGCGGCCGCAGGCGCAGGGCGCGCGGCTCGCACGGGTCGGCACAGGTGCCGCAGGTCACGCCGCGCGCCGCCAGGCACGCCCCGCCCACCTCTGCCACCCGGGACCGGATGGCGGGGTCTTCCGCCGGGACGGCGGGGACGGAACGGAAGCCGCTGAGGAATGCGCGACGGGACAGGATTCCCGACATGATTCGACCTCTTGCCACGATCGCCCGACCATTCGGAGCGACCGCTGGGGCAAGAGTGCGCCCGCCTGTGCGGGGCTCACTTGATTTTGGTCAACAAGACCCTGAAAAACAAAGGGTTATACCCAGCCCATATGTCGGAAATGACATTTCAGACATAAGTGAAGGCCGGGCGGAATCAGGTGTGGTGCAGCACACCGGCCGCCAGCATCCGCTCGAACTGATCGGCGGGGACGGGCTTGGAATAATAAAATCCCTGCACGGTGTCGCAGCCGTTATCGCGCAGGAAGGTGACGTGGTTTTCCACCTCGGCGCCCTCGGCCACCACTTCCAGGTTCAGGCCGCGCGACAGGCCGATGATGGCCCGGGCGATCTCGGCGGTCTTGGGGTTGGTGTCCACATCGGCGATGAAGGCACGGTCAATCTTGAGCGTGGTGATGGGAAAACGCCCCAGATAGGACAGGCTGGAATAGCCGGTGCCGAAATCGTCGATCGAAAGGCCCAGACCAAGATCGCGCAGGGCGCTCATCTTGCGCACGGCGGCTTCCACGTCGTGCATCAGCATGCTCTCGGTGATCTCCAGTTCCAGCCAGCGCGGGTCCAGGCCGGTGTCCGCCAGGATGCCGACCACCGTCTCGATCAAGGTGCGCGAGCGGAACTGGCGGGCCGAAACGTTGACCGACACCTTGACCGGCGCCAGCCCGGCCTGTTGCCAGCCCTTGGTCTGCTCGCACGACCGCCGCAGCACCCAGGAACCGATGGGCTCGATCAGGCCGGTTTCCTCGGCCACCGGGATGAACTCGCCGGGCGAGACCATGCCGCGTTCCGGGTCCAGCCAGCGCACCAGCGCCTCGGCGCCGACGATGCGGCTGTCGGCGGCGCGCACCTTGGGCTGGTAGAACACGGCGAATTCCTGCTGCGCCAGGGCGCGGCGCAGGCGGGATTCCAGATCCAGCCGCTGGCGGGCCTTCTGGTTCATATCGCGCGAGAAGAACTGGTACTGGTTGCGGCCCGACACCTTGGCATGGTGCAGCGCGTTCTCGGCCTGCTTGACCAGGGCGCCGCCGCTGGCCGCGTCCTGGGGATAGATGCCGATGCCGATGGAAAAGGTGACGACCACCTCCTGCCCGTCGATGACAAAGGGCTCGCGCACGGCGCGCAGCACCTTTTCCGCCACGATGACGCTGTCGTCGGTACCCGCGATGGTCATGACCAGGGCGAACTTGTCACCCTCCAGCCGCACCGCCGTATCGGTTTCGCGGATGCAATGGCGCAGGCGGCGGGCCACCTCGATCAGCAGGCGGTCGCCCGCGCCGTGGCCCAGGGCGTCGTTGACCAGGGCGAAGCGGTCCAACCCCATCAGCAGCAACGCCACCGATCCGCCCAAACGGTTGACGCCCAACACCGCCTGTTCGACGCGGTCGTGAAAGATGTCGCGGTTGGGCAGGCCGGTCAGTTCGTCATGGCCGAAACGGTGGCCGTCCTCGCCCGCCGACGGCCGCAGCAGGCCCAGGTAATGGTTGGGAAACGGCGAGCCGCCGTTGACGGCGCTGACGGTGATGTCGAACAGCCGGTCGCCGCCGTCGGCGCAACGCAACGAGCCATGCCAACGGCCGCCGTCATGGGACGCCATGGCCTGCCGCAACTGGTCGCGCGCCAGGGCGCCGTCGCCGTCCTCGGCCGCCAGCAGCGCGGCGCCGTCATGGCCGGTCAGCGCCTCGAACGCCTTGTTGACCCGCAGGATGGCGTGGGCGGCATCGGTCAGCACCACCGCGTCGCGGATATTTTCCAGGATGACGTCGAGTATGGCCTGCTGCTCGTTCATGTGCCCCCCTTCGGCAGCGCCATTTATCCAGAGGCCGCCCGTCCGACGCAACGCCCATCTTGAGGCCGGGGCGCCGCCGTGCCATGGTTCCAGTATGAACGACATCCTGTATGGCGCCGTCCCGCTGGACCGCGCCCACGCCCTCCGCCGCGACGCCAAGGCCATCGAGGCCCTGCGCCGCTCTCCCGACCGGCTGGTGGTCCCCACCTGGCGCGAAATGTCGCTGGTGGCGGGGGACGCCGCCCTGCCGGAACAATCGCGCCAGACGCTGTTCCTGGACCGCACTTGCGCCGATGCCGCCGCCGCCGTGCTGGCGCGCGGCACCGCCGCCGCCGAATTGCTGGACCGCGCCGACGACGTGGTATTCCTGGGCCTGGACGCCCGCAAGGCGCCGGTCTTCGCCGCCGATTTGTCGAAAACCGAGCCCGAGGACAACGGCGACGGCCCGGTGCTGGGCCTGGGCGGCGCCTGGGTCGGCCTGCGCGCCGTCGGCGCCCTGCTGCCCGCCGCCGACGCCGCCCTGCTGGGCTATGCCCGTGCCCTGACCCTGTGGCATCGCCGCAACCATTTCTGCGGCGTGTGCGGCGCCCCGACCGAACCGCGCGAAGGCGGACACGTGCGCCAATGCGTGGACAGCCGGTGCAATGCCCAGACCTATCCGCGCACCGACCCGGCGGTGATCATGCGCGTCACCGACGGCGACACCATCCTGTTGCACCGCCAGCCGCCCTGGCCCGCCGGGCAATGGTCGATCCTGGCCGGATTCGTGGAACCGGGGGAAACCCTGGAGGAAGCGGTGGCGCGCGAAGTGCGCGAGGAAACCGGCATCGAGGTCGCCGACATCACTTATATGGGCAGCCAGCCCTGGCCCTATCCCGGCTCGGTCATGCTGGGTTTCGCGGCGCGGGCGGCGGGCGGCACCCTGCGCCCCGACCCGCACGAACTGGATGACGCCCGCTGGTTCGGCAAGGCGGAAATCCTGGACGTGTTCGACGACCGCCACCGCGCCGCCAAGACCGGGCTGTACCTGCCCGCCCACGGCTCGATCTCGCGCCGCCTGGTGGAGATGTGGCTGGGGCGGGGTTAGCGGAAGCGGCCCCTTCTTGGGCCTAACCAAATGGGTATGTCAGCAAGACCTGTTGGTGGTCCGGTGCCATTCGGTTTCCGTCATGGCCGGGCTTGACCCGGCCATCCACGTTTTCCCGGCGGCACCATGCTGAACGGCACCGCGTGGATGCGCGGATCAAGTCCGCGCATGACGGCTGTATTAGGCGGCAAAATCCCGCGAAACGTCGCTGGCGGTGATCCCCATGAGTTTCACTCACCGGGATTTGGTATCAGATGAAATACGCCTTGAGCGGCGCGAAGCCGTTGAAGTTCACCGCGGAATACGACGTGGTGTAGGCGCCGGTGGACAGGATGCGCACCTTGTCGCCGACCTTCAGGCTGACCGGCATTTCATAGCCCGACTTTTCATACAGGATGTCGGCGGAATCGCAGGTGGGGCCGGCCAGGATCACCGGGGCGGTGTCGCCGCCGTCATGGGGGGTCTGGATGCGGTACTTGATGGCCTCGTCCATGGTTTCGGCCAGACCGCCGAACTTGCCGATGTCCAGATAGACCCAGCGGGTGGGATCGTCGTAGCCCTTGTTCGAGATCAGCACCACCTCGGTTTCCAGGACGCCCGCGTCGCCCACCAGCGAGCGGCCGGGTTCGATGATCATGGCGGGCAGCGCGTTGCCGAAATGGCTGGTCATGGCGGTCATCACCGCATCGGCATAGCGTTCCACCGCCGGGACGTCGCTGCGGTAACGGGCCGGGAAGCCGCCGCCCAGATTGACCATGCGCAGTTCGATGCCGTCCTGTTCCAGTTCCCGGAACAGCGCCGCCGCCTTGCCGACCGCGATGTCCCACTGGCGCAGATCGGTCTGCTGGCTGCCCACATGGAACGACACGCCATAGGGGTCGAGGCCCAGTTCGCGCGCCCGGGCCAGCAGATCGCGGGCCATGTCGGTTTCGCAGCCGAACTTGCGCGACAGCGGCCATTCGGCGCCATCGCAGGTCATCAGGATGCGGCAAAACACCTTGGAACCGGGCGCCGACACCGCCAGCTTCTCCAACTCGGCCAGCGAGTCGAAGGCGTACAACCGCACGCCCCGGTCATAGGCATAGGCGATATCCGACTGCTTCTTGATGGTGTTGCCGAAGGAAATACGCTCGGGCCGCACACCGTTGGCCAGGCACAGATCGATTTCCCCGCGCGAGGCGACGTCGAAGGACGACCCCAGATCGCCCAGCATGCGCACGATTTCCGGCGCCGGGTTGGCCTTGACCGCGTAATAGACCTGGGCCAGCGGCAACCAGTGGCGCAGGCCCCAGTAATTCTCGCGCACCACGTCCAGATCGACGACGACGCAGGGGGTGACGGGGCGGACTTCATCCAGGAAACGGGCAATCTTCGCGGTCATCGCGCGCAATCCTCACGGCGGCCCGGCGGCATGGCCGGGACAACAGGCAAGCATCCGATCCCCTGCCGCACGGCAGGGAACGCAGTCAGGCGACAATGCTTCGGGAGATTGTCAGATCCGCCGGGAGGTACTTCGGACGTCACACCACAGCAGGTCATAGCTCTGCCGCGGGCGGAACCCTTGATCACGAAGAGTATGGGAGTCCATCGACAGCCAGTGCCGAGCCACCACGTTCATAGCCAGTTCCTCTAAGCACCGAGGGCTTCCGCCCAGCTTGCACCCAGAAGACGCCTTGGACGTCGTTGCTTGAACCGCGAAGGGCCAGAGGCACGTGCGCTGTACGTCTCGTTTGACGGCGCTATATACGCCGTTTTGAAGCGATGAAAAGAGAAAATTTTCCGCGCCGCGTCATTTTTTGAAACAGCCGGGAAAAACACCATCCGTGGTGCGGAAAACGCACGGCCGCGCACCACGGATGGTTGACCGTCAGATCAGCCCGGCCAGCGGCGAGCTGGGGTCGGCGTACAGCTTTTTCGGCATGCGCCCGGCCTGATAGGCCAGACGTCCGGCCTCGATGGCCAGCTTCATGGCGCGGGCCATCTTGATGGGGTCCTTGGCCTGGGCGATGGCGGTGTTCATCAGCACGCCGTCGCAGCCCAGTTCCATGGCCGCCGCCGCGTCCGACGCGGTGCCGACGCCCGCATCCACCAGCACCGGCACCGAACAGCTTTCCTTGATCAGCCGGATATTGATGGGGTTGACGATGCCCAGGCCGGACCCGATCAGCGAGCCCAGCGGCATGATGGCGACACAGCCCATTTCCTCCAGCCGCTTGGCCTGGATCGGATCGTCCGAGCAATAGACCATGACCTTGAAGCCGTCCTTGATCAGCGCCTCGGCGGCCTTCAGGGTTTCCGGCATGTTGGGGTACAGGGTCTTCTGGTCGCCCAGCACTTCCAGCTTGATCAGGTCCCAGCCGCCCGCCTCGCGCGCCAGACGCAGGGTGCGCACGGCGTCGTCGGCGGTGTAACAGCCCGCCGTATTGGGCAGATAGGTGTATTTCTTGGGGCTGACGTAATCCACCAGCATGGGCTGGCTGGGATCGCTGAGGTTCACGCGGCGCACGGCCACGGTGACGATCTCGGCGCCCGAGGCGTCGATGGCGCGGGCGGTTTCCTCGAAATCTTTGTACTTGCCGGTGCCGACCAGCAGGCGCGAGCGGAACTTCAGCCCGGCAACCTCGAAGTAATCATCTTCCATCAACGCTTCTCCAGAACCGCCACCGATGAAATGCACCACTTCCAGACGATCGCCCTCGCCCACCGTCACGGCGGCGTAGGTGGATTTGGGCACGATCTCCAGATTGCGTTCGACCGCCACCTTGCGCGGGTCGATGCCAAGTTCCTGCAACAGCGCCTCGACGCTCATGGGCGCGGCGAAGACGCGCTCGTCGCCGTTGATCGTAACCTTCATGAAGTGCCTCGACAGAGCATTCCCAAGGCCGGGAGTATGGTGCGCGGGGCGCCGCGATGCAACCCGCCGCCCACGGCAAGACCATCGTGCGCAACAATATTTCGTGGGTTTCAGGTTCCCGTTGCGCTGGACCTAGCACCGCCGTATAAGAATGCCCCATGGCAAACCCCACCGTCCTGATCATCAATGGCCCCAACCTCAACATGCTCGGCAAGCGCCAGCCCGAGGTCTATGGCCATGAAACCCTGGCCGACATCGAGGCGGCGTGCATCCGCCACGCCAGTCTGGCCGGGCTGGAGGTGGAGTTTCGCCAGTCCAACCACGAGGGCGACCTGGTGGATTGGATCCAGGGGGGACGGGAACGGGTCGCCGGCATCATCATCAACGCCGGGGCCTATACCCACACCTCGATCGCCATCCTCGACGCGCTGCTGTCCGCCGAGGTTCCGTGCGTCGAGGTGCACTTGTCCAACATCCACCAGCGGGACGAGTTCCGCCACCATTCCTTCGTGTCCAAGGCGGCCAAGGGGATGATCTGCGGCTTCGGAAGCCACGGTTACATCCTGGCGATCGACGCGCTTGCACGCCTGATCAGGGGAAGTTGAAGAGGCAAATGGCCACCAAATCCATCGATTCCGAAACGGTGCGCGAGCTCGCGCATCTGCTCGACGAAACCAATCTCACCGAGATCGAGTACGACACCGGCTCGGTCCGCATCCGCGTCGCCCGCCAGGGCGTGCCCATGGCCGTTCACGCCATGCCGGCCGCCCCCGCAATCGCCGCCGCACCAGTGGCGCAGCCCGCCGCCGTCCCGGCCGTGTCCGACGACGCCAGCCACCCCGGCGCCGTGACCTCGCCCATGGTCGGCGTCGCCTATCTGGCGCCGGAACCCGGCGCCGCCAAGTTCATCGAGGTCGGCGCCACGGTCGCCGAGGGCCAGACCCTGATGCTGATCGAGGCGATGAAGACCTTCAACCCGATCCGCGCCCCGCGCGGCGGCAAGATCACCCGCATCATCATCGCCGACGGTCAGCCGGTCGAGTTCGGCGAGCCCCTGGTCATCATCGAATAAGATCCGTCCCGCCACGGCCGCCCCATCCGGGGCGGCCGTGCGCGCTTGGGCGGAACTTCCAGAGAATAGGGACTCGAATGTTCGAGAAAGTCCTGATCGCCAATCGCGGCGAAATCGCTTTGCGCATCATCCGCGCCTGCCGCGAGATGGGCATCCGCACCGTCGCCGTGCATTCCACCGCCGACAACGACGCCATGCATGTGCGCCTGGCCGACGAGGCGGTCTGCATCGGCCCGCCGTCCGGCAAGGACTCCTACCTGAACAAGGCGGCGATCCTGTCGGCGGCCACCATCACCGGCGCCGACGCCATCCATCCCGGCTACGGCTTCCTGTCGGAAAACGCCGACTTCGCCGCCATGGTCGAGGAACACGGTTTCACCTTCATCGGCCCGTCGCCCGACCATATCCGAATGATGGGCGACAAGATCACCGCCAAGCAGGCCGCCAAGTCGGCGGGCATCCCCTGCGTTCCCGGTTCCGAGGGCGCGCTGGATGACGAGCAGATGGCGTTGGACTGCGCCGAAACCATCGGCTACCCGGTGCTGATCAAGGCCACCGCCGGCGGCGGCGGCAAGGGCATGAAGGTGGCGCGCTCGGCCGAAGAGCTGCGCGAGGCCTTCAAGCTGGCCCGCAACGAGGCCAAGGCGGCGTTCGGCAACCCCGACGTCTACATGGAAAAGTATCTCGGCAAGCCCCGGCACATCGAGATGCAGATCCTGGCCGACAAATACGGCAACGTGGTGCATCTGGGCGAACGCGACTGCTCGTTGCAGCGCCGTCACCAGAAGGTGCTGGAAGAGGCCCCCTCTCCGGCCCTCAGCCCGGCGCAGCGCGCCGAGATCGGTGAAACCACCCGCAACGCCATCGCCAAACTGGGCTATCGCAACGCCGGAACCATCGAGTACCTGTACGAAGACGGCCGCTTCTACTTCATCGAGATGAACACCCGCCTTCAGGTGGAGCATCCCGTGACCGAGGCGATCACCGGCATCGATCTGGTGCGCGAACAGATCCGCATCGCCGCCGGGGAAAGCCTGGGCTACGAGCAGCAGGACGTGACCTTCCAGGGCCACGCCATCGAATGCCGCGTCAACGCCGAGGACCCGGTCACGTTCGCCCCCTGCCCCGGCCGCGTCCAGGGCTATCACACCCCGGGCGGTCTGGGCGTGCGCGTCGATTCGGCGCTGTACGCGGGCTATCGCGTGCCGCCGCATTACGACAGCATGATCGCCAAGCTGATCGTGTCCGGCCGCACCCGCGCCGAGGCCATCATGCGCCTGCGCCGCGCGCTGGGCGAATACGTCATCGACGGCGTCAAGACCACGCTGCCGCTGCACGGCCGCCTGGTCAACGACGCCGAATTCTGCGACGGCGACTACGACATCCACTGGCTGGAAAAGTGGGTGGCGCAGCACTCCTGAGCAAACCCGTAAAACGACGCCGCCCGTATCAGTCCTGATCGGGCGGCGTTTTTTTTGGTGTGTCCCCGGTCAGCGGGAAAATCCGCGGATCAGACGCAGCAGCGCGCGGCGGCGGTGGGAGGGGGCGGGGTGGCGGCGATGGCGCCCTCGGGGGCGACCACCGGGGTCATGGTGTCGCCCAGATCGCCCTCGGCCAGCCACGGCATCAGGCCGTACAACAACCGGGTGGCCGACGGCATGAAATTGCTGCCGTGGTGGAACACCGGGTCCAGGGTGGACACCACCAGACGGCCCGCCGTACTGACCCGGTCCACATAGAACAGCGATCCCCTGCCCTCGACCTCGACCAGCGACACCGCGCCCGGCGGCGGCGTCAGCACACCGTGATAGTGCCAGACCACGTCACCGGCCTGCACATGACGGAACAGCGGGTGGTTGGGGCGGGTGACGCGGATGCCGGGGTCCACGTCGGGGCTCAGCCACCACCAGAAATTCACCTCGGCCGGGGCAAAGGTCACGGCGGGCAGGAATTCCTCGGCGCCCTCGGCGTTCAGCGACACCACGGTGCCGCCACCATCCAGATAGGCGCGCAGCCGCGCGGCATGGGGCAGCAGCGCGTCGGGGTCCATGCGGCACGGCAGCAGCACCACGTCGAAATCCGCCAAGGCCACCGTCGCCAGTTCGCGCACATGGACGCGCCGGGCGATGAAGCGGGCGACCTGGGGATCGGCATAAGAGAAGTGATGGAAATAGGTGCCGCCATCGACGGCCAGAATGGTACGCATCTCAGTTGTCCCCCCGCATTTCCGATCGCAGCCACCCCAGCAATTGCGGCGCCATGCGCGCCGCCGAGGTGGGGTCGGCCACATAGGCCCACAAATCCAGGCCCGCATGCATCAGCACGGTGCCGCCGCCGGGGCGCCGCCAGATCCAGTCCGCCGCCGCCTTGTCGGGACCGATGCCGTTCAGCGCCACCGCGCCCTCGGGCGGGGGATTGTGGCCACGGGCATAGAACCCGGCGACACCGCGCCGATAGGTCAGGTCGTGGGCGTCCACGCCGTCGAACACCGGATGGTCGGCCAGACGGTGCAGGGTCAGGATGTCGACGCCGTGCCCGCGCACCCCGACGAAAGGACGCAGCCCGGCGATGGGCGGATGGGCCACATGGCCGTTGAACACCAGGATGCCGCCGCGATCCAGGAACGCCTCGAGCCGGGCGGAATGGCGGGCCAGGCTGTGCTGGTCGGTCAGCATGGACACCAGGATGGCGCCGTGGCGATCCAGATCCACCTGATCCAAATCCCATTGATGGCGGGTTTCCACCAATCCCGCCGGGGCCTCGGCCAGCGCCTTGGGGTGGTGGTCCCTTTGGCAGCGCAGGAACAGACACGTCTTTTCCGTCATTTTCCTTACTTTCATTGGTGTTTCGGACAGCAATCGATCATGCCGTCGCCCAGATCGTGACAGGCGTCGGCGCGGCCGCCGGATTCCCGGGGCGGCGGCAACCCGGCGGCGCGATACAGGGCGGGCAGATCCTGAAGGTGAAGCTGGCGCTTTTGCCCGGCGATCAGCCCGCCCTGCCGCAAGCGGCTGAACTGGCGGGACAGGGTGACGGGGGTGACGCCCAACTGGGCGGCCAGCACGTTGCAATTGACCGGCAGGGTCAGGCGGGCGCTGCCCTGGCGGCGATGCTGGCTGACCAGATACGAGGCCAGACGCTGTTCGGCGCCGGTGGTGGTCAGCAGGTCGATGCGGTTGATGGCCTGGCAGATGGTGCCCGCCATGGCGCGCAGCATGGACAGGGCCAGCGCCGGGGATTGCTCGGCCAGGGCCAGCAGGCGGGCGCGCGGCAGCTTGTACAGGCGGCACGGCTCCAGCGCCTGGGCCGACAGCGGATACAGGCAGGGCTCGGCGAACATGATCGCCTCGGCGATGGGCTCGCCGGGTTTGGCGATGCGGTAGACCTTTTCCTCGCCGTCCTGATTGGACCGGTACATGGCCAGCCGCCCGGACATCAGCAGAAAGAAATGCCCGCCCGCCTCGCCCATGTGGAACAGGTGCTCGCGCTCGGCCAGGGTCAGCGGCACCGCATCGGCCACCAGACCACGCAGCAATTCCGGACCGACCAGCGAGAAAGGCGGGGTCGCCGCCAACAACAACCATAAATCGTCGCGGACCTGCGGTTTTTCCGTGTGTGATACCTCTGTACTGCCAGAGAGGAAAGGTCGCCGGTCGATTTTCATTTCTTCGCCCCTCTGTTCATTGCCCTTGCCTCTTCCGGCGGGTCCGGAAAAAAAGTGGCGCTTATTAACAAATGATATTCACCCGCCGCGCTGACGGTCCCTAAGGTACGTGCAAACGAGAATGGTTCGCAATTGCATTTGATAACGCGGCGCACGCCGCTTGAACGCGGTTCGCGCCGCCCTCGCCGGATAGATTTGCAAATGCGTCGCATTTGTATTTCTTGCCGACCTGATATAAGACCGTCGTCGCAGGGGAAAAAAGACCGATGACCGCTCGCCGCCTTACCACATTCCTTGCCGGGGCCATGCTGGCCACCGGCACCGCCCAGGCCCAGGCCCAGGAGGCCGCCTCTGCCCCCGTGCTGCCCAAAAGCCCGGTGGTGCCGGTGCTGACCCAGCACCGCAAGCCCACCCCCTTTCCCATCCTGCCCATGTGGGACACCGGCTGGGCGCCGGGCGAGTTCGCCTATCGCCTGGACAAGCTGCGGCCCGATGGCGGCGTGCTGGATTCGGTCATGAACTCGGCGGCGCCGGTCAAGGTGGGCGGCGGCTACACCAGCGCGGGCAGCACCAAGGAAACCTTTGCCCAGGCGTCCTATCGCTCGGCCGAGGTCACGGTCCAGGCCACCGGCGCCTACGAGAACGCGGGCGGCTACAGCGACGGCAACGACGACGAAATCCGCACCGGCTACGAACGCCACACCAAGCAGGTCGCCATGGCGTTCCGCCCGTCCTCCGAGGCGACCCTCCAGGCCATGGTGCTGCACGACCGCATCGACGACCACAAGCTGCCGTTGACCAACACCGTGGTGCAGAACGGTCTGGCCCTGGCCGAAGGCTTCGGCGCCGACCCCATCCGCACCGACCGCACCCTGGGCCTGCTGGCCGCCGAAACCGCCAAGCCGACCACCGGCCTGGACAAGCTGCGGCTGGAGATGCGCTACACCGGCCTGGAACGCCGCGCCGACAATTACACCCTGCGTCCGGAAACCCCCGGCACCAACCGCAACATCGCCCGCCCCAGCCGCCAGGAAGTGGGCGGCACCCTGAGCGGCGAATCGACCCTGGCCGACGATCTGGCCAGCCGCCTGTCGCTGTCCACCAAGCGCATCTGGCACGACGCCCAGCGTTGGGGTGGACCGAACACCCCCATCACCCGGGTTTCCGGCTATCAATATCCCGGCATCGAAGCCTGGGAAAACGCCGCCAACCTGGATCTGGCGTGGAAACCGGCGCCCTCCAGCAGCCTGAACCTGGGCATGCGCTACGATTACGTGACGCTGGACCCGACCAAGATCGACAGCGCCATGAGCATCGGCGCCGGCGGCGCCATCTATAACGGCACGCCGCGCGCCCTGTACGAGAGCTATTACGGCGCGGGCGTCGAGGACAATCCCGACTTCAACCTGATCAGCCTGAAGCTGGACGGCGAACAGAAACTGGCCGCCGACCGGGTATCGCTGACCGGGTCGCTGGGGCGGATCATGCGCGCCCCCGACACCCAGGAACTGTTCTTCGCCCTGCCGTCGGCCACCACGATCACCACCGGGGCGGCCAATACCGTGGGCGGCACCGCCAGCCGTCAGGTGGGCAACCCCAACCTGGACGCCGAAACCCATTACCGCGCCGAGGCCGGAATCGCCGTGCGCGGCGAGGACTGGATCGATTACGGCCGCATGCGCCCCAGCGGCGAGGACGGACTGAACAGCCGGTCGTGGCGGCTGTCCATGTCGGGCTATGTGGATCAGGTGCAGGATTTCATCAGCCGCGACCGCGCCCACGGCCAAAGCGGCGTGCAGCGCAACGACAACGCCGCCATCTGGCGCAACGTCGACGCCCGTCTGGCCGGAATCGACACCGAGGCGGCGCTGAACCTGACCCGCAACTGGTCGACCCGCGTGACCCTGTCCTATCGCTGGGGCGAGAACACCTCGGACGGCCGCGCCCTGTACGGCATCGACCCGCTGGAGGCCAACTGGCTGGTCAACTACCAGGACACCCTGGCCGACATGGGCACCTGGAACGCCGGGTTCAAGCTGCGTGGCGTCGCCCGCCAGGGCCGCCAGGATCTGAACCCGATCACCGGCAGCGGCTATGACGCCGAATCCACCGGCGGCTTCGGCCTGTTGGACCTGTACGCGGGCGTGCAGGTGCAGGACAGCGTCGGCCTGCGGGTCGGCATCGACAACGTTCTGGACAAGACCTACGCCGAGGCCAACCCGGCCAACGTCACCGACGAATCCAACCCCAGCGCGGTCAACGGACCGGGGCGCAGCTTCTATGCCCGCGTCGTCGCCACTTTCTGACAAAGGACCATTCCATGACCATGCTGTCCCGCCGCCTGTTCCTGACCGGCGCCTCGGCCATCACCGGACTGGGCCTGGTTCCCCGTCCCGTGGCCGCCGCCGCCGCCGACACCCTGACCATCAGCGCCATGCCCGCCACGCCGTCGGTGGTGGTGGCCCATCTGGTGGAAAGCGGCGCCCTGTCGCCGCTGGTCGGCAAGACCGCCATGAAGGTATGGCGCACCCCCGACCAGATGCGCGCGGGCGTGCTGTCGGGCGAGATGAAGGTGTTCGGCACGCCGTCCTATTCCTGCGCCAACATGATGAACCGGGGCGTGCCGGTGCGCCTGATGAACATCCTGACCTGGGGCCTGCTGTACGTCATGAGCCGCGACGAAAGCGTCTCGCGCGTCGAGGATCTGGCGGGCCGCCAGGTGATCATGGCCTTCCGCAACGACGCCCCCGACCTGATCTTCCGGCTGGTGCTGCGGCGGCTGGGACTGTCGCCCGACAAGGACGTCAAGATCCAGTACGTCGGCACCCCGACCGAGGCGACCCAATTGTTCCTGGCGGGCAAGGCCGATATCGCCGTGCTGCCGGAACCGGTGGCCACCGCCGCCCAGATGCGCGGCATGCAGGCGGGCGTGGCGATCAAGCGGGCGGTGGACCTGACCGCGGTGTACGGCGCCCTGACCGGGCGGCCGCCGCGTATCGCCCAGGCCGGTCTGGGCGTGGCCGAGGATCTGGTGCAATCCCGTCCGGAACTGGTCAAGGCCATCCATGACGGCTGCGTCGCCTCGGCCCGCTGGGTGATGAACAACCCGGCCAGCGCCGGGCGGCTGGGCGCCGATTACCTGGATATGCAGCCCGCCATCATCGAACGCTCGCTGCCCCATTTCCGCCTGGGGGTGTCCACCGCCGCCGAGGCCCGGCCGGAATTGGAAGCCTATTTCGGCGACCTGATGGAAATGTCGCCCGACATCATGGGCGGCAGGATGCCCGATCCGCGCTTCTATTGGGGGGCATGACATGCCCCACCGCACCTTTCGGGCGGCGCGGGTGCTGGACTATCTGTGGGGCGGATGGGGGGCGGCGGCCAGCCTGCTGCTGCTGCTGGCGGCGTGGGAGGCCGGGCACGCCGCCTATGGCACCCTGGTGCTGCCCGCCCCGCGCGAGACGTTCGCCGCGCTGGGACGCATGACCCTGGACGGACGGGTGCCGCCCGCCGTGCTGGAAACCAGCCGCAACGCCGTCGGCGGCTTCGTGGTCGCCGCCCTGGTCGGCGGCGTCCTGGGCACCCTGGCGGGGGCATCCGACATGGTGCGCCGCCTGCTGCAACCGCTGGCGACGCTGATGTTGGGCATTCCCGCCATCGCCTGGGTGGTGCTGGCGCTGCTGTGGTTCGGCGGCAGCGGCGCCGCCGCCATGTTCACCGTGGTCGTGACCACCGCCCCCATCGTCTTCGCCGGGGCGGCCCAGGGCGTGCGCACCCTGGACGGCGGCCTGCGCCGCATGGCCCTGTCGTTCCGCGTGCCCGGCCACGTCCTGCTGTGGGACGTCTATCTGCCGCACATGCTGTCCTATCTGTTCCCCGCCCTGGCCGCCGCCCTGGCCCTGTCGTGGAAGGTGGCGGTGATGGCCGAATTGCTGAGCGGCGCGGGCGGCATCGGCGACGGATTGGCCACAGCGCGGGTGCAGATCGACACGGTCAAGGCCATGGCCTGGATTCTGACCGTGGTCGGGCTGTTGCTGGCGGTGGAATACCTGCTGCTGGAGCCGGTGCGGCGGCGCATGGAAACCTGGCGCCGCGAATTGCCGGGGGCGGGCGACGCCGCCCGCCGCATGCCCGGCCTGATGTAAGGATCAACCCATGTCTTCCCTGACCATTTCCGGGCTCAGCCACGGCTTTGCCGGACGGCCGGTGCTCGATCGGGTGTCGCTGTCGCTGCATCGCGGCGCCGTCGGCTGCCTGATCGGGCCGTCGGGCTGCGGCAAGAGCACGCTGCTGTCCATGATCGGCGGGCTGAGCCACCCCGAATCCGGCGACATCCGCCACGATTTCCGCCATCCGGTGTTCGTGTTCCAGGAACCGTGCCTGCTGCCGTGGCGCGACGCCCGCGACAACATCGGCTTCGGGCTGAAATCCGGCCGCCTGGGCCGCCGCCAGCGTCGGGCCAGGGCGGACCATCTGCTGGACGTGGTCGGGCTGACGGACGAGGACGGCGACAAATTCCCGCACGAATTGTCGGGCGGCATGCGCCAGCGGGTGGCGGTGGCCCGCGCCCTGGCGGTCGAGCCCGACCTGCTGCTGCTGGACGAGCCGTTCAGCGCCCTGGATCTGGGTCTGCGCCGCCAGATGCAGGCGCTGGTCCGCCATCTGATCGCCCAGCGCAGACTGACCGCCATGCTGGTCACGCATGATCTGGACGAGGCGGTGCGGCTGGCCGACCACATTTTCGTGCTGACCCCGGCCCCGGCGCGGCTGGCCGCCCATCATGTGGTGTCCCGCCCGGCGGACGAGCGCGATGATTCCTTCGTCCGCGCCGAGATCGACCGCCTGCTGGCCCACCCCGCCACCGCCCAAGCCCTGTCGATCGACGAGCGATGATGTTCCATACCCTGTTCGCCTATGGCTTCCGCCCGTTCTTCCTGCTGACGCCGCTGGCCGCCTGGGGGGCGGTGTTGCCGTTGCCGCTGCTGTGGCTGTCGCTGACCGACGGCGGCGGCGGCATCGGCGCCTGGCACGCCCACGAACAGATCTTCGGCACCATGACGGCGGCACTGGCCGGGTTCCTGCTGACCGCCCTGCCCAGTTGGACCGGCACCGCGCCCGTGACCGGCCGCCCGCTGGCCGCCCTGGCCGGGCTGTGGCTGCTGGGGCGGCTGGCCTTTTGGCTGGACGGCGTGTTGCCGCCCGGGCTGGTGGCGGTGCTGGACCTCGCCTTCCTGCCCGCGCTGCTGGCCGCCGCGCTGCCCAAGGGGCGACCGTGGGAATTCCCCGCCGCCCTGTTGGCGCTGACGCTGTGCAATCTGGGCTTCCATCTCGGCCGCCTGGGGGTGCTGGACATCGCGCCCGAGCGGGCCGTCACCGCCGCCTTCGACCTGTTCCTGGTGCTGATCGCCGTGGCGCTGGGCCGCATCCTGCCGGTGACGCTGCGTTCGGCCCTGATGGAAAGCGGGCGGGCCCCCATGGTGCGGCTGGCACCGGGGCGGCGCCACCTGGCCACCGCCACCCTGATGCTGTTCACTGTCGCCGACACCCTGGCCCCCACCAGTCCCGTGACCGGCTGGGTGGCCCTGGCCGCCGCCTGCGCCACCCTGGACCGCATGGGGGAATCCCATCTGGCCGGAGTGCTGGGCCGTCCCCAGGTCGGGCTGTTCTATCTGGGACAGGCCATGATCGCCGCCGGTCTGGCCGCCATGGGCATGGCGCTGCTGGGCGCCGGGATCGAAGGCGTGTCGGCCCGCCACGCCGCCGCCCTGGGCGGGGCCGCCATCACCGCCCTGACGGTGCAGTCGGTGGTGGCGCTGCGCCACAGCGGCCGCCCCTTTCCGCTGCCCCGCGCCACCTGGATCGCCCCGGCCCTGGTGGTCGCGGCCACCGGCCTGCGGGTGCTTGTCCCCCATCTGGCGCCCGAGGCCATGGCGGTGTGGGGAATCACCCTGCCCGCCGTGCTGTGGTGCGCCGCCTTCCTGGTCTGGCTGGCGGTTTTCGGCCCGTGGCTGCTTGCCGCGCGGGCCGACGGCCAGCCCGGCTGATGTCGTTCCGGAGGTTTCCCATGTCCCGATTGGTCGTGCTGTCCTATGGATTCCGCACGTTCTTCCTGCTGGCGCCCGTCTGGGCCGCCCTGTCCCTGGCCGCCTGGGTGCTGATGCTGGGCGGCCACCTGCCCGCCCCCGCCTTGCCCGCCGGGCAATGGCACGCCCACGAAATGCTGTTCGGCTTCACCCTGGCGGCGGCGGCGGGCTTTTTCCTGACCGCCAGCACCCATTGGTGCAACCGGCCGCCGCTGGCCGGGGGACGGCTGGCCGCCCTGGCCGCCCTGTGGGCGGCGGGCCGCGTCGCCATCGCCCTGTGGGGCGTGCTGCCGCCACTGCTGGTGGCGGCAGTGGATCTGGCCTTTCCGCTGGTGCTGGGTGCCATCCTGTCCAACACCCTGCTGCGCCACGGCCAGCAGCGCGAGCGGCTGTTGCCGCCGGTCTTCCTGACCTTCGTGCTGGCCGACCTTGCTTTCCACGCCGAATGGCTGGGCTGGCTGGAGGGCGGCGCCGCCCTGGGCGGCCGTCTGTTCCTGGCGGCGGTGGCGTTCAAGATCGCGGTGATCGCCGCCCGCATCATCCCCACCTTCATGGAGGCATGGCTGCCCGCCCATGGCCGCACCGACGTGACGGTGCGCCGCGCGCCGTCGCTGGAGGCCGCCGCGCGCTGGTCCATCGTCGCCTTCGGACTGGCCGACGCCCTGGCGCCGCAGGGCAGTGCCATCCCCATGGGGGCCGTCGCCGTGACCGCCTGGGTCGCGGCGGCGCTGAATCTGGTCTGCCTGGTGGGCTGGCAGGGCTGGCGGTGCGGCCGCGACCCGCTGATGGCGGTGCTGCATCTGGGCTATCTGTGGGTCTGCGTCGGGCTGGCGCTGAAGGGGGCGGCGGTTCTGGGGGCCGGGCCGGTTCCGGCGCTGGCGCACGGCATCGCCGCCGGGGCCATCGGCACCTGGGTCCTGGCGCTGATGAGCCGCGCCAGCCTGGGCCACACCGGCCGTCCGCTCAAGGCGGCGTGGTGGATGGTTCCGGCCTATGGCGCGGTGGTGGCGGGCGCGGTGCTGCGTCTGGCCGAGGGTTGGGCGCCCGCGCCGTGGTCGCCCGCCCTGCTGGCGGCCTCGGCGGCGGCATGGGCGGCGGGTTTCCTGATCTTCGTCGGCGGGTACGGCCCGTGGCTGCTGCGCCCGCGCGTGGACGGCAAGCCGGGCTGACGGCGGTCCTTGCCCGACACGGCAGCTTGCCATAGCCGGTCCCGACGCTTTCGAGTAGAATTCCGCCGCCTTGCAGTCACGGGACGGATGATGCTCGTAGAGATATTGAGAAAAGGGCGGGGCACCGTGCTGGCGGCGTTGCTGTGTCTGGGTTGGGCGGCGCCGGGGCGCGCCGCCGAACCGGGCCTGGCCCCCGACATCGCCCGCATCCTGGCGCGCGGCACCCTGGTGGTGGTCGCCACCAACCAGAACATGCCGCCATTCTTTTACGTGGATGCCGAAGGACGGGCGGGCGGCATCGACGTCGAGGTCGCCGCCGACATCGCCCAGCGCCTGGGCGTCAAACTGGAATACGCCCGCATCGCCGAAAGTTTCGACGACATGCCGCGCCTGGTGGCCGAGCGCAAGGCCGACGTGGCCATCGGCTATCTCAGCCGCACCCTGCGCCGCGCCGCCATGGTCCGCTTCACCCAGCCCTATGTGCGGCTGCGCCAGACCCTGATGCTGAACCGCACCAAGACGGCGCCGCTGTTCCGCGGCGGCGAGCGGGTCGAGGTGCTGAACCGCGACGACGTGGTCATCGGCGTCGAGGACGGCAGCGCCTATGTGGATTTCACCGCCGAACGCTTCCCCAAGGCCGAGCTGCGGCGCTATCCCGCCGTGGACGACGCCGTGGACGACATGCTGGCGGGCAAGCTGCACGCCGTCGTGGTGGACGAAGCCTATTCCTATTCCCTGAACCATCCCATTCCCGGCGCCCCGCGCTACAAGGTGCCCGACGACTGGGCGCTGTACGTCAAGGTGCTGCCGCTGAAGGGCGCCCACGACCCCATCGCCATGGCGGTGCACCGCGACGATCATTCGTGGCTGTCGTGGCTGGACACCTACATCGCCGACCGCCAGGACGACGGCACCCTGGACCGGATTCTCGACCGCTATCTGGGGGCTTCGCGGCCATGAACCATCTGTCGTGGCTGAACAATCCCTGGGCGCCGGTGCTGGGCCTGCTGGCGGGCGGCGCGCTGGGGGCGGCCCTGCCCGCCGCCGGGGCGGCCCTGGCCCCGGCCGGCCAGATGTATCTGGCGCTGATGCAGATGTGCGTGTTGCCCATCATCCTCAGCGCCGTCACCGCCTCGATCGCCCGGCTGATGCGCGGCGACAGCGCGGCGGCGCTGCCCCGGCTGGCGCTGTTGTTCCTGTGCGGGCTGGCGGCCACCGCCATCGCCGCGCTGGTGGCCGGTCTGGTGTTGCAGCCCGGCAGCGGCCTGGATTTGGATCAGCGCATCTTCCTGGCGCACGAGATGCTGAAGCGCGAGGGCGACGGCGCCGAGAGCGGCGGCCCCAGCCTGTGGGGGCTGGTGCAGATGATCATCCCCACCAACGTCATCCACGCCGCCGCCGAGGGCCACATGTTGGCCCTGCTGCTGTTCTCGGTGCTGCTGGGCCTGGGGCTGGGCACCCTGGCCGACGGTCAGGGCGACCGCGCCGCCGATCTGATGGACGCCTTCTACAATGCGCTGATCCGGGTCATGGGCTGGATTCTGCTGGCCCTGCCCTTCGGCCTGTTCGCGCTGATGGCCGGGCACACGGCGCAAAGCGGGCTGGGAACCTTCCTCAAGCTGGGGCGGCTGGTCGGCACCATCTACGGCATGTCGGCGCTGATGATCGCGGTGATGGTGGCGCTGATCGCCATCCGCACCCGCATTCCGCCGCTGACGGTGCTGGGGCGGCTGCGGGCACCGCTGTTCACCGCCTTCGGCTCGGGCTCCAGCGTCGCCACCCTGCCCTCGGCGCTGAAGGTGTGCGAAAGCGGTCTGGGCCTGCGTCAGCAAACGGCGCAGATGGTGCTGCCGCTGGGCGTCACCCTGTATCCGGTGGGCAACGTGCTGCATGTGGTGGTCGCCAGCCTGTTCGTGCTGCAACTGTACGACCTGCCGCTCAGCCTTCAGGCCGGGCTGGTGGTGGCGGTGGGCGGCGTCCTGGTGGCCTGCGCCATGAGCAGCGCGCCGGGCGTGGCCTCCATGACCCTGCTGGCCATGTTGCTGTCGCCGTTCGGCGTGCCGGTCGAGGTGGCGGTGGTGCTGTTGGTGGCGCTGGACCCCATCCTGGACCCCATCCTGACCACCGTGAACGTGCTGGGCAACATCACCGCCGCCAGCATGATGGAACCCAAACGCTCCGAAACCGCGTTGTGACGGGAAGCAAAGCCATGGACAAGATTCGCGCCTTCATCGAGGAACAGTTCCTGGTCGAGTTCGACGACGATTTCCCCGAAGACACCAACCTGTTCAAGGAAGGGGTGATGGACTCGTTCGGCTATGTCCAACTGTGCCGCTTCCTGGAGCGGGAATTCGCCATCACCTTCACCGAGGCCGAAATGACCGGCAACGTGCTGGTCAGCCTGAGCCAGATCCGCGACACCGTCGCCGCCAAACTGGCGGCGGGGTAAGCGCCATGTGCGGCATCGCCGGGCTGGTCGGCTGGGACAGCGGCGACGGCTTGCCCGAACTGGCGCTGGCCATGCTGGGCCGCATCGGCCATCGCGGCCCCGACGGCCTGGGGTATGTGGTCGGCGATGGTTGGGCGCTGGGCACGGCGCGGCTGGCGATCCTGGACGTCGCCGCCGGAACCCAGCCCATCAGCGACGACAGCGGGCGGTTCTGGCTGGCCTATAACGGCGAAATCTACAATTACCGCGAATTGCGGAGCGAGTTGGAGGCGCGCGGCGCCGTCTTCCGCACCCATTGCGACACCGAGGTGTTGCTACAGGCCTGGCTGGCCTGGGGGGCGGCCTGTCTGCCGCGCCTGAACGGCGGCTTCGCCTTTGCCCTGTACGACCGCCGCGAGGACCGGCTGGTCCTGGCCCGCGACCGTTTCGGCAAGCGGCCGCTGTTCTATGCCCGCCACGGCAAGGCACTGCTGTTCGCGTCCGAGATGAAGGCGTTCCTGGCGGTGCCGGGCTTCGCCTTCCGCCAGGACCCGGCGCAAATCGCCTCGATCCTGGGGAGTTGGACGCCGCTGCCGGACCAGAGCGGTTTCGTCGGCATCGAGCAATTGCCCATGGGTGAATGGCTGGAAGTCACCGGCGCCACCGCCACCCGCCACACCTATGCCCCGCTGGATTTGCTGGACGGCGCCCCGCCCCCGGCCACCGAAGAGGAAGCCCGCGCCGCCATCCGCCAGCATCTGGCCGACGCGGTGCGGCTGCGGCTGCGCAGCGACGTCGAGGTCGGCGTCTATCTGAGCGGCGGCATCGATTCCGCCATCGTCGCCGCCCTGACCAGCGACATCAGCGGACGGCCCCCTGCCACCTTCTCCGTCACCTTCGACGATCCCGGCCTGGACGAATCCGCCGAACAGCAGGCGGTGGCGGCGGCGCTGGGCACCCGTCACACCCCCTTGCGCATCGGCGCCGGGGACATCGCCGAAGCCTGCCCCGAGGCGGTCTATCATGCCGAGGTTCCGACCTTCCGCAGCGCCTTCGTGCCCATGTTCCTGTTGTCGCGGGCGACCCGCGATGCCGGGATCAAGGTGATCCTGAGCGGCGAAGGCGCCGACGAGGCGTTCCTGGGCTACGATCTGTTCAAGGAAACCCTGCTGCGCACCGAGTGGGCGAGCATGGACGAGGACACCCGCCGCCAGCGCCTGGGGCGGCTGTATCCCCATCTCGGCCATTACGGCCCGCAGGACATCGCCGCGCTGACCGGGCTTTACCAGCAATTCGCCACGGAAAGCATGCCCGGCCTGTTCTCGCACGAGATCAAGTTCCAGAACGGCCGCTTCTCGGCCCGGCTGGTCAAGGGCGCGGGCGATCCCTTCGCCGCCATCACCGCCTTGGTCGCCGCCCATCCCGAACTGACGGGCCTCAGCCCGGTGCAGCGGGCGCAATGGCTGGAATACAAGACGCTGCTGCCCGGCTATCTGCTATCCACCCAGGGCGACCGCGCCGCCCTGGCCCATGGGGTCGAGAACCGCTGCCCGTTCCTGGACCCGGCCATTCTGCGTCTGGCCGCCGGGCTGAACCTGCACTTCGATGACGGCTTCGAGGAAAAACGCCTATTGCGTCAGGCTTTCGCCGATTGCCTGCCGGAAGTGGTGGTCAACAAGCGCAAATTCCCCTATCGCGCCCCCGACGCCGCCGCCTTCGCCGCCGCCCGCCCCGATTACCTGGAGGCGCTGCTGTCCGAGGGCGAGTTGTCCAAGCTGGAATACCTGGATGGCGGCTTCGCCAAGCGCCTGACCGCCAAGGTGCTGACCCGCCCCGCCGCCGAGATCAGCACCAAGGAGAACCAGACCTTCCTCTTCCTGCTGTCCCTGGCCCTGCTGCACCGCACCTTCGTCGCCCGCCAGGACACCCCCGAACGCCCCGCGCCGCCGGTAGTGCGGGCGGTGGATTTGCGGGGATCGTAGATCCAAAATCAGCGGTGGCGTACCTCGCCGTCGATGCGGTCCAGCACGTCCAGCAATGCCGCCGCCTCGGCGTCCTCCAGGTCGCCGTGGCGTCGCAGCACCTCGGCCATGCTGCGCCCCGAGGCGCGCACCGTCAGCATGCCGTCGCGCCGAACCAACTGGCCGCGCACCAGTTCGGCGGCGGTGCCGTGGCATTCGCCGCATTTGCGGCGGAACAGGTCGCCGCTGTCGGTCTGGGCACGCAACATGCCCAGGATGGCGGCGATCTGATCGGGATTGTAGCCGCCATTGTGACGGCGCAGGAACTCGGCGGTGTCGCGCCCCGCCTTGTCGCGCAACACGCCGTCCACCACGTCAAGGGTGGCACGGGCGAACGGACCGGCGTGACCGTGGCAACCGCCGCATTGCCGGTCCCACAGCACGTGCAGATCCTCGGCCGCCGCGCCGGGCGCCAGCAGCAGCGCCGCCAGGGCCAGGACCACAGGCGACCGGACGGTCACATCCGCCCCCGCATGGCGGGCGGCGGCAATTGCACCGTGGCGTGGGCGTCGAACATCCAGGCGGCGACCGCCTGCAACTGAGTATCGGTCAATTCGGGAAAACTGTCGCCGATGGGCGGCATCAGGCCGAAACGCTGCACCGCCATGGGATCGACCGCCTTGGCCTCGGCCGGGGCACGCACGTAATCCACCACCCGGCGGATGAAGGCGTCGCGGTCGCCGCCCACCGCCTCGCGCACATGGACCGCCATCATGTCGATGGGCGGCGCCACCATCTCGTCCCGCCGCGCCGGGTCGCGTTCCAGGAAATGGCAGGTGGCGCAGGTCTTCAGGAAAACCGCCTTGCCGTCCTCGGCCCGCGCCGCCCCCGACAGTACCAGCAAGGCCAGCCCCACCACCGCCGCAGCATTCCGTGTCATGGCCGCACCTCCGTTCATGTCGGACCAGCACAGCACGTCCCGGTGGACCCGTCATTGATTTTCGGCAGGTCGGCGTTTTCTCGACGCCGGGCGCCGGGCGGTCTAGTGTAGCCCGACCCCCAACCACAGGAGAACACCATGAGCGTGGAGCAGCGGCTGAAGGATCTGGGCATCACCCTGCCGGTTCCGGCGACGGCGGTGGCCAATTACGTGCCTTTCGTGATCACCGGCAATCTGGTGTTCGTGTCGGGCCAGTTGCCGCTGGAAAACGGCAAGCCCGCCGTGCTGGGCAAACTGGGCGCCGAGGTCGGTGTCGAGGACGGCGCCCGCGCCGCCCGCCTGTGCGGCCTGGGTCTGCTGGCGCAGCTTCGCGCCGCCTTGGGCGACCTGGACCGGGTCAAGCGGGTGGTGCGCCTGACCGCCTTCGTCGCCAGCACCCCGGATTTCACCGACCAGCCCAAGGTGGTCAACGGCGCCTCGGACCTGATGGTCGAGGTGTTGGGCGAGGCCGGACGCCATGCCCGCGTCGCCGTGGGCGCGCCGTCGCTGCCGCTGAACGTGGCGGTGGAGATCGAGGGCGTCTTCGAGATCGCGTGAAAAACAAAGGGTATGTCAGCAGGACCTGTTGGTGGTCCGGGACCGTTTGGCTTTCGTCATGGCCGGGCTTGACCCGGCCATCCACGTTTTCCCGGCAGCACCATGCTGGACGGCACCGCGTGGATGCGCGGATCAAGTCCGCGCATGACGGCGGTATTGGGCGGCAAAATCCCGCGAAACGTCGCTGGTGACGCTCCACATGAACCACCAACAGCCTGCGCAGACATGCCCAAAACAAAAGGGCGGCCCCCCCGGGGCCGCCCTTGATGTTTGCTTCAGCTAATTTTGGCTTCAGGCCACGGCCTCGCCGTGGGCGATCAGTTGGTCGCCGATGCCGATGACCCGGTCCTTGCCGGTCTGCTTGGCCATGTACATGCGCTGGTCGGCCTTTTCGACCAGATCGGTCCATTGCTCGCAATTGTCCAGCATGCGCTCGGCGATACCGACCGAAGCGGTCAGCGCCTTGCCGTCGGGCCGCATGCCCAGACCGGCCTCGCGCAGACGGGCGACGGCGGCGCGGGCGCCCTCGGCATCGGTGTTGGGCATCAGCGCCAGGAATTCCTCGCCCCCCCACCGGATCAGGATGTCGCCGCGACGCAGCACCCGGCGCAGCGCGGTCGAGGCGGAACGCAGCGCGTTGTCGCCTTCCTCGTGACCATACTGGTCGTTGATGGACTTGAAATTGTCCAGATCGACGAAGGCCAGCGACAGCGGGGTGTTGGCGCGCTGCGCCCCCAGGAATTGCTGGATGACCATTTCCTCGCCGACGCGCCGGTTGTAGGCGCGGGTCAGGCCGTCATGGGACGACTGATCCACCAATTGGCTCATGAAATGCAACTGGCTCATGCCCGACAACGTCGCCACCGTCGCCAGCAGCAGCAGCAGCCACTGGGCGCCAAGGTGCGAGGCGAAAGGCAGCAACTGGTAGCCCAGAACGCCGGTCAGCAGATAGGCCAGCAACAGCGGCGTGGACAGCGTCACGCCCTCGAAGAAGGTGATGGGGAACACCGACAGGCCCGCCACCATGACGAAGGGCAGGAAGGCGTAACCGGCGGCGATCACCTGCTGCGCCGGGTCGGTGATGGCGAACTGCGCCAGCAACGGATGGCTGATCAGGAAGAACACGGTGGGAATGGCCAGCAGCCACACCAGCCCCCAGCGCGCCACGCTGACGCTGTCGGCGCCGCGATAGGACAGGCACAGCAGCACGAAGGCGATGGAGGCCAGCACGCGCAACGCCGCCAGGTACATGCCCAGCGCCGCCTCGAAGATATAGAGGTCGACCGGAATCCACAGCGGCGTCAGCACGGCGAAGGTCGCCGCCACCAGACGCACGCGCGACAGGATCAGCAACGAACGGCGACGCTGAACGAAAGCCGACTGTCGGGTCGGCATAAGCAGGTCGAAAATCTCGGCCATGGTCATGCCCGAGAAGACGATCCCCAAAATTCTTTTCAAGAAGTTCTTGAGGAACTCCACGTCGAACGTTCCTTATTCCCCCTCGCTCCAGCGCGCTGACCGTACCCCCCGGCCGCATGCCTTGCAAGTGCTTTGACGCCGGTTTCCCCCCAGGCTTAAAGCAATATGGCACGCCATCGACAACGATTGGTTAACGTCTCCGAAGAATGGGGCCTGCGCCATTCCCCTTTGTGCCGCCGACGGGACGGGCGGCGCAAATTCCGGCGGGAAGACTTGTAATAGTTCTAAATATCAGAACGTTTTAGACTATTGCCCAACAGGGGGAAGCCGAAGTAGACACGGGCAAAAGAGGGAGGCTTGCACCGTGACCGTCATCAACACCCGCCGCGTCCCGCCGCCGCGCGACATCCTGGACCCCATCGAGTTCGCCAGCCGCGACGAGATTTCGGCGCTGCAACTGCAACGCCTGCAATGGTCGGTGCGCCACGCCTATGACAATGTGGATCACTTCCGCAAGAAATGCGTGGTCAAGGGCGTCCATCCCGACGATCTGAAGACCCTGGCCGACCTGTCCAAATTTCCCTTCACCACCAAGGACGACCTGCGCCAGACCTACCCGTTCGGCATGTTCGCCGTGCCCATGGATCAGGTGGTGCGCGTCCACGCCAGTTCCGGCACCACCGGCAAGCCCACGGTGGTCGGCTATACCCAGAACGACATCGAGATGTGGGCGTCGGTGATGGCGCGCTCGATCCGCGCCGCCGGCGGCCGCCGCGGCGACAAGTGCCACGTGGCCTATGGCTACGGCCTGTTCACCGGCGGGCTGGGCGCCCATTACGGCGCCGAGCGCCTGGGCTGCACCGTCATCCCCATGTCCGGCGGCCAGACGGAAAAGCAGATCCAGTTGATCCAGGACTTCAAGCCCGAGATCATCATGGTGACGCCCAGCTACATGCTGGTCATCGCCGACGAGATGGAACGTTTGGGCATGGACGCCAAGGCGTGCTCGCTGAAGGTCGGCATCTTCGGCGCCGAGCCGTGGACCCAGGCCATGCGCAGCGAGATCGAGGCCCGCATGGGCATCGACGCCGTGGACATCTACGGCCTGTCGGAAGTGATCGGCCCCGGCGTCGCCAACGAATGCATCGAAACCAAGGACGGCCTGCACATCTGGGAAGACCATTTCTATCCCGAGATCATCAACCCCGAAACCGGCGAGGTGGTGGCCGACGGCGAACTGGGCGAACTGGTGTTCACCAGCCTGACCAAAGAGGCCATGCCGGTCATCCGCTACCGCACCCGCGACCTGACCCGCCTGATGCCCGGCACGGCCCGCAGCTTCCGCCGCATGGGCAAGATCACCGGCCGTTCCGACGACATGCTGATCATCCGCGGCGTCAACGTCTTCCCCACCCAGATCGAGGAACTGATCCTCAAGGATTCCCGCCTTGCCCCGCACTATCAGTTGGAAGTGTCGCGCGAAGGCCATCTGGACAATCTGGCGGTCAACGTGGAAATGCGCGCCGACGCCTGGGAACAGGCCCCGGCGGGGGCGGTGGCCAAGGACCTGAAGCACCACATCAAGTCCTATATCGGCATCTCGACCGCCGTGAACGTGGTGGCGCCGGGCACCATCGAACGCTCGTTGGGCAAGGCCCGGCGGGTGGTGGACAAACGGTCCAAGGAACAATGATCGGCTGATCATCGGGCAATGGCGGCGAAGACCTTTCGCCGCCATTGTTTTTGCTATGACCGGCGCAGGATTTTTCGTTACCAACCGTTACCGTTCGGCCATTGACTTCAGCCCCCGCTGAAGGCGATGAGTTAGGGTATGAAAAACGCCCGCCTTGTCCTTGCCATCGTCGCCGTCGCCGCCCTGGGCGGCGGCTGGTACGCCTTCAGCCATCGCGCGGCCCCGCCCCCCGCCGCGGCGCCGGAAACCCGGCCGCAGCCGGTGGTGACGCGGCCGGTCGAGGCGCGGCCCATGCCGATCCGGGTGACGGCGGTGGGCAACGTGCAATCGCCGTCGGTGGTGGCCGTCCGCCCCCGGGTCGAGGGCGAGATCATCAAGGTGCACATCGCCGAGGGCCAGGAGGTCAAGGACGGCGACCCGCTGTTCACCCTGGACTTCCGCGCCGCCGAGGCGTCGCGCAAGCAGGCCGAGGCCAATCTGGCCCGCGACAAGGCACAGTTGGAACGCGCCAGACGCGACCTCGACCGCTATACCACGCTGTTGCAATCGGGCTCGGCCACCAAGCAGAAGGTCGAGCAACTGACCTCGGACGTGGGCGTCTATCAGGCGGCCATCAAGGCCGACCAGGCCAATATCGACAATGCCAGGCTGGCGCTGGACTATGCCTTCATCAAGGCGCCGGTGGCCGGACGCACCGGCGCCATCAACGGCAAGCTGGGCGCCCTGGCCAAGCCGGGCGACGCGCAGCCGCTGGTCAGCATCACCCAGTTGCGGCCCATCACCGTGGCCTTCGCGGTGGCGGAAAGCCACCTGCCGCGCATCCGCGCCGCCATGGCCGCCGGGCCGCTGGACGCGGTGGTCACGTCCACCGCCGATCCCGGCCTGAACGCCAGCGGGCGGCTGACCTTCGTGGATTCGGCCATCGACATCGCCACCGGCACCATCGCGCTGAAGGCCACCTTCGACAATGACGACACCCGCCTGTGGCCGGGCCAGTTCGTCAACGTCGCCCTGTCGCTGGGCACCGAGCCCCAGGCGCTGACCGTCCCGGCCGAGGCGGTGCAGACCGGCCAGAGCGGCCAATACCTGTTCGCCGTCGCCGCCGACCACACCGCGCAATTGCGGCCGGTGGTGGTGGACCGGGTGGTGGACGGGCTGGCGGTGCTGAAAAGCGGCGTCGCCGTGGGCGACACGGTGGTGGTCGAGGGCCAGATGCGACTGGCGCCCGGCATCAAGGTGGCGGAAAAGCCCGCCGCGGCGGCCGCGCCATGAACTTCTCGGAAATCTTCATCCGCCGTCCGGTCGCCACCCTGCTGCTGACCCTGGCGCTGGTTTTCGCCGGGCTGGCCGGTTGGCGGCAATTGCCGGTGGCGGCGCTGCCCAACGTGGACTTCCCCACCATCAGCGTTTCGGCCAGCCTGCCCGGCGCCAGCCCGGAAACCATGGCGTCGTCGGTGGCGTCGCCGCTCGAGCGCGAATTCTCGACCATCGCCGGGGTGGAAACCATCACCTCGACCTCGGGCCAGGGCACCACCTCGATCACCCTGACCTTCGTGCTCAGCCGCGACATCGACGCCGCCGCCCAGGACGTGCAGGCCGCCATCGCCCGCGCCGAAAAGCGCCTGCCGGACGAGATGACCACGCCCCCCAGCTTCCGCAAGGTCAACCCGGCGGATTCTCCGGTGGTGCTGCTGGCGCTGTCGTCCCCCACCCTGCCGCTGTCCACCCTGGACCAATATGCCCAGACCATCCTGACGCCGAAAATTTCCCGCCTGACCGGCGTCGCCCAGGTGCTGGTCTACGGCAGCCAGAAATATGCGGTGCGCATCCGCCTGGACCCCGATGCCCTGGCGTCGCGCGGGCTGGCGGTGGACGAAGTCTCGGCGGCCATCACCGCCGCCAACACCAATTCGCCGCTGGGCTGGCTGAACGGCCCCAAGCAGCAGATCACCCTGCAAGCCAACGCCCAACTGCCCAACGCCGCCGCCTTCAACGATCTGGTGGTGGCGTGGAAGGACGGCGCGCCGGTGCGCCTGCGCGATGTCGGCCGCGCCTCGGACAGTGTCGAGAACGACCGCACCGCCAGTTGGTTCAACGGCACCCGCGCCATCGTCGTCGCCGTGCAGCGCCAGCCCGACGCCAACACCGTCGCCGTGGTGGATTCGGTGCGCGCCCTGCTGCCCAGCATCCGCGACAGCCTGCCGCCCACCGCCCGCATCGACGTGATGAACGACCGGTCCACGTCGATCCGCGCCGCCATAGACGACGTGCAATTCACCTTCGCCCTGACCGTCGGGCTGGTGGTGATGGTGATCTTCGTCTTCCTGCGCCGCCTGTCGGCCACCATCATTCCCGCCATCGCCATGCCGGTGTCGCTGGTGGCGACGCTGGGCGCCATGTCGGTGCTGGGGTTCTCGCTGGACAACATCTCGCTGCTGGGCCTGACCTTGTCGGTGGGACTGGTGGTGGACGACGCCATCGTCATGCTGGAAAACATCCAGCGCCACGTGGATGACGGCATGAAACCGTTCGAGGCGGCGCTGAAAGGCGCGCGCGAGATCGGCTTCACCATCGTCTCCATCACCGTGTCGCTGATCGCGGTGTTCATCCCCATCCTGCTGATGGGCGGGGTCATCGGCCGTCTGTTCCATGAATTCGCCGTGGTGGTGTCGCTGGCCATCGTCATTTCGGCGCTGGTGTCGCTGACCCTGACCCCGGCCATGTGCGCCCGCTGGCTGCGGCCCGAGCACAGCGGCCAAAGCGGCGCCGTCGAAGGCTGGCTGGAGCGCGGCTTCGACCGCCTGCTGGCGGGCTATCGGGTGACGCTGGACTGGGTGCTGGCCCATGGCGCGGTCATGGGCGTGGTGACGTTGGCGACCATCGGCGCCACGGTGTGGCTGTTCGGCGCGGTGCCCAAGGGCTTCTTTCCCATCGAGGACACCGGCCAGATCACCGTGCAGACCGAGGCGTCGCAGGACATCAGCTTCGCCGCCATCGCCCAATTGCAAAAGCAGGTGGCCGACATCGTCCAGGCCGATCCCCATGTGGCCACCGTGACCTCGGCGGTGGGCGTGTCGGGGTTGTCCAACGCCACCAATGCCGGGCGCATGTTCGTGAACCTGGTGCCGCGCGACCGCCGCCCGCCCGTGACCGAGGTGATCCAGGGCCTGCGCAAGAAACTGGGCAACCATCCCGGGCTAAACGTCTATATCCAGCCGGTGCAGAACCTTCAGGTGGGCGGGCGTTCGTCCAAGGCGCTGTACCAATACACCCTGGAAGGCATCGACCAGACCGAGTTGTACGCCTTCGCCAACCGCATGACCGCCAGCATGCTGGCCGACCCGCTGTTCCAGGACGTCAATTCCGACCTTCAGATCAATTCGCCGCAGGCCCTGGTCAACGTCGACCGCGACAAGGCGGCGGCGCTGGGGGTCAAGCTGGAAAGCGTGCGCTCGACCCTGTATTCGTCCTATGGCGCGCGGCAGATTTCCACCATCTTCACCCCGGCCGACGATTATTCGGTGATCATCGAGATGGACCCGCGCCATCAGGCCGACACCAACGCCCTGGCCAAGCTGAAGGTGCGGTCGGAAAGCGGCCAGTTGGTGGCGCTGGATTCCCTGGCCTCGGTGGAGCGCAAGGTCGGGCCGCTGACCGTCAACCACCAGTCGCAACTGCCCGCCGTCACCATTTCCTTCAACGTGACGCCCGGCCATTCCCTGGGCGAAGCGGTGGCGCGCATCCGCACCCTTCAGGGCGCCACCGACATGCCGCCCGGCATCACCCCCACCTTCGCGGGCACCGCCAAGGTGTTCCAGGATTCCATGCGCAACCAGGGCCTGCTGCTGCTGGGCGCGGTGCTGGTGATCTACATCGTCCTGGGCGTGTTGTACGAAAGCCTGATCCACCCCGTCACCATCCTGTCCGGCCTGCCGGCGGCGGCGGTGGGGGCGTTGCTGACGCTGATGCTGTTCGGCCAGGAACTGTCGGTGATCGCCATGATCGGCATCCTGATGCTGATCGGCATCGTCAAGAAGAACGCCATCATGATGATCGATTTCGCGCTGGACGCGCAGCGCAACCACGGCATGGCGCCGTTCGACGCCATCCGTCAGGCGTGCCTGCTGCGCTTCCGCCCGATCATGATGACCACCATGGCCGCCATCATGGGCACCCTGCCCATCGCCCTGGGCCACGGCGCGGCGGCGGAACTGCGCCAGCCGCTGGGCCTGTCGGTGGTGGGCGGTCTGGTGGTCAGCCAGTTGCTGACGCTGTACATCACCCCGGTGCTGTATCTGTGGTTCGAGCGTCTGGCCGGGCTGATCCGGCGCGGCCGTCACCAAACCTTCGCTTGAGAGCACGCGGCACGGGGCGTAAGAGCCTGTCCATCGAACCGAGGACAGATCATGCAGCCCCATACCGGCACCGACGAATTCCACCATTGCCCTTCCTGCGCCCGCCGCACCCGCCACCGGGTCAGCCGCGACCGCAAGCTGGCGCCGGTGCTGTGGTGCCAAAGCTGCTTCCACGTCCATGTGGAAAATCCGCACGCCGCCAAGGGCAAGCCGCAGCAAAACCGCCAGGACCAAGCCGCCTGAGCTTGATCCCGACACGGCGGCGGTCCATGATCGTCGCCGCATGCATCCCTGGAAACCGATCCTTGTCGCCGCCGCCCTGCTGCTGCCCACTTTCACGGTGTGGGCGGAGGAAGTGGCGTTGCTGCCCGAGCGCGAGGACTGGCTGACCATCGCCGAACTGGTCGAGGACGGCAATGCCCTGGCCGCCGCCGGGCATGCCGACCCGCTGCTGGCCCCCATGCTGCTATGCGAGAACCAGGGATGCGGCCAGACCGGCTGGCAGGGCCTGACCACGAGCGAATCCGCCACCCTGCGCGCCCTGTTCGCCACGGATGGCGACGCCGCCGCCGAACGGGACGGCATAGGCCACGCCATCGCCCGGCTGGAAACCATGATGGGCGCCCGCAACGGCACCTGGCGCGACCGCCCCGCCAACCAGCATGACGGCGAGGGCGAGGACGCGAACGATTCCGGCCAACTGGATTGCGTGGCCGAGGCCATCAACACCCGCACCTACCTGGACCGTCTGACCCGCGCCGGGTTGCTGCGCCACCACCATGTGGTCGGCTTCATCCACCGCTATACCATCGTGCTGCAACACGTCGCGGTGGAAATCGCCCCCGACGACGACGCCGAGCATTTCGCCGTGGATTCCTGGGTCGGCGCCAACGGCGAACCGCCCGAGATCGTTCCCTATGCCGACTGGCGTTGGGAATGGGGAGTATAGGGGCGCAGCCCCGCCGCGAATCCGCCGCAATCCCTGCAAAATCCCGCCACGGCCGGGGGGTATACCTGTTGCCGGTGGCAAGGCGTTCCCTGCCGCCATGACCTCAGGAGGGTTCCATGCGCAAGGTTTTGCTGGTCGCCGCGCTGACGCTGTCGCTGGCCGCCTGTGCCCAGCCGGGCGGCACCGGCTATGGCTTTTCCAAACAGACCGGCGGCGCGGTGCTGGGCGGCGTCGGCGGCGCGGTGGCCGGTTCGCAATTCGGCAAGGGCAAGGGCCAGTTGGCGGCCACGGCGCTGGGCACCCTGCTGGGCGCCTTCGTCGGCTCCGAGGCCGGGGCCTCGCTGGACCGTGCCGACCAGACCTATTACAACCAGCAACAGCGCGGCGGCTATTACCCGCCGCCGCAACAGCAACGCTGGTCCGAGCCGCAGGGCTATTGGAGCGCCCCGCCCCGTTACTGAGCGACTTCCAGGGGCATTTTCTGAGGTTCATCGCGGATTTGCGGGTCTGTTGGCCCAGCAACCGTTTCCGTCATGCCCGGACTTGATCCGGGCATCCACGCGGCGCCGCCTGTTCCCGTCTTTCCGCTGAGATGCCTGCGGACAAACGTG
>JAEXAH010000143.1 GCA_023458315.1 Pseudomonadota bacterium
GACACAGAGGCACAGAGATACCCGCCAGAATTGAGGTAATTCGTTCACCACGGCTCCAATCTCTCTGTGCCTCTGTGTCTCTGTGGTTTAATCCCTTGTTAGGTTAGCGCCTATGAGGGTGCGCCTCTGACCAGGCTCATACCGACCTCTGATTGACTCGTCGGTCGGTATTTTGCCGCCGACGATCAAAAAAAAGGTGCATCGCGGATTTGCGGGGAAAACGGCAAGCCCTCGCCCCCCCAAATACCCCAGCGCTTCAATTCTCCCGCAGCCAGGGAATGCGGGCGACGGCGATGCCTTCGTCTTCCAGTTCCGCCGTCTGCTCGGGCGACGCCTCGCCGTAAATGGCGCGTTCCTCCACATCGCCATAATGGATCTTGCGGGCTTCGTCGGCGAAGCGGTCGCCGACGTAATCGCAATTGCGTTCCACCTGCTGGCGCAGTTCCACCAGCATGCGGCGCATTTCCAGGGCGGCGCCCTGGGCATCCAGACCTTGGCCGGTGGCCTTGTTCAGACGCGGCGCCATGATCGCCTTGCCCACCTTGGTGTCGCCGCAGATGGGGCAGGCGATCTCGCCCGCCGCCGCCTGGGCGTCATAGGCGACGTTGTCCTTGAACCAGCCCTCGAAATGGTGATCGTGGGCGCAGCGCAGCTCGAACAGAATCATTCTTCCAACCCTTCCTGCCCTCCCTTTATAGGAAAGGGGCCTCGGAACTCAACAGGACGAAGATCATGCCCATGGACCAAGCCTCGCCCTGGGTCGCCCGTTTCGCGCCGCTGGTGCGGCCGGGCGGCAGCGTACTGGACGTGGCGTGCGGCGGCGGGCGGCATTGCCGCACCTTCCTGGCGCGCGGCCACAGCGTCACCGGCATCGACCGCGACCTGGGCGGCACCCGGGCCGAGGGCGCCGAACTGATCGCCGCCGATCTGGAGAATGGCGGGCCGTGGCCGCTGCCGGGGCGGCATTTCGACGCGGTGGTGGTGACGAATTATCTGTGGCGGCCGCTGTTCCCCGCCCTGCGCGCAGCCCTGGCCGAAGGCGGCGTGCTGATCTGCGAAACCTTCGCCGACGGCAACGCCGCCTATGGCCGCCCCAGCCGCCCCGACTTCCTATTGAAGCGTGGCGAATTGCTGGAACTGGCGGCGGGCCTGACCGTCGTCGCCTATGAGGACGGCATCGTGGACGACCGGGCCGTCATCCAGCGCCTTTGCGCCGTCAACGGCCCGGGTCCCATAAAGCTCCCCTAATCGCGCGGCGGCATGGCGAACGGGCGGTCGTGCTCCAGGCAGGGGATTTTCTTGCGCGCGTCCTCGACCTTGCGCGGGTCGATGTCGGCAATGATCCAGCCCGGCTGCTCCAGCGCGTCGGCCAGGATTTCGCCCCACGGCGACACGATCAGCGCATGGCCATAGGTTTCGCGGTTGTTGACGTGGGTGCCGCATTGGGCGGGGGCGAAGACGTAGCAGCCGGTTTCGATGGCCCGCGCCCGCAACAGAACGTGCCAGTGCGCCTTGCCGGTGACGCGGGTGAAGGCGGCGGGCACCGTCAGGAAATCGGCCCCGGCCTTGGCCAGCGCCCGGAACAGATGCGGGAAGCGCAGATCGTAACACACCGACAGGCCCAGCTTGCCCCACGGCAGGCGGGCGGTGACGGCGCGGTCGCCGGGCTGGAAGGTCTGGCTTTCGCGGTAGACTTCGCCCAGGCCCAGATCCACGTCGAACATGTGGATCTTGTCGTATTTGGCGATGGCGACGCCGTCCGGCCGCAGCACATAGGTGCGGTTGGCGACCATGCCGCCCTCCAGCAGCACATGCAGGGTGCCGGTATGAATGTAGCAGTTCAGTTCCTTCGCCAGTTCGCGGAACGCCTTCAGCGCCAGATGGTCGTCCTCGGGCATGGCCTTGAGCACGATGTTGGAGCGTCCCCACTCCATCATCGCCACGTTCTCGGGCATCAGGATCAGTTCGGCACCGGCGGATCGGGCCTCGACCGCCAGGCGCATGGCGGTGTCGATGTTGTGTTGCAGGTCGTTGGTGGCGTTGACCTGCAAGCACGCCGCCTTGAACACCGGGTTCACGCGCCGATCCCCAGCTTGCCGTCCAGGCCGCCCTTGGCATCCAGGGCGTACAGGTCGTCGCAGCCGCCGATATGTTCGCCGTCGATGAAGATCTGCGGCACGGTGCGGCGGCCACCGGCCCGCGCGGTCATGGACTCGCGCAGCTCGGCGTCGGTCGAGACGTCGATTTCCCGATAGGACACGCCCTTCTTGTCGAACAGCCGCTTGGCACGGACGCAATAGGGGCAAACCTGGGTGGTGAAGATCTCGATATCGGCCATCGAACGCTCCTGTTGAACCTGGGCTTAATATAACCAGCCACCTGAGATTCGCCAGATGCCTCCTGCCCCCATTGCACGGTCCATCTTGATCGCGTATTTTCCATGCAAGGTTGATGCTTTAATGTGAATGAGAAATCAATGATTGAAACAAAAGACATGGTATTGACAGCTGTCGGCTTCATATTGGGCTTGGCAAGCACATATGGCTATTGGTCTCATATGTTATCATTGAAACCGAACGTATCAATCTCCCCACATATTGCCGTTGGAAATAGCAGAATAGATGGCGGGAAAGTTTTTAGAATAAAAATCGTAAACAACGGCTCCAGACATGCAATAAACTTAAACCTAAGACTTGCCACAAAAAAGAGAACTACTTCAAATGGGCAGGCCAGGTCTGTGACACTAGATTCAATAAACATAAATGGGATGGAGAATTTTTTCCTGGGGCCAGCAGGAAATATTGGCAATATATTTGGCGATTCACCGGTTAAATATTTTTCATTCAAACGCCCAGACCTGGAATACACTCTAGACGATGATACATTTTTAATTGCATCACTTATATGCACTGATGCAATTAGCGGAACAACCATCGTAAAAGTCGTGCCGTACGGAAAAGATGAACTTAAGAGCGGAGACTTTTCCTCGGACCTTTCTTTTAATATAATTTAGAACTCACTCGCCGAACACCACCCGCCCCAGCGTCAACACATCCACGCGCGCCGCGCCGGTCTTCAGCAGCACGCGGGCGCATTCGCCCAGGGTGGCGCCGGTGGTCAGCACGTCGTCGATCAGCACCACCCGCTTGCCCGCCACCAGCACCTTTCGCCGCTCGGGCACGGCGAAGGCGCCCGCCACGTTGCGGCGGCGCTGCTCGCGGTCCATGTGGCCCTGGCTGAGTGTCCGGCGCAGACGGACCAGGGCATCGGGCGCCACCGCCACCCCGCATTGCCGCCCCAAAGCCAGGGCCAGCAGCGCCGCCTGATTGTAACGCCGCGCCAGCAGCCGCCAGCGGTGCAGCGGCACCGGCACCAGGATTTCGGCGTCGGCCAGCATTTCCGCCCCGGCGCGGGCCATCCAGCGGGCGAAGGCTGGGGCGCCCTCCAGCCGGTCGGCATGTTTGAAGCGCAGGATCAGCGGTTTCGAGGAATCGTCATAACGCAGCACCGCCCGCGCCCGATTCCAGGACGGCGGCTTGGCCAGACAGGGGCCGCACAGCATGTCGCCCGCGCCGCCGGGATCGACGTCGAAGGGATGGCCGCAGGCATGGCACAGCGGCGCCGACAGGAAACCCATGCCGCCCCAGCATTGCGGGCACAGGCTGCCCGGTTCCGCCACCACCACGCCGCAGGACAGGCACAGCGGCGGCAACACCGCATCCAGCACCCGCCGCATCAGCACGCCGCCTTGCATGAAACGCTTCCCCCCGGCCCCAGGGCCATGCCATATAGCCCCCATGGCCGACCCCATCAGAATCTTCGACCGATCGCTGGTGCGCAAGCGCCGGGATCGTGCCGCCGCCCATTTCGCCGCCCACGACTTCCTGGTACGCGAGGTCGCCGAACGGCTGGCCGACCGGCTGAGCGACGTCACCCGAACCTTCCCCACCGCCCTTGACCTGGGCTGCCACACCGGCGAGATGGCCGACACCATCGGCCGCCGCGGCGGCATCGAGACGCTGGTGCAATGCGACCTGTCGCCCGCCATGGCGGGCCGCGCCGCCGCCAACGGCCGCCCGACCGTGGCGGCGGACGAGGAATGGCTGCCCTTCGCCGACCACAGCTTCGATCTGGTGATGTCGTGCCTGTCGCTGCATTGGGTCAACGACCTGCCCGGCACCCTGGTGCAGATCCGCCGGGTGCTGAAGCCCGACGGCCTGTTCCTGTGCGCCATGCTGGGCGGCGAGACGCTGAAGGAATTACGCCAGGCGCTGGCCGAGGCGGAAATGGCCGAGGAAGGGGGACTGAGCCCGCGCGTCTCGCCCTTCGCCGACGTGCGCGATTTGGGCGGGCTGTTGCAGCGCGCCGGATTCGCCCTGCCGGTGGTGGATGCCGACAATGTGGACGTGGCCTATGGCGACCCCATGCGCCTGCTGGCCGATCTGCGCGGCATGGGTGAAACCAACGCGGTGGCCGAACAGCGCAAGGGCCTGACCCGTCGCGCCACCCTGCTGCATGCCGTGGCCCGCTATCAGGACCTGTTCGCCGATGGTGACGGCCGGATACCGGTGACGTTCCAGGTGCTGACCATGACCGCCTGGACGCCGCATCCCAGCCAGCAGCAGCCGCTGCCGCCCGGCGCCGGACAAATGTCGCTGGCCCAGCATCTGTGCCAGCCGGAACGCGACTAGGCATGCGCTTTCCCCATCCGCTGGTGCACGGCACGCTGATCCGCCGCTACAAGCGGTTCCTGGCCGATGTGCGGCTGGACGACGGCAGCGAGGTCACGGCCCACGTCGCCAATTCCGGCGCCATGCTGGGCACCAGCGCGCCGGGCATGGAGGTGTGGCTGTCACCCGCCAACTCCCCGACACGCAAGCTGGCCTGGAGCTGGGAATTGTGCCGGGTGGACAATGCGCTGATCGGCGTCAACACCGCCTGGCCCAACCTGATCGCCGCCGAGGCGGTGGCCGCCGGGCAGATTGCCGAACTGGCCGGGTACGACACCATCCGGCGCGAGGTGAAGTACGGCCAGAACTCGCGCATCGACCTGTTGCTGGAAGCGCCGGGCCGCCCCACATGCTATGTGGAAGTGAAGAACGTGCACCTGAAGCGCGGCGAGTGGGCGGAATTCCCCGACGCCGTCACCGTGCGCGGCGCCAAGCACCTGCGGGAGCTGCGCGACATGGTGGCCGGGGGTGCCCGCGCCGTCATGCTGTATCTGGTCCAGCGCGAGGATTGCACCGGCTTTCGCCCGGCGGCCGACATCGACCCCACCTATGCCGAAGGTCTGCGGGCGGCCATGGGCGACGGCGTCGAGGCGATCTGCTATACCTGCGCCATGACCTTGGAAGGCATCACCATCAAGGGCCGCCTGCCGATTCAGGCCGACAGCCCCAGGAACTGAGAGACATGGAAAGCGAAGAGCGCGAAGCGGGCCGCATCCCCCTGCACGGCCCCGAGGATTTCGAGGGCATGCGCAAGGCCGGCCGTCTGGCCGCCGAAACCCTGGACTTCATCGGCCCCTATGTGGTGCCGGGCGTCACCACCGCCGAACTGGACCGCCTGTGCGCCGAATTCATCGCGGCGCGCGGCGGCATCTCGGCGCCGCTGAATTACCGGGGGTTCCCCAAATCCATCTGCACCTCGGTCAACCATGTGGTCTGCCACGGCATCCCCGGTGACAAGAAGCTGGAGGACGGCGACATCGTCAACATCGACGTCACCCCCATCGTCGATGGCTGGCACGGCGATTCCAGCCGCATGTACTATGTGGGCAAGGTCGGCGTGAAGGCCAGAAAGCTGGTGGACGTCACCCACGAGGCGCTGATGCGCGCCATCGAGGTCGTGCGCCCCGGCGCCACCCTGGGCGACATCGGCTGGGCCATCCAGTCCTATGTGGAAAAGCAACGCTTTTCCGTGGTGCGCGAATTCTGCGGCCACGGCCTGGGCCGCATCTTCCACGAACCGCCCAACGTCATGCATTTCGGCAAGCCCGGCCACGGCATCGTGCTGAAGGAAGGCATGTTCTTCACCATCGAGCCCATGGTCAATTCCGGCAAGGCCGAAACCAAGATCCTGGACGACGGCTGGACCGCCGTCACCAGGGACAAGTCGCTGTCGGCGCAGTTCGAGCATTCCATCGGCGTCACCGCCACCGGCTGCGAGATCTTCACCCTGTCGCCCGCCGGATTGTTCTGCCCCAAGGCGTGACCCATCGTGTCGCCATGCCCCCGTCCCGTTTCCCCGGGGCGGGGGCATGGCTTTTGGTCATCCCCCAACGGATGGTTGCGACCTATCCGTATTTCCGCTTAGATGCGCCACCGAAATTGTTTTGAAACAATGACTTAGAAACAATTTCAATAAAATTGTCGCAATCGGCGCGGGGGGCGTTGGCGATGACGGGTCTGGTGGCCGGAGCATCCGGTGTCGATGGCGGGACGGCGGTCCGCAAGGTCAACGAATCCTTGCAGGGGCCGGTGGCGGAGATTTTGGCGCGGTTCGTGCCCGAATTGCGCAGCCTGCCGCCGGACAAGGTCTACGAACGCACCCTGGACGATATCGGCCTGCTGCAACGCTGTTTCACCGCCTTTCGCGCCCAGCGCGACAGCTTCGCCGCCGTGCTGGTGGACGCGCAGCGCCGCCCGGTCGGCGACGACAGCACCGAGATGAGCTGCGGCCGCACCTTGGACCAGGTGGTGGCCATGGTGGTGCGCACCGCCGCCAAACGCTATTTCCGCCGCAAGCTGGGGGTGCCCGGCCACCACGCCCTGGTGGAAAACCGCCTGCGGGCACAGATTCCGGCCAAGGGGGTGGTGCACCGGCTGGTATCGGTTCTGGGCGACGGCAAGGCGGCGCGGCCCGCCGTCGCCACCCGCCCGACCCGGTCGCGGGCGGATGAATTGTACGACGCCATCAAGACCCACCTGTTGCATGAATGGCAGGTGCCGCTGGTGCCCACCTATGCCGATATGAGCCCCAGCATGGCCCGCGCCCTGGGCGCCAAGATCCTGGACCTGCGCGACCCCGAGGC